>CAZIGZ010000115.1:6484-19878 GCA_964538835.1 uncultured Chitinophaga sp. | reverse complement strand
TCGACCCTGTTGTGAATCCCGCGGCAGCGATGGACATTGGCACAAGACTATGTGATGTCATGCCGGGAATAGTGTTGATTTCCAGAACATAGATTTCACCATTCGGAGTGATGCGAAGATCCGTGCGGCTGATCGAGGTGACGCCACAAACCTGGCAGGCCTTCAGCACGACATCATCCAGTGTCAAAGGAAGATTCGCGGGCCGTATCACGTACTCAGTGGCATCATCAGAATACTTGGCTGTGTAGTCGTACCAGCTGCGAGCGGGAATGATCTCAATCGCCGGGAAGACCGTGCCATCGATGACCGGAACAGTGACTTCACGGCCTTCGATGTAACGTTCCGCCAGCCCTGGTGATCCCCATCGGAAGACTTCGTCAATCGCTGGTTCAAGTTCGGTCGGAGATCGAACGAGACTGACTCCGACGCTGGATCCCTGGCAGGCAGGCTTGAGAACAATCGGAAATCCATGGACCGCCGCAAACTGCTTCAGCGCGGTATTGGCCTGATCCCGTTCGATGGCGATGCCCTCCGGTATCGGAAGTCCATACGCCGCAAGTCGCTCGCGTGTGGCGATCTTGTTGAACGTCAATCGTGACGCTTCGGCTGAGCTGCCAAGCCACGGTATTCCGGTCCGGCTCAGGTCTTCCTGCAGGACGCCATCCTCTGCGCCAGTGCCGTGCAGCATCGGGATGATGACGTCGCAGGTGGGATTCAGGGCATAGACAGAACCTGATCCCGGGTCGACCATCTGAACGTCATGTCCTCGTTCGCGTAATGCTTTTGCAACATTCGCGCCGCTTTCGAGGCTGACGTCCCTTTCGGCTGAAGCGCCGCCGGCGAGCACAATGATCTTCATGGGTGATCGATCCTTCCATGATCGACCCGGCAGCGGACCGAATCACCAGACTCGGATTTCCAGTTCCAGCTCAACCGCGAACTTCTCGGCCACGGACTTCTGAATGCGTGAAATCAGATGTTCGACATCTTTGCTGGTCGCGCCTTCTTCTGTCACGATGAAGTTTGCGTGACGTTCGCTGATGCGAGCCTTTCCGACCGACATGCCTTTCAGTCCGCACTGCTCAATCAATGCTCCGGCGCTCAGGCCGCGAGGATTTCGGAAGATGCATCCGGCGGACTGGTCAGCCAGTGGCTGTGTCGATCGCTTCAGGATCCAGTTCTTCCGCATTCTGCGAGTCAGCTCTTCGGAGTCGTCCTTGTGAAGTTCCAGGACAGCAGACAGAACCACCAGGTCCTGAATGCTGCTGCGACGATAGGCGAAGGACAATTCGTCGCCACGGCGAACTGCGACCATCCCGTCCTGCGTGAGAACTCGGACGGAACTGACCAGTTGCCCGATGTCACCTGTTCGGCCGCCACTGTTGCCAACGACTGCGCCGCCGATGGTTCCGGGGATCCCGACGAGATGTTCCATCCCGCCAAGTCCGGCGCGGACCGCCTCGGTGATCACATGAGACAGCAGAGTTCCACCACCGGCGGTGACGAGATTGCCCTGGACCTCAACGCCGGAAAGCAGAGGCTCAATAATCCGGATCACCGCGCCGCGAACACCTTCTTCGCGAACCAGCAGATTCGAACCCGCTCCCAGAATGTGGATGGGCAGTTTCTGCTGGCGGCATGCCTGCACAACGTCCAGCAGTTCCTGTTCGGTGCGAGGTGTAATGAGATACTCCGCAGGTCCGCCCAGTCGTAACCAGGTGAGAGGAGCCATTGGCTGCTCACGCTGCAAAATCTCGCTGAAGTCTTCGATGGATTTCGTCATGAATCTGATGTGTCCTGCCTGCCCCCATGGAGATGACCACGTCGCCGGGTCGGGCTGAATGGTCTAATCTTCCCTGAACCTGGTCAAGATTCGTCATCAGGAATGCCCGAATGCGGTCATGATTCACCGTTCGAACGATTTGCCCTGATGTTCTGATGCACTGAGCCGCTGTCACGTCTTCTCGAGCCGGCAGGACTGGCAGTACCAGAATTTCGTCCGCCAGTCCGAGGGCGTCGCAAAAATCGGCAAACAGTTCCGTCGTCCTGCTCATCTGATGAGGCTCAAAAACGGCGATCAGCCGACGGCCCGGAAAGACCTGTCGAGCCGTTTGGAGGGTTGTTCGCACCGCAGACGGATGATGAGCGTAGTCGTCAATCCAGTGAATTCCCCGCCAGTTTCCTCGATATTCAAACCGACGCCGAATCCCTGGAAACGTCCTGAGTGCTTTGGCTGAAGCTTCCAGAGGAACTCCCAGCGCCATGGTCGCCAGGATGGCCGCTGTGGCATTCCGGCAATTGTGCAGCCCCGGTTGTCCCAATGTCACCTCCAGCGAATTGACGGTTGGGGTGCCCGAGCTCGGGTTGGGGAGACGCAGTTGAAACGTCTGCCGGAATCGAACAGGAGTTCCGGTGGCCGAATCAACAGGGAGTTGAACCGGCTGGGACACCTTGTCGATGAACCAAACATCCCGGCCAACATTGCCTGAGCCAGCATCTGTTGAACCAGCGCTGGGCGTCCCCTGGATCATGTATCTCAGTACCCTGCAGGATACCTGTTCGCTTAAGCCTCCTGCGAGACCGTCATCGCCATTCACGACCAGCCAGCCATAGCTCGGGACACTTTGAGCGAACTTCCGGAACGCGGAACATCGTTCGTCATCGTTTTTGAACCAGTCGAAATGATCGGCTTCGACGCTGGTCACGACAGCGATCTGAGGAGAATAATTCAGGAAGGTATTTCGATACTCACAACTCTCAATCACAGCCGGTGCGAGAGCCGTCGGTAATTTCTTTGCCGGCAGTTTTCGCTGCGATGTTCGCTGAAGCTCTGCACCTACGAACGTCGGCGAGGGGCTTCCCGACTGGTGCAGTATCCATGAGATCATCGCCGTAGTGGTAGACTTCCCATGAGTTCCCGCGACACAGACTTGTTGTCGTGTTCCCAGAAGTTGCGTGAGGGCTTCGGGCAATGACTGATGCGGGACGCCGTGGTTTTTGAGCCACTGCATCGGAATCGAAGAAGGTGGAACCGCAAGTGAATAGACTGCTCGAGCAACGCGCTGGGCCTGCAGTTGCTGTGCGTCGTTCCATGGGACGGAAGTAAACTGGTCTGCAAAACGACTCTGGACGGTCTGCAGAGTCGCAGCATCCAAATCCGTCCCAACAACATGAATGTTTGGATTTGAGACAAGCAGTTCACACAGACTTTGCATTCCCGCACCACAAACGCCGACCAATAGCCAAGTCGCGGCGGTGTTGGATTCAGCTGCCGCAACTAGGTTTGCAGCATCGATCGGAAATTCTGCGGGAGACATCTGGCCATCCATGGCAACGAAAAGTGTATCGACTCGGACTGTACTGTATTCCGGTTCCCTGGGAACAGCCCGGAGGCAAGGAATCGGTCAAAGGCGTCGCCAAAGCGAGCGCTGTTGAACTTACAGGACGTCTGCACCATCGATGTACCATTTCGAAGTGAGTTGTTGGCGGCACGCGACGATTGGTGTGCCGGAACACCTCAGGCGTGAACTGGTCATGTGGTGATTTGGAGAATCGACTCCTGGTTGGATTTTTTGGGGAGTTCAGGGGAGTTGCGTGGCATAGGAATCCCATGGCGGGCATACGAGATCAGAGGGAAATACTTACTTTGGGGTGATTATTTATACATTTTGAGTGGGGTTTCCCCTCGTTCTTGTCATTCCAGTCCGATCTGCGGTTGTGTTTGTCGCCGAAATCAATGGTATTCCTCAGCTTGTGGTGAAATCCATCAAGTTTTGACATCGTGAGAGCATCTCTGCATGGGGTAACTCCCGCTTTGGGCATCAACGCCGTTTACCAGCCCATGTCACCATTAGCGTGTGGCCTTCGTTATGGTTTTCAACACTGAGACATCCAGATCACTGACAGGGATCGAGTCACCTGATGGCGCTTCATCGGTGGCGGGTCGACGTGTTTACGCGATTGATGACGACGCAGCAGTGCTTGAAGTGGTGCAGATGATGCTGCGGCAGGCGGGCTACGACGTTCGGGCCTACCAGTCGTCGGCTCAGTTTGTCGCGGAAGCTGCTCAGTTGCCACCGGGTGTCGTGGTGACGGATCAGGTGATGAATCAGGTCGAGGGCATTGAGATTCAGCGACGGTTGTCTGCGAGACCAAGCGATTTTCGAGTCATCCTCGTGACGGCGTTTCCACGAACGAGTCTTGCGGTTGCGGCCATGAAGTCCGGGGCCGTGACTGTGCTGGATAAGCCATTCGATCGCCGAGAACTCCTGGAGGCGGTAGCAGAAGGATTTCGTCAGCTACAGAACGCCGAAAGCTCTGAACAGGCGCTTCCCCCATTGCTGGCGGACGGTGAAAACTATCTGTCCCGGCTTTCTGAACGCGAGCGTGAAGTGATTCAGCTTGTGTATGAAGGTGCGACCAATAAAGGCATCGCGATTCAGCTGGGAATCAGCATCAAGACTGTGGAGAAACACCGCGGCAAGGCGATGAAGAAGATGCAGGTCTCCTCGCTGGCCAGTCTGGTCCGGCTGATGGACCGTGAATTAGGGCGAAGCTGAGTTTCCGGCGGGAATTCCAGCCTGTTCGAGTCTTCCTCTGTTTTCCGGGATACGTCGTGCGCTTGGTTGGCCTAAGGCGAACGACGTGACGGGTGAGCTTGGAGCCACTCCGGCAGGCTCCTTTGGGGCACGAGTGTACCGTGCGTATTCCGCCCTTGTTCGGAGCACTCTGGGACTGGTCTGGATTGCCCAGATTTCCCGAGGAAGTTTGCAGAATTCGGGGTTCCTGCAGTCGATGCGGCTGCTTGCTTGTTTTCGAGTTGTCACGCTGCCACAATTCTGCAGATCTCTGACTGACGTAAGGCTGCCCACAGGCCATCGTCAGAGAATGTCCGGAGTCGCCTGATTGCCAGGTTTGGAATTCCATCGATGCAGATTCTGTCTCACATTGTGATTCCCGCAATGTCATCAGCGGCCATAAGCCCGGCGATTGCAAACGCCGGTGTGAATGTCGCCGGTGCGCAGGCAGTGGTATGTCTTGCTAATGTGGGAACGAAACGTGCGGCCGCGTCCAAACGGGCCATCCTGCCACCTCGCTGACCTTTACCGTGTTCCTGAAACCGTGTGTCAGCGAATTCTGGTGGCGAACTCGATGCGCACGCCGAACCGACCGGCTTTGTCGGAATGTCAACAAACGGCAAGTCCGTTGAAAATGCTCTCTTCGTGAACAGCCGGTTGAGTCTCCGGGATTTCGAAGGAAGCCAAGTCACAGAGGGTAAGATCCATGGAAGACGTTCGCGGTCAACAGTATCCGGCTCCTTATCGCCCGCCTTATGGAGCACCTGATGCGGTCGGTCTCTACGATCCTCGTTTTGAACATGAAAACTGCGGCGTCGGTTTCGTCGCCCACATCAAGGGCGTTCGAAGCCATCAGATCATCGTTGATGCAGATCGCATTCTGCGTCATATGGATCATCGCGGCGCGTGTGGCTGCGAATCCAACACCGGCGACGGCGCTGGAATGCTGACAGCCCTGCCCTACAAGTTCCTGGCTCGTGTTGCTCAGTCTGAACTGAATGTGACGCTTCCTGCCCCTGGAAAGTATGCCGCCGGCATCGTATTCCTTCCGCAGGACGAACAGCAGCGAGCTGTCTGCAAGAAAACCGTTGAGGAGTTCATTACTCAGCAGGGACAGAAGCTGCTGGGTTGGAGAGCACTTCCTGTTGACTTCGATGCAGCAGACATCGGCCGAACCGCCCGAGCCTGTGCTCCCTACATGGAAATGCTGATCGTCGGAGCGGCAGAAGGGCTTGATGAGCACGCGTTTGAGCGTCAGTTGTTCATCATCCGAAAGCTGTCGAGCCACAAGCTTCGAAACAGCGATCTGTCTCAGGCGCTGTTGTTCTACATCTGCTCATTGTCAACAAAGCTGATCATCTACAAGGGAATGCTGACATCGTTCCAGGTTCTGCCGTTCTTCAAGGACCTGCAGGAACCCGACTACGAGACTCATCTGGCGATGATCCATTCTCGCTTCGCAACGAACACGTTCCCAAGCTGGGACCGTGCTCAGCCGCTGCGGTTCATGGCTCACAATGGCGAAATCAACACCGTGAAGGGCAATTCGAACTGGATGTTTGCTCGCCAGGGCATGATGAAGAGCGATCTCTTCGGCGACGACATCAAGAAGCTGTTCCCGATCATCGAGCCCCATACTTCGGACTCGGGCTGTTTCGACAACGCCCTTGAAATGCTGTACCACTCAGGACGTACTCTGCAGGAAGTCGTCATGATGATGGTGCCGGAAGCCTGGCAGAATCATCAGACGATGCCGGAACACAAGCGAGCCTTCTACGAATACTATTCGGCTCTGCAGGAACCGTGGGACGGCCCGGCATCGATCTCCTTCACGGACGGGCGCTACATCGGTGCAACACTGGACCGAAACGGTCTTCGTCCAAGTCGCTACTATGTGACGAAGGACGATCGAGTCATCATGGCGAGCGAAGTCGGTGTGCTGGACATCGAACCGGAAAATGTGGCGATGAAGGGGCGTCTGCAGCCTGGCAGAATGTTCCTGGTGGACTTCGAACAGGGTCGCATCATCGACGACGAAGAGCTCAAGGCGGACGTGGCTTCTCGTCGACCGTACCAGCAGTGGGTCGCCGAGCAGCGAATTCGCCTGGAGGAACTTCCTCGCAAGACTCCGGCGGAACGCATCACCGGGCAGGACCTGCTGAATCGTATGCAGGCCTTCGGTTACACGTCAGAGACGATGCAGTTCATGCTGCTTCCTCTGATCAAGGCCGACAAGGACCCAATCGGCTCGATGGGGAACGATGCTGCATTGGCGTGCCTCAGCGATCAGCCTCGCATGCTCTATGATTATTTCCACCAGCTGTTCGCCCAGGTGACGAATCCTCCGATCGACTCGATCCGTGAGGAAGTCATTATGTCGCTGGAATGCTACATCGGTCCGGAAGGCAATCTTCTGGACACAAAGTCGGAAAGCTGCCATCGACTCGCGGTTCCTCATCCGATTCTGACTAACCATCAGATGGCCAATCTGAAGGGGATCAATTATCGGAACTGGAAGTGTCGAGTCATCGACATCACGTATCCTCGTGCGGAAGGCATCGCTGGTCTTCGTGCGGCACTGGATCGCATCTGCCGCGAAGCACGTCAGGCGATCCGCGAAGGATACAGCCTGGTGGTCCTGTCCGACCGTGGCATCAGTGCGGATCGAGTTCCCGTGAGTTCTCTGCTGGCGACCGGGGCTGTTCATCATCACCTCGTGCGTCACGAAGAGCGAACTCAGATCGGACTGCTGGTCGAATCCGGCGAAGCACGCGAAGTGCACCACTTCTGCCTGCTGATCGGATACGGTGCTGACGCAGTGAATCCTTACCTGGCCCTGTATGCTCTGCGGCAGGCTCGACTGGACGGCAAACTGTCCGATGACTGGGATGATGATCGCATCATCGCGGCCTATCGATCCGGCGTTGCCAACGGCATGCTGAAGGTCATGGCCAAGATGGGCATTTCGACTTTGCAGAGCTACAAGGGTGCTCAGATCTTTGAAGCGCTCGGCCTGTCACAGGAAGTCGTTGATCTGTGCTTTGCGGGAACTCCAAGCCGCATCAAGGGAGTTGGCTTCGACGTACTGGCTCAGGAAGCTCTGATGCGTCATCACATCGGCTTCCCGGAAAACCCGGACAGCATTTCTCACGAACTGCCGAACCAGGGGCTGTATGCGTGGCGTCGCCATGGCGAAAAGCACGCATGGAATCCTCACACGATCGGCCGTCTGCAGCAGGCTGCTCGCCAGGGCGACAAGTCGGCGTACAAGGACTTCTCCAAGCTGGTGAATTCCGAGACGACACGCAACTGCCATCTGCGAGGCCTGTTGAAGTTCCGCAAGGGATCGCCAGTACCGCTGAATGAAGTGGAATCTGCTGCAGAGATCGTGAAGCGATTCTGTACCGGAGCGATGAGCTTCGGATCCATTTCCGCGGAGTCTCACGAAACGCTCGCGATTGCGATGAACCGCATTGGTGGCAAGAGCAACACGGGCGAAGGTGGCGAGCGATACGATCGCTTCACACCAGCCGACAACGGCGATTCTCGTCGTTCGGCGATCAAGCAGGTGGCTTCAGGTCGCTTCGGTGTGACGTCATGGTATCTGACAAACGCCGACGAACTGCAGATCAAGATTGCTCAGGGAGCGAAGCCTGGTGAAGGCGGTGAGCTGCCAGGTCACAAGGTCGACAAGGTCATCGCTTCGACTCGACTGTCAACACCGGGTGTCGGACTCATCAGTCCGCCTCCGCACCATGACATTTATTCGATCGAAGACCTGGCTCAGCTGATCTTCGACCTGAAGAATGCCAACCGTCGTGCACGAGTCAGCGTGAAGCTGGTCTCTGAAGTCGGTGTCGGCACGATTGCATCGGGTGTGGCCAAGGGGCACGCTGATAACATTTTGATTTCCGGCTTCGAAGGCGGCACGGGAGCGTCTCCGCTGACCAGCATTAAGCATGCAGGTTTGCCGTGGGAACTGGGGATCGCGGAAACTCATCAGACCCTCGTGATGAACGACCTGCGAAGCCGCGTTCGCCTGCAGACAGACGGGCAACTGAAGACGGGCCGAGACGTTGTCGTGGCGGCCATGCTGGGTGCTGAAGAGTTTGGTTTCGCGACCGCTCCGCTGATTACTCTGGGCTGTATCATGATGCGAAAGTGTCATCTGAATACCTGCCCGGTCGGAATCGCGACACAGGATCCAGTTCTGCGAAAGAAGTTCCAGGGCAAGCCGGATCATGTGGTGAACTACCTGTTCATGGTGGCCGAGGAAACTCGGGAGATCATGGCGGAACTTGGCTTCCGAACGATCAACGAGATGGTTGGTCGAGTCGATATGCTGGAACTGGATGAGTCGGTGACTCACTGGAAAGCAAAGAGCCTCGATCTGTCACCGATTCTGACGATGGCGAAGAAGCCTCATCCGGACGTTCAGACGTTCTGTACCATCGACCAGAACCATGCTCTCGATTCTGTTCGCGACATGGAGCTGCTCGAAAAGTGTGCTCCGGCGCTGACGGAACGAAAGCCGGTTCGAATCGATACGACGATTCAGAACATCGATCGTGCCTTCGGAACGATTCTCAGCAACGAAGTGAGTCGAGCGGCCGGAGCAGACGGACTGCCGGACAACACGATTCATATTCGTGCCAAGGGTTCGGCTGGACAGAGCGTTGGTGCCTGGCTTGCTCATGGCGTGACGATTGAAGTGGACGGCGATGCGAATGATTACGCGGGCAAAGGTCTGTCCGGCGGTCGGCTGATCATCTACCCGCCAAAGGAATCGACCTTCGTTCCGGAGAAGAATATTCTGATCGGCAACGTGGCTCTGTACGGAGCGACCTCCGGTGAAGCGTACTTCCGTGGTGTTGCGGCTGAACGATTCTGCGTGCGAAACTCCGGAGCAACGGCCGTCATTGAAGGTGTCGGCGACCACGGCCTGGAGTACATGACTGGTGGTCGAGCCGTCGTGCTTGGTCCGACAGGACGCAACTTCGCCGCAGGTATGTCTGGCGGAATCGCCTACGTTTATGACCCGGATGAGAGGTTCCTGGTGAACTGCAATCTGGAAATGGTGGAGCTGGAGAAGGTCGTCGAAGATGCCGATGTGAAGGAACTTCGAGCGATGATCGAAAGCCATCAGAAGTACACCGGATCAACGGTCGCGAAGGCAATTCTGGATCAGTGGGAAACGGCTCTGCCGAAGTTCCACAAAGTCATGCCAACCGACTACAAGCGTGCTCTGAAGGAACTGACTGGCGACAAGCAGGTCGTCAAGAAGTAATCCTGCTTCGGCAACTGAATCATGGCCCTGGCATCTGCCAGGGCCTTCTTTTGCGCCATCAGTAGATCCTCTCTGCCGGAGAGGATTTTCGCCGCGAGGCGAACCATGTTCTTGATCGCACGTGATGCCAAAGCCACTCGCCTGAAACGCACAGACCAAGCGATGCTTTCAATCCACGACCGCCAATGAATCCTGTAGCACGTCGTCCGGTCGCTGGTCGCGGCGACGCCGCGAAGTGCCGCTCGGCAAGCGTCACGTACAGTAGGTCTCGCCTGCCGGGCGAGACCTTCGCCGCGAGGCGACCATATTCTTGATCGCACGTGATGCCAAAGCCACTTGCCTGAAACGCACAGACCAAGCGATGCTTTCAATCCACGACCGCCAATGAATTCTGTAGCACGTCGTCCGGTCGCTGGTCGCGGCGATGCCGCGAAGTGCCGCTCGGCAAGCGTCACCTACTGTTTAAAAAATCCCGAGCATGTCGCGAGCGTCGTCCGTCATGCGTTCGGGAGTCCAGGGCGGTGACAGAGTAATCGTAATGGTGGCTTCGTCAATGTCTTCCAGTCGTTCCAATGCCATCTTGGCCTGCTGAACGATTTGAGGACCGGCGGGACATGCAGGGCTGGTCAAAGTCATCTCGACAGCAACTTTACGTTCCGTCTGATTGACAGAATACACCAGTCCAAGATCCACGATGTTGACCATCAGTTCCGGGTCGACAACCTGTCGAAGTGCCTCAATGAGTTCTGCGTCAGTCGCCATAATCTCAAACCACCTGTCTTCCTGGTCTGGAACAACTCGTCTACTCAGCGATCAAAGGCCGGCCCAAACCGCACCATCACGAACTTCCGTCTTGAAGACTCGAATGGCTTCCGTCGCCGGCATACACAGAGCCTTGCCGGTCTTCAGGTCAAACTTTGCGGAATGGCGAGGACACACGATCGCGCAATCCTGAATCGCACCGTCCGTCAGTGGCTGACCATCATGACTGCACACGTCTTCGATCACAAAGTACTGATCTGCGATGCGAATCGCCAGCGCGGGGATGTCATCCACAAACACACTTCGCCGATCACCGGACTGAAGTTCATCAAGACCTATCACACGTTCCATGGAGTTCGCTCAGCGATTTCAATCAAAGATAACAAATAGCGATCGAGCCGGAATCCCGGGACTCACATCTGCAGACGACAAGTCCCATCGTCTGGACCGAACCGTTGGACTAAACAGCAGCCGTTTCAATTCCAAGCTTACCCTGCACCGTTCGGCTCAGAGTTTCCCGGACCACTTCCACAGGGATTCGGTCATACACACGCTGGAAGAATCCTTCCACGATCATATGCATGGCTTCCTTGCGGCTGATGCCGCGGCTCATGCAGTAGAAGATCTGTTCGCGATCCACGCGTCCTGTCGTAGCTCCGTGAGTACACTTTACGTCATCTGCTTCGATCTCGAGGCCTGGGATGGAATCGCAGCGAGCATCATCGCTGAGCATCAGAGCGTCGCTTCGCTGGTACCCATCGGTTTGCTGAGCGGCTGGATCGACCTTGATCATGCCTCGCCAGATGACCCGCGATTCATCTCGCAGAACTTCCTTGTACAGAAGGTCGCTGTGAGTCCCCTGGGCTCGATGGTGCTGCTGAGTATAGTAGCTGATCTTCTGACGATCGCTGGTAAACGTGACACCGTTGACCTCCGCGGTCGCTGCACGGCCATTCAGATTGATGTCCTGATGGATGTGAGCCAGCTTGCTGCCGAGTCCCACAACGGTCCACTGCAAGGAAGCATTGCTGGCCACACAACCCGCCTGATGAGCGAAGTGCCAGGACTTCTGGTTCCAGTTCTGCAGCTGAACGTATCGCAGGTTCGCATCTTTGCCGACGATCAGTTCAACGCATCCAACGTGAAGACCAGCCAGTTCAGCCGTCGCTGAAGATGTTTCTTCCAGCAACGTCGCTCGAGCACCGTCTTCCAGAATGATGAGTGTATGGCTGAACTCCGCCACGCCGTCTCGACTGTGTGCAATCAGGCTGTGCAGAGGAAGAGCGACTTCGACGTTGCGAGGAACATACAGCACCGTACCGCCAGTCCAGAATGCCGCGTGCCACGCCGAAAAACGATCCGCATCCGGCTTCACCGCCTGCTTCATGAAGTGCGGCTCCAGCAGTTCGCGGTGGCTTGTGAGCAGACTCTGCAGTTCGCCGAACAAAACGCCCTGAGCACGAATCTCGTCAGAAAGTTGGTGATGAGTCAGCTGACCGTTCACATGAGCGATCGAACCACCGAACTCCGTCTTGTCGCTCAGCAGAGTTTCGATCGCGGTCGAATCGACTGCCGCAGCCACCGGTCGGAACTTGGCAGCGTTGAACACTCGCAGGTCAACGCGTTTGAACTCTTCCGGATCCAGATCATTCTGGAGCAGCGTCTGATACTGCTCAAACGCCGCACGTCGGCTCGCAGTGATCCATGCCGGCTCATTGCGAGTCGCCAGGAACTGCTCAAAGACTTCCGAAGAGAAGCCGATGCGGGAAATATCGATGGTGGCTGATGACATGATTCTTCAAACTCTCTGGCAATACGATTGCTCGGTGACTTTTCTCTTCCCAAGCCACTCGCTCAATACACAATATCTCAAACAACGAGATTTCTGACTTTATGCTCGCGGCCGTTCTGGGAAACCAAGTTCACGACGAATCCGGTCCATTGCCTCGTCAAGCGGCCACAGTCGAAGACATCGAGCCAGACACGGAGGGCTGACGCCCTGCCGCTCGCCTGCATCTGTTACCCGACCGATCCTTCCATCTGCAGTTCAATCAGTCGATTGAGTTCGACTGCGTATTCCATAGGCAGCTCCTTGACGAGTGGTTCAATGAACCCGGTCACGATCATCGCGGAGGCTTCCGCTTCTGACAGACCACGACTCATCAGGTAGAAGAGCTGCTCTTCGGCGATCTTTGAAACACTGGCTTCATGTTCGATCGCGACATTTTCCTCTTCCACTTCGATGTACGGATACGTATCGCTGCGGCTGGCTGGATCCAGAATCAACGCATCGCAAACCACATTCGAACGGCAGTTGACGGCGTCCTTCTGAACCTTCACCAGACCACGATAGCTTGAACGCCCACCGTTCTTGGAAATGCTCTTGCTGATGATGCGGCTGGAGGTGTTCGGAGCACAGTGAACCATCTTGGCTCCGGCATCCTGATGCTGACCTTCCCCGGCAAATGCAATCGACAGCGTTTCACCGCGAGCACCCGGTTCCATCAGCCAGATCGCGGGATACTTCATGGTCAGCTTGGATCCCAGGTTTCCGTCGATCCACTCCATCAGCGAATCGCCATACGCCATGGCTCGCTTCGTGACCAGGTTGTAAACGTTGTTCGACCAGTTCTGAATCGTCGTGTAGCGACAGCGAGCACCACGCTTTACAATGATCTCGACAACGGCCGAATGGAGACTGTCGCTGCTGTAGGTCGGAGCCGTACAGCCTTCGACGTAGTGCACTTGGGCGCCTTCATCGACGATGA
>CAZIGZ010000115.1:0-6427 GCA_964538835.1 uncultured Chitinophaga sp. | reverse complement strand
TGTTCTGACTGTTGATGCGGAAGTAGGCCTGCAGAGGAAACTCGATCTTCACGCCCTTCGGAACGTAAATGAACGAACCGCCGGACCACACCGCGGAGTTCAACGCGGCGAACTTGTTGTCACCGGGAGGAATCACTGTCCCGAAGTATTCACGGAACAGCTCCGGATGCTCCTGCAGAGCAGAATCCGTGTCTGTGAAGATCACTCCCTGCTTCGCCAGATCTTCCTGCAGACTTCCATACACCACTTCCGATTCATACTGTGCCTTGACGCCGGCCAGATACTTCTTTTCCGCTTCCGGAATCCCAAGGCGGTCGTAGGTACGGCGAATGTCTTCGGGAACATCATCCCATGACTTTCCCTGCTCCTGAGACGCCTTCATGTAGTAGAAGATGTCCTGGAAGTTCAGGTCGCTCATATCGCCGCCCCAGTTTGGCATCGGGCGCGATTCGAAAATCGCCAGAGACTCCAGACGGAACTCGGTCATCCATGCCGGCTCCTTCTTCATCTCGGAGATCTGACGAACGATCTGAGCATCCAGGCCTTTGCGGCTCTTGAACGCATAGTTATCCGTCGAATCATGGAAGCCATATTTGTAGGCTCCGATTTCCACATCCGACTTTTCAGACTTCACCGGGGCATCTGTGCTCATGGTATTCAGTTTTCGGTGTTCAGTGTTCAGAGGATATCACCAAACGCACTCTAGGCGCACGTGGTTCTAGACGGCCGCAGCTTCTGCTTTCGCATTCTCGGCCGCAGCTTCAGGATGACGCGCACGAATTTCAGCGTACCCGTTGGCATGCAGATCGTGAGCCAGTGACGCGTCACCAGTCTCGACAATTCGTCCGCCCAGCATCACGTGGGTGTACTGAGGAGGATTGGCTTCCAGCAGTCGCTCGTGGTGAGTAATGATCAGGACGCCCATCTGCGGACCAGACAGCTTCGAAATTCCTTCGCTGACGACTCGCACTGCGTCGCTGTCGAGACCGCTGTCTGTTTCGTCCAGAATCGCAAACTTCGGCTGAAGCATCGCCAGCTGAAGAATCTCCATGCGCTTCTTTTCGCCGCCGGAAAATCCGTCGTTCAGATAACGGCGAGCAAACTCCTGATCCATACCCAGCTCGTTCATGCGATCGCGAATTTCCTTGCGGAATTCACGCATGCCGATAAGACCTTCGCCTTCTTTTCGGTCCGGGTTGCGAATGTTGGAAACCGCATGGCGAAGGAAGTCAGCAACCTTCACACCCGGAATCACAACCGGATACTGGAACGCCAGGAACATGCCCAAGCGAGCACGAGCGTCGGCTTCCATCTCCGTAATGTTGACTCCATCAATCTCGATGGAACCATCGGTGACCGTGTAATTTGGATGTCCGGCCAGAGCATACGCGAGGGTGCTCTTGCCCGAACCGTTTGGCCCCATCAGAGCATGGATTTCGCCCTGACGAATCTCCATGTTCACGCCACGCAGAATCGGCGTTTCACCTACGGACACATGGAGGTTTGAGATCTTCAGCACAGAACTCATCGCACACACTTCCTTATTGCCTACGAAACCTCGTCCCGCGTCATCGCGGAACGAGATGTGACAAACTTCGACAGGATTCAGAAATCAACAGGATTCAGTCAGTACTCTGGAACATGCACGGCATGGCAGCGCCGGGGAGCAGACAGCTCCGATCGCTTCTTCAGCAGATCATTGAATCAACAAACAATGAACCGTCAGACGTTCAGGGCGGAAAACCCTGAATGATGAGGAACCGGCAATGCGGATTCACCACGAGTAATCTTGCGGGCCTTGATCTTGTCCTGAATTCGCATCAAACCTTCCAGCAGTGCCTCCGGTCGAGGAGGACAGCCTGGAACATAGACGTCCACAGGAACCACCAGGTCCACGCCTTTGACGACGTGATAACCATGCTTGAAGTAAGGGCCACCACCGACCGTACATGCGCCCATCGCGATCACGTACTTTGGATCCGGCATCTGCTCGTACAACCGACGAACTCGGCTGGCCATCTTGAATGTCACCGTTCCGGCAACAATCATCAGGTCTGCCTGTCGCGGAGTCGCACGAAACGCACCGGCTCCGAAACGGTCGATGTCATACTTGCTGGCACCTGTCGCCATCATCTCGATCGCACAGCATGCCAATCCGAACGTCATCGGCCAGATACTTGATTGCTGGCCCCAGTTGAGGGCCTGTTCAATCGTGGTCGTAATGACGTTCTCTTCAAATCGTCCTTCAATCCAGGTCATCTGCTCAAACCTCGTGTTGAACCTCTGTCCAAAGCACTGACTGAACCCTGTAACCTGCCAGTCACAGGAAGTGCAGGCAGCACTCTACCAGTCCATGACACTCTTTCAATCCGCCGACAAACTTTCCGACGGCTGGACAGCATTCGCAGATTCGACAGACGAGCTGCAATCTGAGGCTGCTGGTAAACTCATTACCTGAAACTCACAGCATCCATGCCCGTCACGACATCGGGAACGAACCTGCACCGGAGCCCCTAAAACCTGCTCCAGAACTTCACGTTCCACCTGACAAATCGCGTCATCCACATCGGCCAGCATTGGAAACGGACAGGATGTCTCCCGCAGAATCCGCAAACCGCCGGCATGATCTGACTCAATATTGAAACCGCTCGATTTCATCTCCTCCGCCAGCTGATCCAGACGCTCGTCAATCGACTCACATCCCGCCAGCTGCCTTCGAAATCGTTCGGCCAAAACGTTCTTCACGCGAGTAATCAGCAACTCTCGAACGGACGTATCTTCAAAGCCGGTAATGGTTTCCCACAAAACGATTGCCAGCTCCCGGTAGTTTTCACCCAGTGCATGCAAGCCTTCTGCGGTCACTCGGTACACGTTTCGAGGACGCCCGCGAGTCTGCCCCTGAAGATCGACGGCAATCAACCCCGCCGTCTCCAGCCTCGCAATTCGCTGCCGAACTGCAGTGCGAGTCACTCCGAGCACGTCGCAAAGAGACTGTACATCCGCACCAGCTGCCTGATGCAGGTGTTCCAGTATCTCTCGGTCTCGCGTGTCTATTGCACCCATGTCCGGCCTCATCTCACTGCTCTCACCACCAAAACGGCGGAAATCCACAGTGTTTTCGACCGATCTTAATCACGGCGGACATTTTGGCAATTAATCATGCCAAAAATGGCGGAAACTGAGATCCTGTCTCAGAAAGTCTGACTCGTCACAGCACCGGAATCACCAAAAAGCCTCAATTTGAGTCCGCTTCCTCCGGCTCAACACTCTCAACAATGGCATTCACAATCCCGGAATGAAGCCGAGTCACCAGCAGGTCGCCAACATGAACCTCATCGGACGAACGAACCACGTCGCCATTCGGTTTCTGCGTCAGCGAATAACCGCGGGAAAGCACCTGAAGCGGACTGAGGGCCTGCAGCGAGGCGGCAATTGAACTCATGCCCTGCCGCCGACGCTCAATCAACAACCGGACTGCTCGGACGGCTCGATCGTAAAGGACATCGCAATCCTGCCGTCGCTGCTCGACCAGACTGGCGGGCCGCTGAAACACGCTGCGAGATTCAATGGCGGACAGTCGCAGACGGATTCGCTCGGCCCGGTTCTGCAAAGCCCCTTTCAACCGATCAGCCGTATGTCGCAATGTATCCCGAAGATCGCTGGCGGATGGAACTACGAACTCCCCGGCTTCGCTTGGCGTCAACGCTCGACGGTCGGCGACAAGATCGGCAATCGAAACATCAATCTCATGGCCGACGGCACTAATGACCGGAATCTTGCAGGCGGCAATCGCGCGAGCCACGATTTCGGTGTTGAAGCACCAGAGGTCTTCCAGGCTCCCGCCGCCTCTTCCTGTGATCACAACGTCAACATCAGGAATCCGGTGCACACTCTTCAGCGCGCGAGCAATCTCTTCGGCAGCGCCGTCGCCCTGAACTCGGACGGGCACGATGATGATGTTGGCCGGTGGCCAGCGGCGAGTAATCACCTGGATCATGTCGCGTACGGCAGCTCCGGACGGACTTGTGACCAGCGCGATGCGGCGAGGAACTTTCGGAATCGGCCGCTTGCGAGATTCATCGAACAGTCCCTCCGCGGCCAGCTTGTCTCGAAGCTGCCGGAACGCCATCTCCAGCTCACCTACGCCCTGCAGCATCAGCTTCGCGATGTTGAACTGACACGTTCCTTTGGTCGCATAAACCTGCAATGACCCCGTGGCCAGAACCTTCATTCCGTCCTTCGGTTCAAATCGAAGCCTCTGCGCGGCACTACGCCAGATCGTGGCGGAAATTTCTGACTGGTCATCTTTCAGAGTCAGATACCAATGGCCGGAAGGACTGCGTCGGCAGTTGGAAACCTCACCTTCCACTATGCACGGAGGCAGAGCTGTCTCAACGACTTCCTTAAATGCGGTGACCAGTTCCGTCACGCTGATCACAGGTAAGTCATTCATGAGTCTGCTGCCTCCTGCATTCGTACATCAGGATGCCGGCGGCAACAGCAGCGTTCAGCGAACTGACTCCGCCCAGCATCGGTATGGCCACATGAGTCGTGCATCGCTCCAGAAGCTCCGGAGCAATTCCCGTGGCTTCGGATCCAATCACCAGTGCAACGGCTCCCTTGAGTTCCGTGTCCCAGTGTCGAGTCTTCGATTTTTCGGAAGCCGCGACAATGGCAACTCCCGCCTGCTTCATCTTCTCAAGCACGTCCAAAAGTGACGCGACTCGAAAGAGACGCAGATGATTCACCGCTCCGGAAGACGCTCGAGCCACATGTGGCGTGATTGCGACCTGAGAACGTTCCCCCACGATGACTCCGTCCGCCTTGACGCCATCACAGCACCGAAGAATGGCTCCAAAGTTGTGAGCATCCTGGAGGCGATCGCAGACGATGAACAGCTTCGGAAGATTCCCGCCGCCCTGCGATTTGCTCACACTTTTGCCGGCCGGTTCGTTGATCAGTGCTTCGAGTTCCGGAAGTCCGCCGCAGGGAAATTCGCCCATGCGTGCCAGAAGTCCCTGATGGTCTGGCTGATGAGAAAGCTGTTCCAGCCGGCTCGCATCAACCAGCTCCAGCCGAATCTCCTGCTGAGCGGCCAGGGTGCTCACCTGCTTCAGGACATCTTTGTTCAAGGTCCGATCAGCAAACAGTTCCATCACCGGCCACTGCCCTGCCCTGATGGTCTCCAGAACGGCATGATGTCCCCACAACCAGCTTCGCTGATGGCTTGCGGCAAACTTCTTTGGTGGTCGCGAGGAACTCATTCAACACTTATCCGTTCTTCTAAACTTCCGCCAGCCATGCGGTCAGCAGGCGGTGATACGATTCAAGATCATCCTTATGAGACATCTCCGTCACCGTATGAATGTACTTGATCGGACAGGCAAGGCAGATCGTGCGAACGCCCGAGCGGCTTCGCTGGACTGCGGCACCATCCTGGCCTCCTCGCATCAGGATCGCTCGCTGACATTTCACGTTCGCTGACTTTGCCACGCGTTCGAAGTCTTCCACGAGGCCAATGTCCGAAATCATCGAGCCATCCATCACGTGCAGACAGACGCCATCACCCGCGATGGAAACGCGATCTTCATCCGGGACGCCAGGCGTTTTGCAGCACAGAGTCGTATCGCAGGCAACGCCGATATCAGGATCAATTCCAAACGCCGCCGGCTGTGCGCCTCGCATCCCAATTTCTTCCTGCACTGACCACACCGCGTGAATCTCGCAGTTGTGATGAGTCAGGTTCTCGATCGCTCGAATCTGAGCCCAGCAGCCGACTCGGTTGTCGAGACACTGAGACACGACGGAGTTTCCGATCTCGGCAAACGGACCATCCAGAACGACCATATCGCCAATCTGAATCTTCTGACGAGCTTCCTCGGCCGTCATTCCGCAGTCGATGAAGAACTCCGTCACTTCCGGCACCTTCTTCTTGTCCGCTTCGCTGGCGATATGCACAGGCTTGCCGGAGGCATTCATGATGCCGATGTAATCACCGTTGTTCGTGCACACGCGAACTCGGCGAGCAAACAGGTTGCGCGCATCAAAGCCACCGACCGGATTGACTCGCAGATACCCGCCGTCATCAATGTGCCGCACCAGAAAACCAATCTGGTCCATGTGAGCTACCAGCATCACCTTTTTCGCGGGAGAAGCCGGTGCACCCGGCTGAGGCCGCGGCTTGCGAACGGCGATCAGCGAACCCATCGCGTCCGTCCGAATCTCATCAAACAGCCGCTTTTCAGAAATGTAATCCAGCAGGACCTTCCGAATACGGTCCTCACGCCCCGGCACCGATGGAGTTTGCGTCAGCAGTTCCAGAAGTTTCATGATGTTCGTACAGCCAAAGTATCCAGAAAGAGTCAACCAAGACCACGTTCCACGATCACTTTGACTGTAGGCATTTCAAGCCCGCTTTGATACTCAC
>CAZIGZ010000114.1:9440-19937 GCA_964538835.1 uncultured Chitinophaga sp. | reverse complement strand
GAGAAGATCAGGGGATTGACATGCCCCCGCTCGCCGTGGTTTGGGGCGTGATTGGGAACGATTGGGGCAACCGTTCTGCATCGGGGCAGGAGTTATCGGCCGGTGTTGGTCTTGAGCTTCGGGCGGATGAAGCGGACGAGTGACGCGCCTTGCAGAGAGGTGGTTGCCGCGGCCGGGGGGAGTTCCTGTTCCAGGACGCCAGGAATGTTGCGGCGGAATTTCATGGACCACAGGATTCCGGGGCGAACAGGCGACGTCGAGAGTTCCTGGAACGGTATTGCGGCTTCAAATCGCCACGTGGAATCATCACCATCGCAGGCGACGTACCAGCGAGGATTCCAGCGAGTCAGCCACCAGCAGCTGTCGGTGGTCTGCCCGGATTCATCGACGACCAGGCGAAACGCTGTCATGTAATCGCGATCAGTGTCAATTGAAAGCTCAAAGCGATCCAGCATGCCATGATCTGCGTCGTGAGTTCTGCCGGAGGCAAGTTCGACGTGTCGTCGCATTGCTGCGGGACGCTGAAATCGTCCGGCGACATACAGGAACTGATCGTCCCATGCGACCATGACCAGTGACCGCGGTTGCTCCGCATCCTGTGCGTTGTTTTCGTTCGCTTCCTTAATCGCCGCACCGGAAACTCGAGGAGCCTCCAGAGAAATCTCCTCGGCCTGTTCCCAGATGTCATCCGTCAGGACGCCATCCAGATACGGGCGACTGGCGCTGCGAGGCACGTTGAAGGTTCGCAACAGAGTCGGCGTCATGCCCTGCAGCACCTGCATCTCTGATGTTGCCCACAGACCGAATTCGTCCGTGCGCGGGGAAAGTTCTGTCAGCAGGGTCGAGCATTCACCGGTCTTGTCCTGGAGTCGCATCGACACAGCCTGTCGCAGGATCGCCGAAGAAGGAACGCTGTGCTTTCCATCCGGCGAACCGGCCTCGTGTCGGTTCAAAAGAGTCCATGCGATCTGAGCCTGCGTGTTCCACTTGTCATTTAAGGCAGTCAGCTGGGGAGTTGCGGAGGCTGAGAACGCAGAGGAATTCGCTGGTTGAACGGAAGGCTGCATGCGAATGGGCTGAGGTCCATCCTGGGATGTTTCGTCGACGCCAGCCGTGGCGGCCTGTGACTTTGCTCCTTGAGGATTCATCGCATCGGGATTCGATTGCAGTCGCGTTCGATGTTGACGAACCTCAGCGGACGAATAAAGGACCAACAGTGTTTCCGCTGCGCGGCGAGCTTCCTGGCTGTCCGGGAAACGACGCATCAGTTCCTGCTGGATGGCGAGATAACCTTCGATGTTGTTGCGTTCCAGATTCAGTGAGGCCAGTTCGGCCAGCTGGCGAAGTGCCAGTGCGGGCGGAAGCGATGCTCCAATGGTCTCAAGTTCCGCAACGAACGCCTCCTCAGACTTCTGCAGACCCTGATGTGCGTCCAGTGCACTGGCTTCGAGTTTCGCGGACTGAACGACTCGCTGCATTTCTTCAAGCTGTTCACGCTGGCGGGCCGAGACCGGACGTCGCACTTCGGCTGTCAGTTCTCGTTCCAGTCCGGCCAGAAGATGCTCCGCAGCCACCTGGTCAGACGCATCGCGAAGTATGCTGTAGCCAGCTCGAGGACGCACAGACACGGAGAACGATTCACCAGAGTGCATGAGAGCTTCCGCAGCGTCGCATAAGAGTCCCGTCGTTGTTCCCAGGGACTTCAGCAGCTCCGAGTCATCAAACGACAGCGAAGATCGCTGCGTCTGAGGTGCTCGCGTGGCAACTCGAGATACCGACCATGCCTGCAGGCCGGCCATTTCGAGTGCTGTACCTTCGGGGCTGCCCGCGAGTTTCTCAGCGGCCGTCAGTGCGTCGGCCAGGACGGACGCAACAGCATCTGTTTCTGACGACGGTTCCACAACAATGATCACTGGACGCCATGTGCAAAGACTGCGGGCCAGTCGCAAGGGCAGCAGTTCGCGAAGTCGACCGTCAGTTTGACGATTCCATTCGGCCAAAAGCTGCTTTGAGGAAAGCTCCTGTCCGCGAACAGTTCGTGGAAAAGCCCAGTCCGCATGAACGCCTTCGACAGAAAGCGAAGAAAGTGCGAAGTCTGCATGAGACAGAGGGATGGAAGAGGCCGCATCCGGCAGGCTCAGATCCAGCACCTGCGAAGGTTGCACGACGCAGCTGCGAACTCCCGCGTCAGATGTCAGGCTGGAAAGAAGCTGAATGGGGGCTGACTGAGCCTCCGTCACCAGCGACATCACGCCTGATCGGAAGCCCGCAGATCGAACACATTCCCATGTCGCGCCATCATCGATGGAGCGGAGGATCTGGCCGAAACTCCCGACGGCAAAGAAAAGGTTCTCTGCTGATCCCTTGATACGATTGATCTGACCATGTGCCGGAACTGGTGCAACGTTCCAGGTGTTCCCCGAGTCTTCCGAACGCAATACCATGGATGCCGGCAGGCCAGCGGCCATCACGACTGAGTCTCTATGGGTCACGGAGCATGCGTCAAAGACATCCGTCAGTCCTTCTGGCAATTCGCCGGACGGAACACTCCATGTAACGCCGCCGTTGGTTGTCTCAAGAATCTGGCCACCGTCTCCAGCGATCCAGCCGTGGCCTGTCGAATCCAGCGATGCGCCGCGAACACTTCGCAGAGTCGCCGAAGGTGCATTCACAACAACGGCCTCGCGAGAAACAATGGAGGCGTATTGCTGTCTTTGCCCGACGACGATCCCTTCGTCGGGGCTGATGAATGCTCCGCCCATCCATGGAGCGACAGGCTGATCGGCTGGCACGGGTTCCCACGAAACACCGCCATCAACAGAACGAAACAAAGTCTGCGCCGTGTTCGATGTCTGTGGCAGTGTGACAGCGATCGCGTCGTCCAGGCCAAAGTACTGAAGCGACAAAATGCCGGGCAGTTGTGATGCCGCACCGATCAGTCCTGGTGTGTTACGCGATTCTTCCGAGAGGTCTTTCCAGGATTCTCCTCCATCGCGAGTGGCCAGCAGCACGGCACGACCACCCTGTGTTGCACTGTCGAAGCGAATGCCACCGACCCAGCCAACTCGATTCGTCAGAAAACAGACGGACGTCAGACGGCACGGGAACGGAGTCATGCGCGTGGTCCATGTCTCTCCATTGTCCGATGATGTGCAGACAACTCCTTGATCGCCGACAGCCCAGACATAACTGCCAATGGTGCACACGTCGTAAAGCGTTGCGTCCTGAGCAATCGACTTGCGGCGGGGAACCGGGCCGGACCAAAACGTACCAGGGTCCGGATCTTCATCGATGAGAGTGATTCGAGAATCACGAGCGACCGCCAGACTCGGGTCCGGAACTTTTACCGTAGAGGACGGCGTTTCATTCGTATCAGTCCGCCCTGGGGAGGATTGTGTGTTGCGAGTTTTTCTCAGCGGGGCGGTTCGAGGCTGTTCTGAACGGTCTTCGGAGCTGGTCTCCTGATCGCGCTGCGACGAGCGTTTCTTTGTCGTTGGCTTTGAAGAGTTCTGAGACTCTCCTGCACTGCTTTCACTTTCGTCCGGCGTCGGTTCTGACAACTGAAACTGCGCGCGACAGTCGGACGCGGCCACAAGGACCAGAAGAAGCAGGCCGAGCATTCTCATGAAGCGAATCATCCATGATTCTCCCAGCGTGGACGGTTCCAGCCGGATTTGTGAGCACCATCGTGGTCTATCGGGCGAAGGGTGACTGTTCGCAGCCATTTGAACAAGATCAGATTGGTGCGTAGAGTTGACATTCTGCCGCCAATCCGCGCTGATTCCTGCGAAATTGCGGGCTTCGCACGTGTCATTGACGCGTGGAAGCCACTGCCGGGGACTCGCGAATGCCGATTGCCTGGCGGTCGCCTGAGAGAATTCAGTTTTCTGTCTAGAAAAAGCTATGAGCCGAACTCAATCGATTGATGGGATTACACTGCACCTTGGCAGTCCGGACACAAGCTCCGGCGAGTGGATTGGGCAGCGAGAAGTCCTGAAGCAACTGCTGGCCTGCTGGATTGTGGTGGACGAACGGGACCTGCCGCTGACTCCGCGACTGGTCGGAACTCCTGGAATTGGCAAGACAACACTGGCGATCGCCGGTGCGCGACATCGCAATCAGGAGCTCTACATTTACCAGTGCACCGCGGATACTCGGCCTGAAGACCTGCTGGTGACGCCGGTGCTGGCCGAAAGCGGGAAGATTGCCTACCACGCGTCGCCCCTTGTCACGGCGATGATTCGCGGCGGCATCTGTATTCTGGACGAAGGCAACCGCATGAACGAAAAGTCATGGGCCAGCCTTGCACCACTTCTGGATCATCGACGATATGTGGAGTCGATCGTCGCCGGTATTACGATTCAGGCTCACAAGGACTTCCGCTGTGCAGTCACGATGAATGAAGATGAATCGACGTTTGAGATTCCGGATTACATTCTGAGCCGACTGCAGCCAACATTGACACTTGGTCATCCGTCGCGTGAAGACGAGCTGTACATTCTGAAGTATCACCTGCCGTTTGCCGATGACCAGATGCTGAGTCTGACGGTGGATTTTCTCCAGGAAGCTCATTCGCTGAACCTGGATTTTTCGACTCGCGACGGCATCAACATTCTGCGTTTCGCACTGAAGCGCATTGCTCAGGATCCGTCACATCCGATTGCTCGCGATGATGCCTGGCGTGAAGCTCTGGAAAAATGTCTGGGCGAAGAAGCGGCCGACCTGAAATCTCTGGCCGATCGTCAGAACAAATCACTTGGCGGCAACATCGTTCCGATGGGGCTTGGTGACTTTTTCTTCTCACCCGGAGATCCTCTGCATCCCGATGCGGACTTCGAAGATGATGACGATGAAGACTTCGACGAATTTGACGAGGACGAAAGTGACGAGCCGCCTCGTCGGTAGTTGCCAAACGTGGGCTCACCCGGCGTGAAGCCGGGCTGCGGCCCAGTGTAGGTGCCGACTGCCGGGCGGCACTTCGCGGCCGTGCCACGACCAGCGACCATTCGATGTGCCAGAGTCTCCTGTGACGACGCGTTAAGAAGGCCCCGCGGAGCCTTGCGTGCTAAGCGAGTGAGTTTGTTTGAAGTGTGTGCCAGAACATGATTCGCCTTGCGGCGAAAGGCTTTTCCGGCAGATCCTTCAGAAAGAACCGACTTTGACAAGCATTCGCGACTACACCCAGAACCACCGTTCTGCACTAATAGAACGCGGTGGCGAGGCGGCGGCGGAAGTCGGAGGCGAGTTTGGATTTTGACCCCATGACGGTCAGCAGCTGGACCATGATTTCCTTGGCTTGAACGCCAACTCCGCCCCGATCCTGCTTGACGATTTCCAGCAGCATTTCGCAGGCTTCTTCAAAGCGGCTGTCGGCCCCGAGTGCTTCGGCCAGCTTGAGCTTGAGTGCCAGGTTGTTCGGTTCGGCTTCGAGGGCCTTCTTCGCTTCCTGAACGCCGCCGGAGTCTTCCACCTGGCTTCGCATTTCCAGTTGTGACTGCAGCACCTGAGCTTCTGGTTCGAGGTAACCACGTTTGTTGAGTTCATCAATGATCTCGCGACACTCCTGGTCGCGATTCAGTTCCAGCAGAACTCGAGCGTGAGCGATTCGAAACTCCGCAACGTCCGGTGCCAGTTCGGCCGCCTTTCGATAGGAAGCTTCTGCCTGGTCGAGTGCACCTTCTGCTTCCGCCTGCTGAGCGGCGTCGAACGCTTCGTCCGCCGGGGATGGCAGGAATCCCTTGAGCCACTCGCGCAGCTGGTCCTCGGACTGAAGTCCTGAAAAATGACTGACAGGCTGGCCCTGGAACATCGCCACGACCATCGGAATCGACTGCACGCCGAACGCCCCGGCAATTTCAGGAAGCTGGTCGACGTTGACCTTCACCAGGCAGAATGCGCCTTTGTGTTCGTTGGCCAGTTTTTCAAGAAGCGGCATCAGCTGACGGCAGGGACCGCACCATTCCGCCCAGAAGTCGACCACGACTGGCCGTTCCATGGACTGCTGAATGACGTCCTGACGGAACGTTTCCATGCTGGTGTTGATGATGAAGTTTGATGCTTCGTTAGCCATGACGTAATCCACCTGTTCCGGTGAGTTTCTTCAGGAGTTCAGCTGAGTGGCAGCCAGCAGTCGGCCCACTGTCCGAAATTCTCCTCCACGCTGACACGCAGCCGAGTCAGTCCGTGGCGATCTCTCAGTTTCAATCGGGAGATTAACGTGTTCCCGATCCACCGAGAAATCAGTTCGGCGGCCGTATTCTGAACGGGAAGGATGCAGCAGTCTTCGATCGGGAAGACCCAGCGTCGCTGTTCAAAGCGGGCTGTCACCTCCTGCCCTTCGGTCGTAACGCGAATCAACGGGTGGCTGTCCGGCAGCAGTACTCGATGATCCAGCTCATGCACGATCGCCTGCAGTCCATCTCGAAGTGCAATGAAGTCGAACACGTACGAGTTTTCATCGAGCGGACCTTCAATGGCCGCTTCGACTCGCCAATTATGCCCGTGCAGCCGCTCACAAACATTCCCGTTGAACGTAATAAAGTGAGCCGCGCTGAAGACAAGCGTGTCCTTGATGACTCGAACACCGAACGATGCAGGCTGGTCGCGGTTCATGGAACGTGCCTTCTCCGCTTATCCGTGAACGAGTCCGAATTCTGCCCGCAGCAGCTTCAGGGCTCGTTCACATTCGGTTTCCTTGATGACGATGCTGAGCTTAATCTCGCTGGTGTTGATCATCTCCACATTGATGCTGTTCTCGGCCAGCGTTCGGAAGACGCGGCGTCCGACATCCGTGTGGCTGCGAAGTCCGATGCCGGCAATTGACAGTTTGCCAATGTGCCGATCGGTCGTCAGCTGCGATCCCGCGTAACGTTCCAGCACTTCGCGAAGCAACAGGATGGAACGATCCAGGTCCGTCGAAGGGACAGTCAAAGAGATCGTTGCTCGACCATCGCGAGCCGCGTTTTGAATGATCATGTCGACCAGCACGCCACCTTCCGCGATCGCTGTGAAGACCGCTTCTGCAACGCCTGGATCATCCGGAAGTGCAGAAATGGTGACGCGTGATTGTTCCGTATCAGCCGAGACATCGCTGACGAGGATGCTTTCCATGCCGTCGAGTCGCGAGACGATATCGGCAACGACTTCGGCTCCGGACGAATTCTGGCTGCCTGCTCGATCTTTCGCCACATAGCCCACATCGGGAAGCAGACGTGTTGGCTGGTCCAGTCCAAAACCCTTATGAACCGTTTCAACGGCCTTGCTGCATTGATCGCGGTCGATCAGGACAGAGATCTTTATCTCGCTGGTTGTCACGACGCGAATATTGATGCCCGCTTCTGCCAGGACATGGAACATGCGAGCCGCAACGCCCGTGTGAGTCTGCATGCCGTGACCGACCACGGAGACTTTTGACAGCCCAAGTTTTTGCTCAATGTTCTGAGCATTCAGCTGCTTCGCGGTTTCGTTAATGACCCTCATTGCCGCCGGGAGTTCATCTTCCGCAACGGTAAACGAGACGTTGGCGAATCCTTCGCGAGCCACGTTCTGCACGACCATGTCGACAGGAATGCGAGCCGCCGACAGCGACGTGAACAGGCTGCTCATCACGCCGGGCTGATCCGGCAGACCGACCAGCGTCACCAGCGCTTCGTTGCGAACAAATGCCACGCCTGTGACGATCGAGTTCGCTGCGTCGGATTCGGGAGCGATCAGAGTTCCCGGACCATCTGAGTACGCCGGACGAACTCGCAGCTGGACCTGGTACTTCTTTGCGAACTCAATCGAACGAGAATGCATGACGCCCGCACCGAGACTGGCCATCTCCAGCATCTCGTCATACGAAATTCGTTCCACCTTTCGCGCGGAAGGAACAACACGCGGGTCCGTCGTGAAGACACCTTCGACGTCGGTATAGATTTCACACAGTTCTGCGTTGAGAACCGCGGCGAGAGCAGTGGCGGTTGTGTCACTTCCACCGCGTCCCAGCGTTGTGATGTTCATGCTGGAATCCACACCCTGGAAGCCGGCGGCAATCACGATGTTGCCCGCCTTCAACAGTTCCTGCATGCGCTGAGTGGAAATGCTGACGATGCGGGCCTTGGTGTGAGTTGTGTCGGTCAAGACTCCGATCTGAGCACCGGTCAGGCTGATGGCATCTTCGCCCAGTTCATGAACGGCCATCGCCATCAGAGCCACAGACTCCTGCTCGCCGGTCGACAGTAGCATGTCCATTTCGCGTGGCCGTGGATTCTTTGTGATGCCGTGGGCCAGATCGATCAGTTCGTCCGTTTTGTGCCCGCGAGCACTCACGACCACGACCACGTCGAATCCTCGCCGTTTCGCATCGACAGCCCGTTGAGCCGCCGCGCGAATCTTCTCGGCGTTCGCCACACTGGTACCACCAAACTTCTGAACAATCACGGCCACGATGAGTATCCACTCACAGAATGAGGCATGGAAGCTGAGTCCGGACGGACAAACTTGTCCGCCAATCTGGATTTTTGCAGGCGGAAACTTGATGGCGAGTGGGGTTAGCTGCAAGCGATCGCCAGAAAAATCCCGAAAAACGTTCCGGTTGCAGCACTTCCGGCCCTCAGATTACCCTTTCCAGGTCCGCACGCGTGCTGTTCCGTCACGGACGACCGTTTTTCCGGGAATTTCCCGACTGCAATGGATGCTGTCATGTCGCGTATTGGTGTGTTCCGCACGGCCGTGTTTCTTCCGCTGGTCGCCATCGGCGTTTCTGTTGTGTCGGATGTCTCCGCGGCGACTGCCCCGGCTGGCCTGGGATGTTCGGTGGACGAAGCGCAGGATGGTGCCGCTGAGCCGGTCAGCGTGATTCTGTTGCTGAAGGCTCCTCAGAGGATCAATGCCGAACAATTGACGAAAGCCTGCCAGCAGGCGATGGGGCGCCCTTTTGCAGCGACGAACAAAGCGACGGGCAAGCCTGACAGCGTGTCGGTCAATGACGCAGGATTCCTGGTTCACGCGAAAGAACTCAAGGCCGTGCTAACGGTCAGCAGCAAGCCCTGGGATCATCAGCTTCAAACTGAAGAAATTGATTCAGCGGCCATTCGAGCCATGCTGAAGGAACAGAAAGGCGTCCTGCAGCTCAGCTTGCTGACATCCGACTCGGCTGTTGATTCCAGGGCGGCAGGCGATCGAGGGAGCGAAGTCGCGACAAAGTCGCTTTGCCGAATTGCCGCAGCATTGTGCAGCGATCAGACACTTGGCCTTGCGATGCCGTCTCAGGAGATTCTTGTCGCGGGCACCGAAGACCTTCCCGCATTGCTGAACAGCACAAATCCGGTGAAAGCGCTGCAGACTGGCGTTGCCGACACGGTTGTGGGGGCGAGCAACGATGATCCGGAACTGGCGAAGGCATCGGCGGAAGCAAAGAAGCGATGGTCTGAATTTGCGAAAGCTCACGCCAGGCCTCCCAAAGGCGCGGAGGGCTTTGCGGCGCAGTTCGCGTTTGACGCGGCAGAAGGACGCAAAGAGACTCTGTGGATAGAGGTTCTGAAGATCGACGCGAATGAAGTGCAGGGCAAGGTGGCCAATGAGCCGCAGCATGTTTCTCTGAAACTGGGTGAATCCGTCAAGGTTCCTCTCAGTCGAATGACGGACTGGCTGTACTATCAGGATGGTGAACGCATTGGTGGATTCACAGTGGATGTGCTGCTGAAGCGGGATGCTCAGAACAAACCGAAACCTGATTCAAAGTGAGGTATCCGTGGAGACTCGACTTCACTTCGATTTTCTGAAGCAGCCCGATAACACGACGTGCGGTCCCACATGCCTGCAGGCGGTCTACCGGTTTCATGGCGATGATTTGGCGCTCAGCGATGTGATTCAGGAAGTTCCGTCGTTTGAAGGCGGTGGAACGCTGGCCGTCATGCTGGGATGCCATGCGCTGCGGCGAGGTTACGATGTCCGCATCTTTACCTTCAACCTGCAGGTGTTCGACCCGACCTGGTTCAACGCTGACGGTCATGTGCATGAAGGACTGAATCTCGAATCGAAGCTTGCACAGCAGATGGAGATCAAGCCCAAAGAGAAACTCCGCCGTGCCTGTGAAAGCTACATTGAGTTTCTGAGACTTGGCGGTCGACTGCGAATGGAAGACCTGAACGGCAATCTCATTCGACGGTATCTGAAGCAGTCGATTCCGATCCTGACAGGGCTCAGTTCAACGTATCTCTACCGTGAGCGAAGAGAGATCCCGGCGACTTCTCAGCCGGATGATGTCGCTGGACTGCCGGGTGGCCATTTTGTCGTGCTGTGTGGCTACGATGCTGCTGAACGATCTGTGCTGGTCGCCGATCCGTTTCACCCGAATCCACTGTCGATCAATTACAAGTACGAAGTGCCGCTGGACCGAGTGGTCTGTTCGATCCTGTTGGGAATCCTGACCTATGACGCCAACCTGCTTGTGATCCGGCCAAAGGCGTAAGCGAGGAGCAAAAGGCGATAGGAAGCAGGTGAAGAATAGGAGGC
>CAZIGZ010000114.1:0-9430 GCA_964538835.1 uncultured Chitinophaga sp. | reverse complement strand
AAGCAGGGGAGTTATGAGATCCTTCCTTGGCACTGTTTCATTCGGCGGCAGCCAGAGGCTCGTGGTCCCCTGAATCTTCCGCTGTGGCTTTTCCCTCAACGGCGGTTCGGCTTTCCGCGACCAGCGGCGGAACGGACATGAGCTTCGGACCTTTGCGATTTTCGTCGATGACTTTGTGCATGTGTTCTGCCGTCATCGTTTCCATTTCCATCAGGTCTGCGGAAAGTCGATCCAGCGTAGTTCTCTGAGAGGTCAGAGTATCCACGGCGGTCTTGTAGCCTTCGTCGACGAGTCGTTTGACTTCGAGGTCAATTTCTCGCAGCGTCGCTTCGGCGTGGATTGATTCGGACATCATCCCGCCGGACCCTGCGAGAAATGGAGATCGCTGGGATTCGCTGTAGTACATTCGACCCAGTCGAGGACTCATGCCGAATTCCGTGACCATTCGGCGAGCAATATCGGAGGCTCGCTGAAGGTCATTCTGAGCACCGGTCGAGGTTTCGTTGTAGACAATCTGCTCCGCGGCGATCCCGCCCAGAAGCACGGCCAGCCGGCTCTGGAGTTCTGACTGAGTCAGCAATTCGCGATCATCTTCGGGAAGCTGGAGCATATAGCCCAGTGCTCCCATGCCGCGGGGAATGATCGAAATCTTGTGAACCGGGTCCGTGTGCGGAAGACTGGCCGCCACCAGAGCGTGGCCGGATTCATGGCACGCGACTCGGCGCTTCACATCTTCGACGATGATGCGGGACGTCTTTTCGAGTCCCGCCATAACTCGTTCGATGCCGTCTTCGAAGGACTTCATCGTGACCCGTTTTTCTTCACGGCGAGCGGACAGCAGAGCGGCCTCGTTCACCAGATTGGCCAGGTCAGCACCGACGAACCCAGGTGTCAGTTTCGCGATTCGCTTCAGGTCCACATTGTCAGAGAGTTTTACTCGCTTCGCGTGGACGTTCAGAATGAGTTCACGTCCCTTGATGTCCGGACGATCCACAAGCACGTGCCGGTCGAATCGACCTGGACGCATCAATGCCGGGTCCAGGGTTTCCGGACGATTGGTCGCTCCCATAACAATGACGCTCTGATCGGTTCCGAACCCGTCCATTTCGACCAGCAGTGCATTCAACGTCTGTTCGCGTTCATCATGACCGCCGGGAGCCCCGCTGCCTCGAACCTTGCCGAGTGCGTCCAGTTCATCGATGAAGATAATCGCCGGCGATCGCTGCAGAGCCTGCTGGAACATGTCGCGCACACGAGCCGCACCAACGCCAACGTACATTTCAACGAAGTCAGAACCGGACAGTCCAAAGAACGGAACACCAGCCTCGCCAGCCACAGCCTTGGCCAGCATCGTCTTGCCGGTTCCCGGAGGTCCCACAAGAAGCACGCCGCGAGGAATTCGACCGCCAAGTGCCTGATATTTCTGCGGAGTCTTCAGAAACTCCACGATCTCCTTTAATTCTTCAACGGCTTCATCAATGCCCGCGACATCGTTGAACGTCACGTTGACATCTTCCTGAGCATACAGTCGCCCTCGGCTTCGTCCGAACGACATTGCCGAACCCGCGCCGCCGACACGTCGGATGATGAAGATGAAACCGGCGACCAGCAGACCTGTCATCAGGAGCAAAGGAATCAGCTGCTGCCATTCCGGAGGCTGCTCCGCGAATCCGTACTTGATGCCCTTGTCGTCCAGAAGCTTCCTCAGATCATCTCGCGTTTGTTCGCTGGCACTGAGAAGTGGCGTGTAGTACCGCTTATAGGAAGAAGCCTTGCCGGCCAGAATGTCGGCCGCAGAATGGTCCTGCCACATCAGATGGGAGCCGGTGATGGTCAGTTCCCAGACGCGTTCCTTGGGAAGATCACCGCTCTGGATCTTCCGCATGAATTCGCTGAATTCAACCTTTTCGCCTTTGTAGCTTCGAGTCAGCACGGAGAAGAAGACGGCGGTCAGAATCAGAGCGACCAAAAGCAGCCAGAAGCCGCTGCCGGACTGGTTCTTTTCTCGTCGGCCGTTCTTTGAAGGCTTGCCGCCGGAACCGGGATTGCGATCGTTCGGAGCTTCCTGGGACCCTGACATATTTGCTGTCACCCGTGACTGTCGTTTTGGGATTAATCCATCCAAACTGTAGACCTGCTCCGGGGTTCGGTCAACCGGGGCGGACTGTCACAAGGCTGTTCGCTGCCGCTGCAAACGATTCGTTCGTCAGGACCGATGCGATCCGGTCGCCATCAACATCGATGTATCACCGAATTGTTCGCTGGGCGCTGAAAGGCATCGTTGGGGAGGCATCCATCGGTTTTTCCATCGCCTTGAGCCTGAGAATGTCCCAATTGCAAGAGTTGGGTTTGAGTGGGCTCCCGTCTATAGTCCCGCTTCTCCTGGCAATGGTCAGGTGACGACGCTGTGAAATTCAACGCGCGACTGCAGGTCCCTGTTATCCATGAAAACGCTCATTCGCAACGCCACTGTCGTTCTGCCCGATGAAATTGGCTCGTTCAACGTCATGATTGAAAACGGGCAGATCATCGATGTCTCGGCCTCGGCGACCGCAGCTGCCGATGAAGTGATCGACGCGAAGGGACTGCACCTCATTCCCGGCGTTATCGATGATCAGGTGCACTTTCGAGAACCCGGGCTGACTCATAAGGAAGACCTTCTCACCGCAACGCGGGCATGTGCCAAGGGAGGTGTCACGTCATTCCTTGAGATGCCGAATACCAAGCCAACAACAACTAGTGTCGCGGCGCTTCATGACAAACTGGCGCTCGCGGCGGGTAAGTGCCTTGTGAACTATGGCTTCTACATTGGGGCCACGCCCACGAACCTGACGGAACTGCAGAACGCCCGACGAACACCGGGCATCAAGATTTTCATCGGTTCCAGCACCGGCGACCTTCTTGTTGATGATCAGGCGGCTCTGGAACGGATCTTTGGCGAAACGACGCTGCCAATTTGTGCGCACTGCGAAGATGAAAGCACTGTGCGAGCCAACGCGGCGGCACTGGATGGCGGGAAAGATGTGGCCGACCACAGTCGTATTCGCGATAACCGAGCTGCCTTGATTTCGACGAAGCGGGCGGTCGATCTGGCGGAACGTCATAAGCACCAGTTCCACGTGCTGCATGTGTCGACCGCGGAAGAAGTGGAATTCCTTCGAGGCACATCGGATCTGATTTCGGCGGAAGCCTGTCCGCATCACCTGTTCTTCAGCATCAACGATTACCCTCGCCTAGGGTCATTGATTCAGATGAACCCTTCGATCAAGTCCAAAGCGGACACGGAAGGCGTCTGGCAGGGGCTGATGGATGGAACGATCGAAGTCATCGCCACCGATCATGCTCCTCACACGATGGAAGAAAAGCGCCAGCCGTATCCCAAGTCGCCATCTGGATTGCCAGCCGTTGAAAACTCCCTGGCGCTGATGCTGAATCAGGTGGCTCATGGTCGCTGCCTGTTGTCTCAGGTGGTCTCATGGATGTGCGAAGCTCCGGCCAGGATCTGGAAACTCTCACGCAAAGGCGCGATCCGAGTTGGCTACGATGCGGACCTTGTGCTTGTGGATCTGAACAAGACCATGGAAGTTCGAAACGAAGATCAGCTGACCAAATGCGGATGGACTCCGTGGCACGGAAGTTCACTGACAGGCTGGCCGGTTCGCACGATGGTCATGGGACAAACCGTGTTCCTGCATGGAAAGCTGGATGAAGCCGTTCGCGGACATGAGATTCAGTACATTGGTCGCTGATCGATTGCGAATTGGGTCTCAGAGCAGTTTTTTGTGCCCCCGTTGAAATTCTGAATTTGTCAGACAACGACGCACGCATCACGACTCTGTGCAGAACGTCGGTATGAAGTTCTGACTCTCGCACACACTCGAGGAGTATCCATAGATGGCATCGACCAGTTTCCGTTCGAACTCTGCGCTTCTTCGAATTGCAGCGTTTTGCTGTGTGGGATTGGCGTTGGCCAGTGTCCCGGGACTCGCGATTTCTCAGGATGCGGTGAATCCAGAGGCTTCACCAAAGGAAGGGACAGGCGTTTCGTATGCCGAGCTGATTAATCTGCAGTTTGGCAAAGGCATTGCTCCGGAACAGAATGCTCTGGCAAAACTCTATGAAGCGATTGGTCCTCGCCCGGAAGGTACGTTTCAGGGCGAGGAGTACTTTCGAAGGCTGGGCATTCCTGTTCCTCCGGATTCAGGAAAGTACCTGCAGAGATTTGCCGACGGATTGACGGGCAATGCTCAGCAGGATGCACTCAAACGTCACAGTAATGCAATGGGAGCTCCATGGACGGAGCAACAGTATCCGGATCTTGCAACGTGGCTGAAGAACAACGAGCAGGCGTTGCAGATCGTGGTCGAAGCGACTCAACGGCCGGGGTGGTACTATCCTGTGCTGGACAAGGTGGGTGAAGATGGCCAGCCGGTCGCGTTGATCGCCACACTGCTGCCTCACATTCAGATGATGCGAGAGCTTGCTCGAACGCTTTTGATTCGCGCCAATCTGCATATTGCCAACAACGAGCCGGAAAAGGCCTGGGAGGATCTCATGGCCTGTCACCGCCTGGGCCGCCTGACCAGCAGGGGACCAACGCTGATTGATTTTCTTGTGGGCGTGGCGATTAACAGTATGGCGAGTCATGCGGAACTCCGTCTGCTGAGCGACGCGAATCTCTCCGAGCAACAGGTTGACCAGTTCCTGAGCGATCTTGAGAAATTACCGCCGATGCCACAGGTGTCCGTCAACGTCAATGTCACTGAACGCATGATGTTTCTGGACTCGGTGACTTTGATGAGCAAAGGGCAGCTGAACGTCGCAGAGTTGCTCGGTGACGGTCCGACCAAAGACAATCCGTTTGATCAGCCGATCCTGCGTTCCCTGATTGACTGGGACGTGGTCCGAAAGAAAGGTAATGAAGCCTATGATGATATGGTGGCGGCCCTTGAGGAAAAGGACGTAGAGAAGCGTCGTGCGGCGCTGGTGGAAATTGATCAGAAGTGGGTTGATACCAAAACCAGATTCACGACCAGCTCTCTTTTGAAGGACTATCTTCGCACCGGTTCTGCCAGCAGCGTTGCTTCGGATCGCATGGCGGATGCCATGATTGCTCTCTTCATTCCCGCTGTGAACGCGATCGATGCGGCTCAGTTGAGGTGTCTGCAGACAAATCAGAATCTGCTTCTGGCGTTTCATCTGCAGAAGTTCAAAGCGAAGAATGGCAGCTACCCGGAGTCACTTGAAGCCCTGGAGAAGAGCCTTGGTATCACTGTCCTGCCGGATCTCTGCAACGGACAACCGTTGAACTACACGCGAACCAATGATGGGTATGTGCTGTATTCGGTGGGGACCAACGGAGTGGACGAGAGCGGACGGTCCTGGAACGATCTTCCTGCCGAGGGCGAGATCAACAAGGCCGACGATATCATTGTTCGGATGCCTGTGCCGCTGCCAAAGCCGGAATAGAGCCAAGTCGCAAGACCTCCGGAGAGCCTGCGTCCTTACGCCACAACAGTACACGCGGATCGTTATTCGGCCGACTCCGGTACCTTCAGTTCAATCAGCATACCGGGAAGGAAGACCTCGGGAAGTTCTTCGAGTTTTCGTTCATCCAGAACGCGACACTCAAGGGATTCCCTGGCCGCCACTTCCTGAATTTGTCGAATGGCGGTGACGCAACCGTAAGCAAGCCACATTCGACCGCCAGGTTTCAGGCGTTTTCTGGCTCCCTCGACCAGTGAATCCAGCAACTGGAAATCCGGGTCGTACAACGCGAACTGTTCCACGCTGACGGGCTTCTGATTTTCCCACGGAGGATTGGAGATGATGAAGTCAAAGGTCTCGTCCGGCCGGATCACTGTCCAGGCTCCCGGATCGCGTCGAGGCACCAGGCGGACTTCCAGGCGATCAGTAAAGCCGAACGTGTCGGCGTTATCGCGAGCATTTGCGACAGCCGCAGGATTCAGATCTGTGGCAACAACAGCGCGTGCCCCTGCCTGAACGCAGCAAAGGGATACCAGACCAGAGCCGGTGCCGACTTCCAGAACGGAAGCGTCTTTCATCTCCGCTGTGTTCATGATCAAGGATCGAAGACTGATCGTGTCGTCAGGTTCCCAGAAGACCGAGTCCATGATGGCAAGGTCGCGTGGAAGTTCCGGAACCGTGACCCAGCGAACAATTCCGGGCTTCGGAACCGCAGCGAGAGACTCTTCCGTCACGGCATTCTGCGACTCCTGTTTCTGTGAAGCCGCTGCGGGACGCGGACCTGGTTCAGATCTGGAGCAGCCAACCGGCAGAGACATCGCAGCAAGAAGCCAGAACGCAAAAAAGGAGTCGCTGAAAAGCGACTCCTTTGAGCATTGATCGTCACCGCGGTTGTTCGAACCAATGACTGCCATCTGGCGAACACCTGTGGCTGCGCGTGAATAACTTGTTGGAACGAAACTACTTATCGAACGAGCGAATGTCGGTCACATGACCCTGAATGGCGGCGGCTGCGACCATCGCAGGACTCATCAGAAGCGTTCGTCCGGTTGGGCTGCCCTGTCGACCTTTGAAGTTTCGGTTGCTGGAGGATGCACACACTTCACGACCCTGGAGCTTGTCCGGGTTCATCGCAAGGCACATCGAACATCCTGCACCGCGCCATTCGAAGCCGGCTTCTTCGAAGATCCGATCCAGACCTTCTTCCATCGCCTGTTTGCGTACCAGCTGCGAGCCGGGAACGACAATCGCCTTCACGCCGGAGTGAACCTTGTGGCCCTTCACGACGCGAGCGGCTTCTCGCAGGTCCGACATGCGGGAATTGGTGCAGGATCCGATGAAGGCGACATCGATCTTCGTGCCCTGAATCGGCTGTCCTTCGGCAAGTCCCATAAAGTCCAGAGCTTCCTGGATCAGCTTCTGCTCCTCAGCGGCCACAGCGCTGACCTTTGGCAGTGCCTGAGTCACGCCGACGGACTGGGCCGGTGTAATGCCCCAGGTCACGGTTGGTTCAATATCCGCGGCGTTGAACACGACCACGTCATCGAATTGAGCATCCTGGCCGGAGGCAAGACTCAGCCACCATGCCGCAGCCTTTTCGAAGTCTGCTCCCTTCGGCGCGAATGGTCGGCCACGAAGATACTCAATCGTCTTCTGGTCCGGATTGATATAACCACAACGAGCACCGCCTTCGATGCTCATGTTGCACACGGTCATGCGTTCTTCCATGGACATGGCGTCGAACGTCGTGCCAGCGAACTCATACGCGTAGCCGACGCCGCCCTGCACTCCCAGTTTCTGGATGATGTACAGGATCACGTCCTTTGCATAGACGCCACGTCCCAGTGTTCCGTTGACGACAACGCGGCGAACTTTTGGCCGATTCAGGAACATCGTCTGAGTTGCCAGCACTTCAGCGACGTTGCTGGTGCCGATTCCGATCGCGATGCTGCCGAAGGCTCCATGCGTGCTGGTGTGGCTGTCGCCGCAGACGATTGTCATGCCAGGCTGAGTCAGTCCCTGTTCCGGGCCAACGACATGTACGATCCCCTGTCGTTCATCTGACAGGTTCAGCAGAGTGACTCCGAAGTCGCGGCAGTTCTTTTCAATGGCCGCCATCATCTGTTCGGCAAGGTCATCCAGGAAAGGACGAGCCTGATTGGCCGTCGGGACGATGTGATCCACAGTCGCGATGGTTCGTTCCGGATAAGCAACCTTGAGCCCTCGATCCCGCAGAATCTCAAAGGCCTGAGGACTGGTCACTTCGTGAATCAGGTGAAGGCCGATAAACAGCTGAGTCTGACCGCCTGGAAGTGTCCGAACGGTGTGAAGGTCCCAAACCTTGTTGAACAGATTGCGTTGATCTGACATTGATTTCAATACTTGCCGAAACGAGAAATTGGTGGGCCCTGGTGCTGTGCCAGATTCGATGGTCCAACATCGTACGAACACCCGGAATCCCGTGGGAACGCACACAGTGTAGCGTTCACAGGATCTCAAGTCAGGGAATGGTTCCAGGAATACCGTGTGTCAGAAATCAAGCCCCCGGTTTCCTGTCCGTCGCTGCCAAACCCCTGAAACGGCGTTGCGGCAGAAATCACGGGACTCTACCCTTCCCGGGCATTTCTCCTGCCTTCACTTTTCGTCCATGTTCCGGGATTTTCTGCACAGGGGCCGTATGGCGATTCGAACCTGCTTTTTCGATATGGGCAACGTTCTTGTGTATTTTTCGCATGAACGGATGTGCCGCAATATTGCTGACCTGTGTGGGCTGTCGCTCGAGAAGACTCGTGAGTTCTTGTTCGAAGACGGCCGGCAATGGAGACTGGAGCGAGGCGAGATTTCCGAATCGCAGTTTTGCGAACAGCTGCAGCAGGCATGCGGAAGGGAGATTCGTCTGCCGGATCTTCAGTTTGCCGCGGCCAACATTTTCTGGCTCAACGACTCCATCATTCCGATTCTGCAGACGCTGAAATCGGCTGGCAGGAGACTGGTGCTGTTGTCAAACACCAGCATCACCCATCTTCGTTTCATTGAAGAGCGGTTTGATATCCTTAAGTACATGGACGCAAAAATCACTTCGTTCGAAGTCGGTGCGTTGAAGCCTGACCGCGCCATCTTTGACGCAGCGCTCAGCGTGGCTCAGTGCGAACCCCATGAATGCTTCTACACCGACGATATTGCGGCCTACATCGAAGCCGCCAGCACGCTCGGAATCAATTCGCTGATCTACCAGAAGACCGATGACCTGCGACAGCGACTGGAGGCTCTGGGAGCCCTCTGATCGTTGGCAGCTGGTTCAGCGGTTGGGATTCCAGAGAACGTCATTCGTTCCATTCGCGTTGCAGACTCGGGCCAGAACAAACAACAGGTCCGAAAGTCGGTTGAGGGCAACCAGAATTTGCCGGTTCAGCGGTTCAGCCTCTGCGAGTCTCAAAACATCCAGTTCCGCACGACGACAAACGGCTCGAGCCAGATGCAGTGAAGCTGCGGCTGTGCTGCCGCCGGGAAGAATGAAACTTCGGAGTGGTTCCAGACGGGATGTCATCGAGTCAATCGTTGCCTCCAGCTGAGTCACATCATGCTCCGAGACTCGCTTTTTCAGCATGTCCTCTTCACCGTCACTGGGCAATGGAACGCACAGGTCCGCACCGAGGTCGAAGAGGAACTGCTGCAGGGAGAACAACAACGTTCGAAGTTCGTCAGTTTCGACGGCTGCCGCTGCGACTCCGATCGCGCAGTTGGTTTCATCGACCGAACCTCCGGCAATGATCCGATGATTCAACTTGGAAACTCGGCGACCATTGCCCAGGCTGGTCTGTCCGTCGTCGCCTGAGCGAGTATAAATGCGATCGATCCGAACCATGGTCGTCTGTTACTCCAGAAAATGAAACTCATTCAGAGCAAAAAGTGCCTGCAGGTAATCTGCCCACCGTGCCGTGTT
>CAZIGZ010000113.1:0-20156 GCA_964538835.1 uncultured Chitinophaga sp. | reverse complement strand
ATGTCGGCGACAGCAGCCAGCGGAATGGTTCCGCCATCAGGCAGATCGATCGACAATCGTTTGAGGGCTTCGACATCTTCGCGATAAGTATCATTCATTCGCACCACCAGATCGAAAGTTCTCTGGTCAGCAAGAATTTCGGAGACAACGCGGCCATTCATCGCGGTCTCAATGAACTCGTTGACTCGTTCCACCGTCAGGCCGTTCAGCAGCAGCTTTTCACGATTGAGTTCGATTCTGAGCTGCGGAATGATGACCTGTGGCTCGAGCATAAGGTCCTTCACGCCGGGAACCAGAGCGATTTCTGCTTTCATCGCTTCGGCCTTCTGACGCAGCAGGTCCAGGTCTGTCCCGTAGAGTTTAATGCCGATCTGGGCCTTGACCCCGGACAGCATGTGGGAGATCAGGTGGGAGATTGGCTGTTCCACGGCGGTGACAATTCCCGGAATCTGATCCATCGCTTCACGGATTTCTGCCAGCTGTTGCTCACGATTTCTGCTGGACGTTGGATCCATCTCAATGAGATATTCGCTCATGTTCACGCCTTCCGCGTGTTCATCCAGCTCCGCGCGGCCTGTGCGGCGTGCGAAGCGGGCCACATCCGGAATCTCCTTCAACGTTGACTCGACCATACCGTTGATCTCGTTGGCGGTTGTGAGTGACGTGCCGGGCGGAAGCACGACGTTCAACTGCACCGTGCCTTCGTTGAACGGTGGAAGGAAGTCCTTGTCGAGTCCCACGACGAACACAGCCGCGATGACCACCAGCAGAACCGTGACGCTCAGGTTCAGGACCGGCCAGTTCAGGCTGAAGCGAATCACTCTTTCGGCAACCCACTTGAGCACTCGCAGCAGCGGCCCGTCCTTCTCCTCGTGCCCCGCAGCACCGCCGAGCAGCCAGTACGAAAGAACGGGCGTGACAGTCAGCGACACAATCAGTGATGCCAGGATGGAGACGATGTAGGCAAGGCCAAGCGGAATGAACAGCTTTCCTTCCATTCCATCCAGGGCGAACAGCGGGATAAAGACCAGAACGACGATCATAGTGCTGAACACGATAGAGTTTCGAACTTCCGTACTGGCTCGGAATACGACGAGCAGCGGATTCAGCGGTTTCTTCAGATGACGGTTCTCACGAAGTCGGCGGAAGATGTTCTCCACGTCGACGATGGCATCATCGACGAGTTCACCGATCGCGACCGCCAGTCCTCCCAGAGTCATCGTGTTGATGGAGACTCCCAGAACAGAAAACACAATTGCCGTCATGACGAGCGACAGAGGGATCGCGGTCAGGGTGATAAACGTCGTTCGCACATTCATCAGAAACAGAAACAGAATGATGACGACCAGAATGCCGCCGTCGCGGAGCGCTTCGAAGACGTTGTGAATGGCTCGATCGATGAATGACTTTTGAGCATAAACCGGTTCGATCTGAGTTCCGTCGGGGAGTGATCCCTTCAGTTCGTTCATCGCCGTCATGATGGACTCGGTGACTCGCCGCGTGTCGGCACCAGGCTGCTTGTTAATCGTCAGGATGACGGCTGAGCCACCGCTCCATTCGTCGCCTTGTTTCAGAAACGCACTGCTGTCGCCGCGTTTGACCTGAGCACCTTCGCGGACATCGGCCACCTGAGCCAAAGCCACCGGGCGGCCTTCTCGAATTGTGACGACAACGCTCCTGAGATCATCGATGGACTGGATTCGACCGAGTGCTCGGACCAGAAGTTCGCTGGGGCCCTGTCGATCCAGGTATCCTCCGGTGGCATTCTGATTACTCTGAATGACCGCCTGTTCCACCTGCTCCAGAGTGACGCCGTACTGAAGCATGGACTGCGGGTCGACGAGTACCTGGAACTGCTTTCGTTGCCCGCCCATCGTAAAGACCTGCGAGACTCCCGGGATGGTCAGCAGTCGCTGTCGAACAATCCAGTCGGCCGAGGTTCGCAGCTCCATGGGAGTGACGTTCTTGTTGTCGTTCCACATCGCCAGCATGACGATCTGCCCCATGATGGACGACACTGGAGCGAGCTGTGGAGAAACTCCGGGGGGAAGTCGATCCTGGATGATCTGAAGCCGCTCCGCAACTACCTGCCGGTCGATATACAAATCCGTTCCCCACGCGAACTCGACGTAGACCACGGAGATCCCAACACCGGACGAACTGCGAACGACTTCGACTCCATTCGCGCCGTTCATCGCTGTTTCGAGAGGAAACGTGATCAGCGATTCGACTTCCTCCGGTGCCATGCCTGGCGCTTCGGTCATGATGACCACGCGAGGACGGTTCAGGTCCGGAAAGACGTCGATGGGCATCTGCACCGCTTTCCATGTGCCCCAGCCTGTCAGGAAGCAGGCAAAGACAATGACCAGCAGCCGCTGTTGTAGAGCAAATCGGATTACTGCGTTCAGCATGGTAGCCTCGAAGAATCAGCGTCGTATCCGAATGAAATGGTGGACTGCAGAGAGAGTACTCGGAACACGCAGCGATCAGTGCGAATGCCCCGCATGGGGATCCGCGCCGGCTCCGGACTTGTTCTTCAGGGCCATCTGCATCTGGTGGGCCGAACGGAGGGCAATCACGTCTCCGGGGAAGACGGCTCCGTCATTGGCCACGACGGCATTGGTTTGATCTCGGAACTTCACATGTACGGCGACCCGTTCGAAATGCCTGCCGTTCTGCCGGAAGACAAACCAGTCTGCGGCTTCGCGTGCCACTGCATCAACGGGAACAACGAACTCTGAAGGCCACTCTTCCACAGGTACCTGCAGCTGGAGACGCTGTCCAGGACGGTACTTCCACGACATAAACTTCTGGCCCTCGTCGTTCTGAGACGTGCCGGTGATTGTGTTGGGAAGGTTGACGTAGAAAGGAAGCGTTCGTGAATCCTGATCGACTTCGGTGCCGACGAATGCGAGTTTCAGGTCGGTCAGAGTGACGGATCCATCGACACCCGGAAAGATTGCGGTCACCGGCCATTGATTGTCTGCCGATGCGCTGATGGCTGGTGCATCCTGGTCAAAGGCTTTTCCTTCGATGTACAACGTACTGAAGTCCGCGACGTCGCAGAGAATATCTCCGGCGTTGACGGTCTGCCCCTTCTTCACTGACAGGCGTTCGATGATCAGCGGCATTGATTCAGCACTATGGTCTTCCGCATGACCGGAATGACTCGCCGGGGCGTCTCCAGACTTCTTTTCATGAGCATGATCGTGTTCATCGGCCGCTTGCTGAATCGCTGCCAGTCGTACGGCTGAAATTCGCGAGAGAAATCGGTCTGTTTTGTTCGCACGATGAGTTTCTGTCACCAGGTGACCTTCTTCCGTGCTCAAACGAAGTTCCTCTTCGTGCGCATGTTCATCAACAGTCGGTGCGACGATCTGCAGGCTTCGAAGCAGCTTCCGCTCATTGGCAATTTCGTCGACCTGACGATCTGACAGGCCCTGAAGTTTCAGGGCTTCTCTCTGAGCGCGAATGAGTGCTTCCAGTTTGTCGCGCGAGTATCGACGTTCCAGGAGTGTTCGGGCGGAGATCGCTCCGCTCTCTGCAGCGTCTTCCAGTCGCTTGATCTCAAGCTTCTCAACTTCCAGTTCGCCGAGGCTCTTCAGGAATTCTGTCTGGGCGGTTATGAGCTGTTCATGGGTGATCCGCAGTTCGAACAGCAGCGTTCCAGGCGTCACCGTTTCACCCGTGACCGCGTGGACATGAGTAATGACTCCGGTGAGAGGAGTGGAAACTTCGACCTGCGTCCGCCCCGGCTTAGCAACGATAACCGCGGGAATTGTGACCGTTCGTCGGTATGGCTTGAGTGCCAGCGGTTTCAGAAACTCATTCGTCAGTCCCAGATTGCGCCGAGCCGCCTCAGACAGCTCCAGTTCATCTGACGCTGCGTGACTGTCATTGTGACGGGAGTCATCATGATCGTGGTCCCCCTCCTTGTGGCTGCCGTCGGAAGAAGCAGTCGTCACGAATGAGCTGACACGAGGCCACCACTTGCGATGAGTCAGCAGTGCGGTCGTGATCAGGACCAGGATGATACTCCAGATGATGATTCGAAAGTTTCTGCCGGGCTGCACGTTCGTCATGGCCATTTCCCATACTGTCGAAGAGGGAAGCGAAGAAAGTTCGCGGGAAAGCAAGGTCTGATGGCAGCTGCGACCAGATCGGGATGCCCTTTGGGGAGAGACCTCAACCCGAAATCACACGGGGCGCAGCGAAGCTTGCTGGCGGCGCGAGTCTTAGACCTGCCAGGACTGGAGTGTGGCGCGCGTTCTGAGTGCGCTTAAGCGTGCTGAGGATGGTGCAGAAAGGTCGACATGTCTTGCGAATGAGTGACAACGATCAACGTTTTCTGAAACTGTGACAGGGAATGCCGCATCATCCCAGTCAGAGCACGTCTGCTGGATCTTCGTGCCCGAATTATCCGCGACGTACACACAGGCTGTTTGTTCGCACGTGTCGGAATCATCTGTCGGATGGTCCGATTCGTCCGAGTGCGAAGTCTGGTGTTCTGTGTGGTGGTGGTGACAGGGGTGAACCGGGGCTGCGTTGTCGGCGAATGATGAGTGACCTGTCGAGTTTGCCTGGTGTTGAGCGAGAGTAGCATGAACATGATGCGCGCAGCAACCGAAGACGGCATGCACCAGAAAGGTGAGCAGCATCAGGTTGTGAACGATCAACTTCCACACGGCGATGTTCCTCTTCTGCAACATTGGTACAGGAATGAAAGCACATCAATGATGAAGCGGTCAATCCCATCTCGACGAGAGCCGAGAATTTCGACCAAAGCCGCAGCCAGCCTGATACCAGTTGCACATTCCGCATTCTGGTGACTGGTGAAAACCCGCGTTCCCCGGGGAGAGGTGGAGCCGCTGAGCTGTCGCCGAATTGTGGGGACTCCGGAATCGGTTGTTTCTGGTGGGCAATGCCCTAAAGTTCCCGAATCACCGCAGTTCTTTTTCACGCTGTAAGTATGTTTACGATGACTGGGTGATGAACACAGATCGCAGAAACACGACACCATGACGACAGACGACATCATTCGAGCCGACAAAATCTCGAAGGTGTTTCTGCACGAAGGTGTGGAAATCTGGCCGTTTCGAGAAGTTTCGCTGCGAATTCGGCGGGGTGAGCTTCTGGCGATCATGGGACCGAGTGGATCCGGGAAAAGCACGCTTCTGCATACGCTGGGCGGGATCGAACCTCCGACATCCGGCGATATCTGGATTGAGGATCAGTGCGTCTCATCGATGACCGAACGAGAGCGAACGTTGCTTCGACGTCGACGAGTTGGCTTCATCTTTCAGTCCTTCAATCTGATTCCCACGCTGAATGTTCTGGACAATGTGTCGCTGCCATTGACGCTGGACGGGATCGCCCAGAAGGAGGCTCACGCGAGGGCCGCGGCGGCGCTGGAACGGACGGGAATGTCGCACCGACTGACTCACCTGCCGACTCAGTTGTCCGGTGGTGAACAGCAGCGAGTTGCGATTGCTCGCGCACTGGTCATTCAGCCGGCTGTTCTGCTGGCCGATGAACCGACCGGCAACCTGGATTCGCGGCGCGGTCGTGACATCACGGCGTTGCTGCGGCAGCTGGCTCATGAGAATCAGCAGACCGTGGTTGTGGTGACTCATGATTTTCGAGTGGCATCACAATCGGATCGAGTCATTGTGCTGCTGGACGGACATGTGACGTTTGACGGAAAGCCTGGTTCCGATGAAGAGCTGATGGCTGCGATGCGACAGGAGGCCGAGGCGTGATTCCTCGAGCCTACTTCTGGAATACTCTCTGGCTGCGACCAATCCGAACCTGCCTTTCGCTGATCAGCGTTGCCGGCGCGGTGGCTGCCGTGATGGCCGTGCTGCAGTCGACTGTGGCGACGCGAATGCAGATGCATGCTCTGCATTCGACACTTGACTCACCGGTGGACATGGAAATCATCGCGACGGACACCGGCCCGTTCGAACTGGCGGATGTTGAGCCTTTGCTGAAGAGTAAAGACTATCACGCGGCTCCGGTGTTTCGAGTCTTCACGAAGGTGGTCGCCGGAAGACGGCAATCTCGGAGTCTGACCGTCGGAATGAACTTTGACGAGTATCGCCAGATCCAGAACGTGACTCTTGTGTCCGGCACCATGGCCAAATCGTTTGGTGAAGTTTGTCTGGCAGCGTCCGTTGCAGAGCATCTGGGCGTGAAGACCGGCGATGAAGTCAAGCTTGGAGCGAAGGGACTTCCGTGGCTGCTTCCGAAGAAGGTCGTCGGGATCTATCAGGTCTCCACGACTGACCAGGTGAATGACTCGGCCACCGTTCTAACGACCCTCGACGATGCTGCGCGGCTTGGGAAGGCTCGTGGCAAAGTCAATGCTGTACTGATCAGTGTGGTTGGTGAAAAGACGGATCGCATGGAAGAGCAAATTCGTGACGACGTGAAGAAGCAGCTGCCGGATTCGCTGATGGTGACTCAGTCGGCTGCCGCATCGGATCTCAGTCGACCCACAGAAGCGATGATCGGTGTCGGTCTGAATGTTGCAGCGCTGCTGTCCGTGATCGCTTCCATCTTTATTGTGTTCAACTCCTGCCAGATGTCTGTGACAGAACGGCAAGGTCAGCTGGCCGTGATGAGGATCATCGGGGCCACAGACGATCAGATTCGCGGGATGTTGTACCGCGAAGCGTTATTGATCGGTTTTGTGGGTACGTTGCTTGGGATCGTTCCGGGGATTGCTGGCAGCGCGTTTCTGGAACAGGGCATGCGAGACGTGCTGGGGTTCCGGAAGATGCAGTCGGTTGCGCTTCAGCCTCTGGCTGTGATTGCAGGGATTGCCTTCGGGCCGCTTGTCACGATCGTCTCTGTGTGGTTTCCGGCCAGAAACGCGTGCCTGACTCCGCCGTTACAGGTATTGAAAGGCGGTGTCGCCTCAAAACCGATGCTGACACGACGACGGACACTGACTCTGGGTGTCATCTTTTTTGCGAGCGCGCTGTTCTTCTTTGGATGCACGTGGATGAAAATTGTCCCGTGGGTGACATCCATCATTGCGATCGCCAGCTTTGAAATCGGCAGCGTGCTGCTGCTACCGGAACTGATTGCGCCAATGGCCACTGTGTACTTTCGCATGATTGGCTGGTTTGCGCCGATTGAAGCGGGACTGGGGCATCGCCAGCTGATCGACAAGTTTCAGCGAACGATGGTGACAGTGGCCGTGTTATTTGTCGTTTCTGCAACCAGTATTTGTGTTGGCAGCACAACGTTCTCGGTGACTCAGAATATCGAAGCATGGGTCGAGCGAACGGTCGATGCGGACTTTCTGCTTTTTGCGACACGCCCCAGTGCTGATATGAGCGACGCCACATCATTGCCAGCAGAGCTCAAGGAGAAGATTCAGCAGGTTCCGGGAATCACGATGGTGGATGAAGTCTCCTTCTGCTTTGCCTCGGTGAATGAGCGATCGGCGATGCTGGCGGTTCAGGAATTTGACCTGCACAAGGCCGTTCCCATTGACCTGATCGAAGGAGACATCTCGACTTTACAGGAACGTCTTCTGAACGGCGAAGTCCTTCTTGGCAGTGTACTTGCGAATCTGTTGCAGGTCGGGTTGGGGGATCCGGTAACGATTCAGGTGAAAGACACGGTCAGTTCGGCGAAGGTCGCGGGGATTGTGCGAGAATACACGGCTGGTGGATTGCTGATGCAGATGGATTCGCGAGCGGCGAAGCAACATTTTCCCATCCCGGAGCCTCAGGTGTTTGGAATCAACTGTCGACCTGAAGATGCAGACGCCGTCGAAGCTTCGCTGAAGTCAATCGCGGGAGAATACGGGCTGGTATATCAATCATTGTCAGACCTGAAGACTATGATTCGTTCGATGGTGGAAGCAATTACCAGTCGACTGTTTCTGATCCTGATTCTGGCGCTTGTGATCGCAGCGTTTGCGATTGTCAATTCGCTGACGATGAATGTCATCGAACAGACCAGGTATCTGGGGCTGCTGAGAGTTGTCGGGTTGCTGCAGTCACAGGCGTTCGGGCTGTTTCTTTGTCAGGCGGTGTTCCTGGGGGCGATGGGCATTGTTCCCGGAGTGCTGGTCGGAATCGTGATGTCGTATCTCACAACGAATACGTTCGGCGGCGTAACCGATCACGGTGTGGAGTTTGTCGTCGCTCCCGAGCTGCTTGCCGGTTATCTTGTGTGCGGGCTTGTATTGTCGATGTTTGCAGCCATCCTGCCGGCAACTCGAGCTGCGCGCCTGAGACCGCTGGAAGCAATTCATGAAGAATGAACTGGGTGAACTGCATCACTCAGCCAGGATGTCGCACGGGGACGGAAGAATGGAATATCGCTGGAGTCTGCAGGAGCATCTTGCACTACTGCGATTTGTCGCGAAGTGGCTATCGATTTGTCTGCCGCTCGGGTTTGCCGTCGGGACTTCTGTGGCGTTTTTTCTCTGGTCGCTGGATCAAGTGACGGAGATACAATGGCAGTTCAGCTGGCTGCTTTACTGTCTTCCCGTCGCTGGAGCTGTCTCCGGGGTGATGTATCGATGCTGGGGAGCTGCCTGTGACAGAGGGCACAATCTGATTCTTGAACAGATCCACGAGCCAGGCGGAGGTGTGCCGGCCCGGATGGCACCACTGGTACTGCTTGGGACTTTGATGACTCATCTGTTCGGGGGCTCCGCCGGCCGCGAAGGTACCGCCGTGCAGATGGGGGGAAGTCTTGCCTCAAGTCTTGGCAGGCGTTTGCGACTGGCATCGAAGGATCAATCCATCCTGCTGATGTGTGGTATCTCCGCTGGATTCGGAGCTGTGTTTGGCACGCCACTGACGGGAGCCATTTTCGCCATTGAAGTCATCGCCATCGGCACGATGAATTATCGCGCGATCGTTCCGTGTCTGATGGCATCGATGATCGGAGATCAGGTGACGCTGGCCTGGGGAATTCAGCATTCGCACTATGACATTCCAACGGGTGAATTCACGTCTGCGTCAATCACAGGGCTGTTGGCCGACGGATGGCTGTTTGGAAAAGTCCTGCTGGCGGGCGTGTGTTTCGGGGGAATCAGTGTTTTGTTTGTCCAGCTGTCCCACGGATCCAGCTCAGTCTTGAAGAGGCTTGTGCCGGTCGATTGGCTTCGTCCTGCCATCGGCGGGCTCATCGTCATCGCGCTGGTCTGGCTGACGGGGCGTCGAGACTACCTGGGCCTTGGTGTTTTTCAGCCGAAGAACCACGAGCAGCTCGTTACGATTCAAACATGTTTTGTTGCGGGCGGGGCGACTCTGCTGAGCTGGTGGTGGAAGACCGTGTTGACCGCCGTAACGGTTGGCAGTGGATTCAAGGGTGGCGAAGTGACACCGTTGTTTTTCATCGGAGCCGCAGCCGGACATGCAATCGCGACGCTGGTGAATGCCCCTGTTGGGCTTTTTGCGGCGCTGGGCTTTGTGGGAGTGTTTGCCGGAGCGACGAACACACCCCTGGCGTGCACGATCATGGCCGTGGAATTGTTCTCAAAACGTAATCCGCATCTGCTGGCATCGCCGTTTATTGCCTATGCCGGGGTCGTGTGCTTTCTGGCGTACCTCGTGAGCGGACGATCCAGCCTCTATCATTCTCAGAGGATTGGAATGAGCAAGATTCCTGAAGTCGCTGCAGAATCACTAGACCGGAGAAGCGGGGGCTGAACCCACTTCTGAATCTGTGGAAGCGACCTTTGCGCCGTTTGTGTCTTCGCGAAAAGACTGGATCATCAGCATGATCGCGCCTGTGACCAGGAACGAATCCGCAAGATTGAAATTGGCCCAGTCGAACGTACCGAATTGAAAATGCAAAAAGTCTCGCACGGCCAATGCGGTTCGGCCTTCGCCTGGAAACGCGACTCCATGCAGCCCGAGCCGGTCATAGAGATTGCCAAGGGTTCCGCCGGACACAAACGCAAGTGCCACGGTGAGCCATGCAGATTTCGCGGCCCCATGGATGAACAGCCAGTAGACAATCCCCACGAACGCCAGCACGCTCAGGGCGGCAAACCAGAGAGCATAACCCTGCCCCAGTCCCCAAAGGGCTCCTCGGTTCAGGCTGGTTTGAAGTTCAAATCGAACTCCGGCTGTGTCAAACAGCCAGCCGGTCCGCTGAAAGACACCCAGTTTGGCAAAAACAACCGACTTGCTGCCCAGATCAAGGCCGAGCGTCAATGCAGTGATTGCGGCGAACAGCCACAGACGGCCTCGAGGGTAGCGATCCATCAGCGACGTTTTTCCTTCTGGCGTTCACATTCGATACAGTTTCTTGCGTACGGTATCGCCTGGAGTCGCGCCTTGGCAATGCGAGCTTTCGCTTCGGGTTTGCCCTGTTCCAGGCAAAGTTCGCAGAGCCCGTAGTTTCCGGTCTCGATCTTCTTCAGCGCGTGAGCGATTTCCTCAAGCACCCCCTGGTCGCTTTCCACCAGTTGCAGAGAAAACTCAAGATCCCAGGCGTCGGAACCCATTTCTGCCATGTGGTTGGAAGACCGCTGGTCGTTTCCGGATTCGGAACCGGAAAATGCTTCCTCTTTGAGTTGCTCCACGTCACCCCGCAGTCGAGCCTGCAGGAGCTTAAGTAGCGTCCGAAACTCACTTACTTCGTCAGTCTTCATCCTGGATTGGCTCCGCACACAGTAAGGCGGCTAGTGGGGTGACACTTGTCTCGGGAGGGGCCGGATTATTCAAACAGGACCCATGTCGGTCAAGGAACTGGATGGGTACCCGCAGCCGAGTTGTCGGAACGGTGCAGGCCGGCAGACTGTTGACCGGAAATCCCTTACAACCGGACTGATGCATACTGCTGGTTTTCACTGAATTTCAGGCTTATCCCTATCTCCACAGATCTGTCCAAATCTGCGCTACCGTCTGGTTCGAAGATAGAGAGATGGGATTCCATGCCGTCCGGAGGGTTGCATTTTGGCAACCGGTGCGGCAATTCCGAATCGCCGACGCCTTTCTGAACTGAAAAGCCGGGGGCGTCAAGAACTTCTTGACTCCCCCCCTCTGACCGTTATCTTCATCAATAATTGCCGGAGATTCCCGGTTTTTCAGCGTTACGAAAGCAAGTGGAGCGGACTGCCGCTCCGGTACCGCAGGCCGCGACGATTGGTCGCATTTTGAGGTCCATCCATGGCTTCCAAAGACAGCAACGGTTTGGTGATTTCTCTGTCAGTCTTCGTGCTGTTGACCGTCGCATTTGCGGTGCTCTGGTACATGACCTGGGCAGACGCCTCCAAGCTTCGCAGTGACCTCGACGTGGCGACCAAGGCAAAGACCGACGCAGAAACCACGACCCGAACTCAGCTGGACGATGCGAACGCTCTTAAGACGTTCATTGGTCGCCCGGAGCCTGAGGCCGATGACGTTGTGACCAAAGGCAAGGAGCGACTGGTCGCCGTGGCCGGTAACGGCACTGTGGTTCCTGACACAATGAACGCTGCCGTTGAAGAACTTGCTACGGCCCGAAATGCTGCGAACGCATCAGCTCGTGACCGCGACAATCAGCTTCAGGTGAAGGTGGCTGAACTTGCAGCGGCCGTTGCAAGCCATGCGAATGCTTTGAAGTCACTTCAGGATGCTCTGAAGACCAAGGAAGACGAACTCCTGGAGAAGGAACGTGTTCATGGTGAGCAGCTGAGCCAGCGAGAAAAGCAGATTGACGACCTGAAGAATCAGCTGATGACGGTTCAGTCTGAGTTTTCAACGTTCCGCGAAGAGAAGGAACGCCAGATCGAGTCACTGACTTCCGACATCGAACGTCAGCGCCAGACATTGAAACGCCTGCGTGCTGCCAAGTTTAACCTCGAGAACATCAACTTCGAACGTCCTGCTGGTCAGCTCGTCTCTGTCGACCAGAATACTCTGACCGCAACGATTGACCTCGGTACTCGGGACAACCTGCGAATCGGAACATCGTTCTCCGTTTACATGCCTGCAAACTCCGGCGTTGGTCTCAGCCAGAGTGACAAGGACATTAAGGGTAAGATCGTTGTGACGGAAATCCTGGGCCCATCACAGGCCAAAGTGGAAATCGTCAATCAGAAGCTTGGCATGCCAATGGGCAGCGGTGACCCGATCTACTCCCCAATCTTCTCGCCAGGTCAGGCTCTTGAAATCGCCGTTGTCGGCAAGCTGGACTTCGACGGGAATCCAGGCAGCGACCGTGAAGAGTTCCACCGCATTCTGCGATCCAACGGTGCTCTGCTTGCACTGGAAGTCAACGACGAAGCTCAGATTCTGGCGGGTGACGGTGTCGAGTTGGCCGAAGCTGACATTGAAAAGCGAATCACCTCTTCGACTCGATTTGTGCTGATTGCCGATCTGGGCGACGAAAACACAGAGGACACGGTTCAGCGAGAACTGAACAGTAAGATTCGTCGCGTGAAGGACCGCATGGAACAGGTTGCTACGGACAACGGTGTTTACCTGTTGTCTCTGTCACGCTTCCTGGACTACATCGGATATTCACGCAAGAGCCTGGTCTGGTCGCCGACCCGAAAGTTCCCGGCCACTCTTCCAAACGGTGGACTGAGCGATCTCGTTCATCCAACTTTTGGCGAGAAGTCCGGAGCGACAATCCGCCCTGACAGCCTTGGAAGTGTTTCCGGTGTTTACATGAAGCGGAAGGCTAAGCAGCCGGTATCCATGGGCTCCACCAGCTCGCTGTATGAAGGCACAGACCGAGTCGAGTAAGACCTGGTCGACTTCTGTTGAATCAATGAAAGGCTGCCACCTTTGGCAGCCTTTTTTCATGCGCCGCGGGGACATCGGATTTCGGAAAAAGTTGTTAAGCAGCAGCGACTTTGCTTCGATGGAGTTGTGTGCCACAATCCTGAGAGGGGCTGAGTCTCCCCTGTCCCAAAGGAGCCAGTCGGCTCGCGGCCAATCCGTTCCATTCGTCGTCTGCCCACACCAAAGAAGGTCGCGGAAATGATCTGCATCTCCGTCACTCCCACTTCCCGAACACTTGCCCCCGCGGACCTGCTGAACGCCAGCCGACGCTGCGACCTGATTGAATTGTGTCTGGATCATTTCATCAATGAACCGAACGTGGGCGAATTGATACGGATGGTGGACAAACCCATTTTGGTGTCCTGCCGCAGCGAGAAGGACGGTGGGAAATGGAAGGGGTCAGAGACCGAGCGAATTTCGCTGCTTCGTGAAGCCATTGTGGCCGGTCCAGCCTACGTGGAACTGGATCTGGACATTGCCGGCGGCATCCCTCGTTTTGGAAACACGAAGCGAGTCATTTCCTATACCAGTCTGAATCGACCTGTCTCAAAGTTTGATGAGGTTTATGCAAACTGCCTGAAGGCAAAGGCAGATGTTGTGAAGTTCACTTGGCTGACGGAAGACATGGATGCGGCATGGCCACTTCTGGCCGCTGCAACACAGCCACGGGAAGTTCCGATTGTCGGACTGGGGCTTGGGCGGTCCGGGCTGACGTTTTCACTCCTGGGCCGAAAGTATGGTTCACCGTGGATCTATGCGGCTCTGGAACGTGGCATGGAAGCGTTCCCCAAGCAACCCACTGTGTGGCAGTTGAAAGAGGACTATCACTGGGAAGAGATTGGCAACAAGACTCGATTCGTCGGGATCGTTGGTCAGGGTGATGGAGAAAACATTGCAGCGCGTGTGCTGAATGCCGCCTTTCAGGGTATGGAGAAGCCCATTCGCTGCCTGCCGCTGCTTCCTGGCGACCTGAACAAGTTCCCAAAGATGCTGGACAAGATGAAGATCAACGGTCTGATCGTTGACCCGGATTACTGTGGTGACCTGACGGGAATGGTAAGCTCCAAAGATGAGCTCTCCGAATCCTCCGAGCGCATCGATGTGCTGATGGAAGGCTCTTCCGGATGGAAAGGTGTGAGCACCCTGTTCAAGGCGATGGAACAGGCGGGAGCAGCCGTGACTGGTTCCGATGAATGGGCAGGACGCGGAGCGATCACGGTGCTTGGCACAACGACCATGGCTCGCGGGGCCGCGAAGTTTTTTGCCGAGAAAGGTGCCGCGGTCAGCCTTGCCGGAATGTCGGACAACCGCGCAGCGACACTGGCCAGAGAAGCCGGAGTTCGCCATTGTCCCTGGAACGCCGTTTTTGATCTTCGAACAGATACGGTCGTTATTGCCGACTTTGGAATGCCGTGCGGACAGAACAAGGGCCAGCTTAATCCCTCGATCATCCGCGAGCGACAGGTGGTCGTGGACTTCAGCGTCGGCCTCAAGGGTTCGCCGTTTGCAGAAGAAGCGACGATGCGAGGAGCTCGGTACATTGATCCCGCTGCGGTGTTTGCAACGAACCTTAACCTTCAGTTCCGCCAGCTGACGGGGCGTGATCTTCCGGCGGACGCCTTCCAGAAAGGGCTTGAACAGAATTGACCGGTTTCGCGTTTCCGGTCAGAGGATGTTGTGACGGTGCGTCGACCTTGAATTCACTCGGGTGACGTCAGCGGATCGGATCACCTTTCGTGGCTTCCGTCATTCGCTCATTTGTGGCACTGGGCGTTCGATCAAATCGAAGCTGTGGCATTCGTTCCATCGCCGATTGGAGGATTTTGGCCGCCGTTGGAGCAGCCACGGTGCCGCCGTACTGCACTCCCTTTTCTGACGGTTCATCCACCATCACCAGGACGAGTACTTCCGGATTTTCGGCAGGAGCACCGCAAAGAAACGACAGAACCCAGGCGTGATCTGAGTACGTTCCGGTGTCCGGATCAAGTTTTTGTGCTGTTCCTGTTTTGCCGAACATAGAGATCCCGGGAATCTTCGCAGACTTTCCCGTTCCTCGTTCAACAACGCCCTTCATGGGATGCTGTACGAGCCAGTCGCAGTTCTCCGGGCCCAGCAGCGGTGTTTCCACATCAACGGTTGCAGCCACCAGATTTGCAGAGCCTTCGCTGTCGGAACGGACAAGTCTCGGCCGAACCAGCTTGCCGCCATTCGCGATCGCCGCATGGGCCGTAATCAGTTGCAGGGGCGTCACAGCCAGTTCCTGGCCCATGGGGACGGAGCCAAGTGAATAGATGTTCCACCGCTTGAATGGCTGCACGATGCCAGGAAGTTCACCCGGCAGTTCGATGCCCGTTCGTCGACCAAAACCAAAGCTGCATGTTGCCTCGTACAGGGATTCCAGCCCGATCCGTTCAGCGATCCTGGCCATACCGATGTTACTGGATTTCACGAGCACATCTTCGACGCTGAGTGCACCGTAGGAATGATGATCGTGCAGAACTCGAGGGCCCATGCGGTAGGCTCCAAAGCTGCAATCGATCATCTCATCCCGACCCAGCTTGTTGTGTTCCAGTGCCCAGCCGACGATGAACGGCTTGAAAGTGGAGCCTGGTTCAAAGACGGCAGAGATTGCCAGATTCTTCCATGCTGCGGGATCAAGGTTCGTGAGAGAATCGGGGCGAAAGGAGGGGCGTGACACCATCGCCAATATCTCACCGGAGTGTGGTTCCATGACAATCGCACAGGCCCCGAGCGGTTTCCACTGGTCCATCAGCTGGTCCAGATGTTCCTCCGTGCGTATCTGTATCGTCAGGTCAATTGTGGAGACGACGGACCGGCCATGTTGTGGCGGTCGAGACTGTTCGGCAGCGACTTCCATGACGATTCCGCGAGCGTCTCGTGTCATCACTCGGCGACCATCTTCGCCTCGAATGCTGTCGTTCAGACCCTGCTCAAGCCCGCCGCGGCCCTCGTTGTCAATGTCTCGGAGCCCGAGAACGTGCGAGGCATATCCACTCTGCGGATAACGACGAAGGTATTCGCGGCGAAGACCCCAGGACGCTTTGGGAAGGTTCAGGGCTCGGAACGCCGCCATCTGTGACTCGTCCATGCGACGTTTGATCCACAGAAACTGCTTGTCGCTGTTATCCTGCAAACGCTGGTAGAGTTCATCTGCATTGAGATTCAGGGTGGAACTGACCTTCCATGAGAACTCCCAGAGATTCTCAATTTCGCAGGGAACGGCGTACAGGCTGTCGCACATGACTGTCATGGCCAGCACGTGCCCGCTGCGATCCAGAATCTCTCCAGGCCTCGCAGGAATGACTTCGCTGAACAGACTCTGACGAGCCACACGATCGTTCATCAGGGTTCGCTGTGCACCCTGAAGATGAATGAGACGTCCCAGAATGATGACCCAGGCACAAACAATCAGGCCCGATAAAAACTGCACTCGCCATGAGCGACAGACGGGCGATTCTGCAATGATCGCTTCCGGTAACGCAGCCTGCGGCGACAGAGAATCCGGCGACGCGATCGACCCAGTGACGTCTGTGCCGGTTGCCTTGTGCTCGTCTGGCGTTGTCGTTCTTTCAACTTCCTCAGTCATCAGTCGATCCCCTTCGGATGGAAAGGCTGCTGAAGTCGGAGGAGCGGAAGTGGCGTGGCTGACGGCGCTGACGAAGTCGTCGGCGCGGCGGACGAATTGCTCGCTGACGACCTGCCTGATTTGCTCCGCTTTGTTGGTGACTCAATCACTGGCATGACCTGAGCGAATTCGGAGGGAGCTGTCAGCTGCTGCGATTCCAGGCGGAGGCGGACCAAAAGCTCAAGAAGCAGGTCGGTCTGGTAGTACTGGACGCTCGTCAGACGGCGCAGCTCCATCGTCTGTTTTTCGAGCCAGATGCTGGACATCGAAACCAGGACAACGAGGAGTAAGCCGGCTGAAAACCGAAAGAACACGAAACTTCTCCCGGGACACAACAAAAAGCCCCGTCGAACTCGAAGGCTCGGCGGGGTTTCGTTGATTCACAGATTCCCACGCCTGCCTGCGTGCAAATCTGTAGGAGATATCGGCTCAGTCGGAATTATGGCGTCACACTGACTTCCGTTGCGTCTTCTGGAAGCGCCAGAATTGTGCCGGCTTTCAGCTTGTTCGGATCAGTCACAACATTCTGATTCAAACGATAAATCTCAACCCAACGGGAAGACCGGCCAAGGAACCGCTCTGAAATTTGTGACAGCGTTTCGCGTTCGCCGACTCGGTAAGCCGGAGAACCATCGTCCATCAGCAGAAACGCGGCTGGTTCGGCGACTTTGGGTTTGGAATCGATGAACAGCTGAGGATACCGCTCTTCCAGGACTGATGCGGCCGGAGTCAGCACGATCATGCCGGCACGCATCTTCTTCGGATCAGAAATGCGATGCTGGTTGAAGACGGCCAGAGCCGAAAAGTAGCGGACCGATCCGTAAACTCGCTTCGAGATTTTGGAATAGTTGTCACCTGGCTGGACCACGACAGACTCATAGGTGGAACCGTCGTCCGGAGCGGCCTCGACAGCTTCGTTCTGATAGTTGAACGCAGCCAGACTGAACTTTCCGTCGGCACCAGAGCCCGCGGCGTTCCGAACAACCTGATTCTTCGGCTTGCCATTCGGGTTCGTGACCGCATCAAAGCCAGACGACTGAGGAAATGCGCCACCGTCAAACGCGGGTTCTGCGGCGGGAGCTTTTCGAACCGGCGGTGACTCTTCATCCGGAGCAAATCCGCCGGAGAATGGACTTCCTTCCTGAGGATCTGCCATAGCGATCATGACAGGCTCCGGTGATTCCGGCTTTGTCGCCGGTTCGTCCTGTGGGACTGAAAATGGTTGAGGTTCGTCTGCTTTGAGTACGGGCTCGGCGGCGGCAACGGGCAGCGAAGGAGTTGCTTCCGGGGAGTCTGTTGCTGCTTGTTGAGCATCGACTGAGGCTGTCGTGTCTGAGGGAGAAAAAGGATTCACTTCAGCCGCTGCACCAGCTGCGATCTCAAGTGTTGGTTCCGCCACGGCTGGCGTTTCGTCCGATGCGACAGGCTGCAGTGTTACCGGCTCGTCAGCAGAATTGCTCGAGCCGAAGGGATTGTCATCCTTTGCAGAATTGGCCGACGCTGATGCCGGCGGGCTGTTGGCATCTGCCAGCACAGGTTCTGACGGGAATGGAACGCCGTCCGATGCCAACGGCTCGCCCGGGCTTTGACTTTCGGTGGCGGAGAAATCACTTCCAGCGGAAGTGGAGGCATCTGCAATCAGTGTTGGCAGACTTTCATTCTGTGGATCTGCTGAAGGCAGCTGACTGGCCTGATCGTTCGACGGTAAATCAATGACTGGACTTGGAAAGGCTTCATCAGCGGTGGCCACAGAAGATGGCTGTTCTGACGTGTCTGCTGGACTGGCGCCAGCGACGCTGTTATCCGCCATCTGTGCGGCGTCAGGCTCTGCGGGTTCCGTGAACTGAAACTCGGGAAGTTGTTCGTTCGTCCCGACAGTCTCGTTGGAGGACGGTGAGATCTCCGGGAAGGCTGGCTCCGCGGCTGGTTCCTGGAGTGCCGCAAGTGTCTCTGTCTGGCCGGACGCCGTGTGACTGCCGCTGGTCAAAGGAAAACTACTGTCGTCCTGTGGCTCGCTGAGCGAATCCGTGGACTCGGCAAACGGTGAGCCGTTGCTGAGTTCGGTTGCCTTCACGAGCGGGTCTGCAGTGACTTCTCCGGCAGCACTGGTATTCGCAGTGAACTCAGCGAGTTCACCGGCAGCAGGATTCTCAGACGATGCTGGCGCTGCTGGATTAATGGACGCTTCGGTCAGCTTCCGCTGATGCAAGTCCATCTTGTGGTAAACGAGAAACCCGAAGGCGAACACCAGAATCGTGATGACCAGGATCCCGAGTCTTGCTTCGTGGCTGGGCGTCTTCTTTGCCTTTTCGGCAGACTTCAGATCCGTCAGCAACTGCCCTGCCACCTGGCTGCTCTCAATTTCGCTGAGCGGCTGCGAGGGTTGAGCCGTACTTCGGCTGGCGTTGCTTCGATTGGCGTTTTGTTCAGAACCTGCCATTGCGGGTGTCCTTTGAATGCATTCTTCACAATGCGATCTTCAAGTGAGTGGAACGTCAGGATGACCGCAATTCCTCCCGGCGACATGATCGCGGGAAGAACGTCGTTCAACATCGTTTCCACATGCCTGAGTTCATCGTTCACTGCAATTCGAAGAGCCTGAAAGATCCGTGTGGAAGAGTTGCGGCCGCCGCTGTTGCGAGTCATGCCGGTCGCTTTCGCCACGCAGTCTTCAAGATCCTCGGTTGTTTCCACGGGGTTTGAGTTTTGACGTCGGCGAACAATCTCTGCTGCGATCCTGGAGGCGGCAGGTTCTTCACCGTAATCTTCAAAGATCTTCCGAAGTCCTTCTTCGGAAAGTGTTTTCAGGAGTTCAGCGACAGGTTGTCCTTCACTGCTGTTAAATCTCATGTCCAGTGGACCGCCGGCATCGAACCCGAATCCGCGTTCCCGATCCGCCAGCTGATCTGAAGAAAGCCCAAGATCAAGCAGGACTCGATCAACGGAAGAGATCTTCAGTTGATCCAGGATGTCTTTTGCACCGATGTAGCTGGACTGAATCAGGTGACAGTTTGCTCCGCTGACTTTCTGGGAAGCCAGTTTCAGCATGAAAGCATCTCGGTCAGTGCTGATCAGCGTTCCGGTACTTCCGATGGATTTCAGGATGAGCGAGCTGTGTCCTCCAGCCCCGGCCGTACCATCCAGAACCGTCATTCCCGGCGCGAGCTGCAGCGATTGCATGACTTCGCGAGGCATGACTGGGACATGAACAGAACGTTCGGGATTCATGGGTGGTGTTTCCGGCAGGAGAACGACAGGGACGAGCGCAATAACACAATCCCCGGGTTTTTCAACCGGATTAACGAGGTCCAAAACAAGAGTCGAGGGTAGTGACTAGAGGTGCCCAGACAGGTCGGCTAACTGCGCAACCGCAATGGTGCACTCGCGTCATGGAGAGAGGATGGAAGAATGGAGAAGGGATGAGAACAGATGGGTCGGACAAATAAGAATGGACTCATATTTTAGTTTGCGGCATCGTTTCCGAAAAGACCAAAATCGGATGCCGTGAAGGGCACGGGGGCGTTTCCCGCGTCAGATCTTTGCTATTTCCCTTGTTCGGAGAACGCTTGTTCCCGTGTCAGGTCAGGTAAAGCGTCATTTCGAGTTCTCAAACGCACCTCGAAGGTAAATGAGAGTCGAAGGTTGTGTCTTCATCCATTCGCTAAGCGTCGTGACTACAAACGGATGGTCGCTGATCGGGACGGCGGGGGCCGACTGCGGGTACATCTGTCCGTTGATGATCAGGCTCATTTCGCCATTGA
>CAZIGZ010000112.1:0-20388 GCA_964538835.1 uncultured Chitinophaga sp. | reverse complement strand
GGCGTAAGGACGTACCGGCAGGTTGACACCAGCCGCTCGCCTATGGTCGCACTAATTGGCGGGATCTTGGACAGCAGGATGCGATGGGAGGAAGACGGCCGAGGGCGGCCATCCTACGCGAGGGATTTATCATTGCGCATGAAAAAACCACCGTGAAAATCCGAAGACTTTCACGGTGGTGTGTTTTCTCGACGCGGTCAGATCGCCGAGGGCTTTTCAACTGGTTTCTCAGGCCAGCTGTTTACGTCGGTTCACGAGGGTTCGAATACGTTCGGCCAGCAGAGCTGCGTCGAACGGCTTACGGAACGTCTCATTGAATACCGAGCGGTCAAAACCGGAGGCGTTATCTTCGTCGCTCAGGAGACCGATCAGAACGGTATCGGTGAACTCAGTGTTCTTCCGAAGGTTCTGAGCAATCATCAGAGCTTCTTCACGCCCCATGACAAAGTCCACCACGACACAGTCGGGGTGAATAGACTCTGCCTGGATACCGGCTTCAAAGCCACTGGCAGCAATTTCGATCTTAAAGTCGTCATTGGAAATCATCTCATTGAGACTCGAACGAGTCGCAATATCCGATCCAACGAGCAGGATCTTGCCCATTGCTTCGTCTTCCAGCTCGCCGAGCGGCATTCCGTGTTCCTTAAGGAAACGGATCAGATGTTCGCGTGGAATGCGTCTATCTTGTGAGCCAGGAATTCGATAGCCTCGCAGTCGTCCGGAATCGAACCACTTTGAGACAGTACGCGGGGCAACTTTACAGATCTTTGCTACCTGACCAGTAGTGAAGATCGTCTTCATGGGCGGGCTCTCCAATCAGTTCTCACTGCACCATCCGGAAGTCCTTCCTGGAAATCCGGATCGTCAATGCCCTGCTGTGAATTTCGGATGAACAGCCCGAAAGCTGTTCGCTGTCGTGAGCAGCCGAAACGCAACGCGGGTCCAGGGCCTGACAGGGGTCGTTCTTTGGATTGCGTGCGGGCAATCCCGTGCCTATACATGGCACTGGAGCGCAATTCGACTCAGTTCATATGCATGAACTGCGGCTTTGTCCGGACATCCCTTCCGTTACAGCCGACGCTGAATTGCCCCCCTGGCGAATCAGCCCATTGTGCTTCCTGGCCTCCCCGCAGTAAGTACAGGAAATCCTGTGCTCACCGCCACAACAGGTTGCAATCGCCTGGATATTGTTCGTCGTTTCGTCAAGGCCGACTTTAGGATGTTTGACAGACCTGCAGTAACTGCCATGCAGAATGTTCACAACGCCTGCACCGATCGATCGGCTCCTGAGCCCATTCTCCGGCGTTTTCTGCGCGAAACATGCGAAAGAGAGAAGAATGACAAATGGTAAGGTGCGGCTTGAAGCGGGATTGGAGTTGACAGATTTTTGGATGACGGAATCCAATCGATGCGTGGCCCGCCCCCGAGCTTGCTGGCGCTCGCTCGACCCCTCCCAAACAAGTTTGGGTGGGGAGGAACGTCAGTCTGTTGCCAAAAATCGCTAAGCCGCTTTGGCTTTGCGGGCGGCGGCCAGGAAATTCCCGTGCTCGTCCACATCCTCAAACCGCAGTGACAGGCGTCGTGAAATGCCTGACTCTTCCATCGTGACTCCGTAGAGCACGTCGGTGACGGCCATCGTTGGCTTGCGGTGAGTAATCATGATGAACTGAGTATTCTGCTGGAACTCACGCAGAACGTTGACGAATCGCCAATGTTGGCATCGTCCAGCGCGGCGTCCACTTCGTCCAGAATACAGAAGGGACTCGTTCGGCTCTTGAAGATCGAAAGCAGCAACGCCACCGCGGTCAGAGTTTTTTCTCCACCGCTCAACAGCGAGATACTTCGCAGCTCCTTGCCGGGCGGACGAGCCACCACGTCGATCGAACATTCCAGAACATCTTCCGGGTCTTCCAGAATCAGGTCGGCTTCGCCACCACCGAACAGTTTCCGGAACAGATCCCTGAAGTATCCTCGGATCGTTTCGAACGAATCCAGAAACAGCCGACGACTTTCGACATTGATACGTCGCACAATGTCTCGAAGTGCATCACGTGCGGCTTCGAGGTCCCGCAGCTGAGTGTGCAGGCGCTGGAATCGAGTCTCCAGCTCCATCAGGTTGTCCAGGCTTTCTGTCCCGACGTTCCCGATCTTCTTCAGCTGGCGACGAAGCCGTTCAATGCGCCGATCGATCTCACCGCGAACTTCGGCAAATTGTGCCGCATCCGCGACGACCGCAGCCGCGGCCTCATCAAAGAGTGGCACCTGAGTTTCCACGGACAATCGGGCTGAGGATGATTCCTCAGAGTCTCCGTCGTGATCGGAAGATCTGCTGGAGGAATCTTTATTCAGCCAGACGGCAATCGCGGATCGTCCCTGCTGCACCGCTTCAATGACTTCGATCTGGAACTCTTCCCGAATACGCTCCGCGGTCGTCGTCAGCTGATGGTCAATGCCGCGAATCTGAAGCTCCAGTTCGTGGTGTCGACTTTCGTGCGTTCGAAGCACCTCGCGCATGCGGGATTCCGCGGCGGAGGCCGTGTTTCTGTTGGCACGAAGGCTGTTCCGCTCCATGCTGCGAGCCAGAATGTCGGCGGCCAGCTGATCGTCTGTGACGCTAAGTTCTGACACTTCAGCCGACGCATTCAAATGCGCGAGCATCAGATCGCGCTGGCGTTCTGCGGCGGCATGAAGTCTTCGATCGGCTTCCTGCTGCTGGAGATGTCGCTGCTGCAGGTCTTCGCGAACTCGTTCCAGCGATTCCTGAAGCCCGAGAAGTCGTTCCTCGGAACGTGACAACTCCATGCTGGCCGAGTTGCGGTCTCGTTCCAGAGCCTCCAGGTCCTGCTGGCGACTTTCCTGCAGAGCTGACAGTTCTTCAATCTGCTTCTGAAGAGCCTGATGCTGCTGTTCGCCCGCATCAAGTTTCAAGTGAGCCTGTTCAAGACGTTGTTCAAGCTCCCGAATTTCCACGTCGACTCGCTGATGTTCCAGGGTCAGCGATTCTCCTCGTCGTTCGCAGTCTTTCAGCCGACGCAGGTGATCGGCCATCGCGTTTTCCGCCGACCGACACTTTGCCACATGCTGATTCACAAGTGCACGCGTTCGCGACAGCTGATCGTCCGTTGTCACAATCGTCTGACTCAGCGATCGCAGCATCAGCTCACGCTGAGCAATCTCATGATCCAGGCGATGCAGTTCGTTTCGCAGTCGACGCAGTTCGCTCTTGCGAGACAGCAGAGCAGATTCGTTTCGCACGGTGCCGGCGAAAAGAGTTCCATCGCACTCGATCAATTCGCCCTGCAGAGTGATGAAGCGACACTGCCCTTCGGTCTGAGAATGCCAGCGAAGAGCGTCGGCCAGAGTTTCCACGACCCATGTGTCCGCCAGCAGATGTCCAGCCAGGCCCGGCATCGACTGCGGCGAACGAGCCAGCCCGTCCGCTCGACCGACGATTCCGGGCTGACCAAACAGCACCGGTGGTGCCGCGTGAGTCTGTGAGAACACGGATCGCACGATCGGGCTGTCGCTGCGAGGATCCAGCCAGGTGACCTGAATCGGGTCGCCACCGGCCGCCGCCAGCAGCTGTTCAATCGATGGTCCGCTGTTGCGGGCGCGACTTTGACCACGGCCCCACCAGGATGAATCGGAGGATTCGCCGTCAACATCTGTCGCTTCGTTTCGCCAGAGTGAATCATCGCTTCGACGAAGTCCCTGGCGAAGCACGGACGGATCAAGCACGCCGTCACTGGTTGTTTCCAGCGAGATAAATCCCACGCGGTCCGTGATGCGGCATCGACCGGAGTTGAGATAATCAATCAGCGGCTGCAGTCGAGCCACGACAAGAAGCTGAGCACGGCCGGAAAGTGCCACTTCCAGCAGCGCGGCCTGTTCCATATCGACATCAAGCAGGTCCGCGACGCTTCCGAGAATCAGATTCCATGGCGCTGAATCTGCTTCCTCGGCGCGGCGAAGAATTTCCCGCACGCCGATCCCGAAACCTTCCTGCCGGTCTTCAAGGTCTTCAAGTACGGCACGACGAGCCATCTGCCCGCTTCGCTGTTCGCGCAGATCGGCCAGAGACTGCTGACTCAGGTTCTTTTCGCCCAGGAGTCTTTCGCGATTCTGAAGCAGTTCATCCGCTTCGTTCTCAACCGCCTGCAACTCCTTCTGTGCTTCGATCAGGACCTGTTCGAGTGACGGAGTTGTCTGGACGATGGACTGAAGCTCCGCATCCAGCGACGTTGCCTGAGCCTCAAGCGTGAATCGCTTTTGCAGAGTCTGCTGATGCTGTGAGCGAAGGGAATTCAGTTCGGACGCGGCTGTCGAATTGTGTCGGACCTGCTGCAGGAGTTCCTGCCGGGTGATATCAACCTGTTCACGCGACGAGGCAAGCGCCTGCTGAAGCTGGACGACCTGATCATCGCCGGCCAGCAGTGCGGATTTTTTCCGTTCGTAGGCAGACCGTTCCAGTTCCAGAACGGACTGCAGATGCTGCTCTTCCGCTTCGGCTTCGACAACTCGATTCTTCAGAAGATTCTGCTGACGATGGAGTCGTTGAAGATCGGACTGCAGCTCCGCTTCCCGAGCCACCTGATGTCGCACGGTCGTTTCCAGACTCGCGATGCGGCTTCGAAGATCGCTGCGACGACGCTCAACTTCTCTCAACGCATCATCGACTTCTGAGAGTGCCGCGTCGGCTTCGGCCACCTGAGCTTCTGCGGCCTTCTGTTGTTCGCGAAGCTGTTCCAGCAGCGACGAAGACTCCTCCCGCTGCTGAGCGAGAGCGTCGCGATGACCGGACTCCCGGCGAAAATCATCCGCGGCCAGACCAACCCACAGTTGTTCCAGTTCCGTTGAAACGGCTCGGTAGCGTGTTGCACGCTGAGCCTGACTTCGAACCGTACTGACCTGAGTTTCCACTTCGTCCACGAGGTCCGACAGACGCACGAGGTTCTGCTCAACACGCTCCAGACGCTTCAGCGCTTCGGTGCGCTTTTGCTTCATGCGGCTGATGCCGGCCGCTTCTTCGAAGATCAGGCGACGGTTTGCGGCATTCGACTGAAGAATCTGGTCGACTCGACCCTGTTCGATGATGCAGTATGTGGCGGCACCAGCACCGGTTCCCACAAACAGCTCGCGCACATCCTTCAGTCGTGCGGCGTTCCGATTGACCAGGTATTCGGAATCGCCGGACTGCCAGAGGCGACGTCCGATTGACACCTCATCCTGATCGAGAGGAATGAAGCGGCTGCGGTTGTCGAACACGAGCGTTGCCTCAGCAAACTGAGATCCGGTTCGACTGGCGGATCCGTTGAAGATGACGTCGGTCATCTCTTTGCCGCGAAGGCTTTTGGCACTCTGGTCGCCGAGGATCCACTTAATTGAGTCCACGACGTTGCTCTTGCCGCTCCCGTTCGGCCCCACGACGCCGGTGATTCCGGCCGCGAAGTCGAAGATCGTGCGGTCTGCGAAACTCTTGAATCCAAAGAGTTCGAGAGACTTGAGCATTCTGAGAACGTTCCTGTTTTACCCGAAGAGGCAAAACGATCGGTAACTGGTTGCGTTGATGTCGGGTGGAAGAGACACGAACATAGGATTTCAGCCGAAGCTGAGAACCTTCAGGACACTAGGGTTCGGTTGCCGGTTCTGGCTCGGACAGTCCACCGAATGGACGGCGAATACGGTCCAGCCAGCCCCAGCGGTTCGGAGCAGGCTTTGTCGCTTCCGCAGATTCGTCTTTTTCCGGGGAGTCTTCGATTTCTTTCTGATCCTCCATGCCAGGCTCGGACTTCGATTCAGATGATTCATCTAGACCTTCGCCCAAAGTGGCGTTCTTTTTGTCTTCGTCGTTGTTCGAGGCTTCATCGGATGACTCAGAATCGGTGTCATCAGATTCCATTCGGACACCAGACTCATCTGGAGCCTGAGGCGTTTCAGGTTCATCAGTCGTCCGTGCTTTGCCTTCCGGAAGGTCATCGATGACACGGCCCTTGAGTGCCGCTTCCTTTTCATCGCGTTTGTTAACTTCCTTGAAGTCCAGCTTCAGCAGTTTCTCTGCACTTTCGTTTTCCTTGAGTTCTTCTTCATCCAGTTCGTCGAACAATTCGGGCAGCATCTTGGCATTGCCGATCTGACGACTGCTCTTGTCTTTGTCGTCGTCTTCGGTAGCCGCTGACAGATCATCCGTGTCTTTCACGTAAAGTCGGCCGGCCTGAGGAAGACGATCGATACCAAACTGTCCTCGGAAGTTTCGCTGCTGATCAGCTTCGACGAGAAGCTGAACAACGTCCGGATAGGTTGCACCGAGTTCGCCGCAGGTATCAAGGATCTGAACGATGTTGTTGGCAATACGCTGACGCTGAGGTTCCGCGTTCAACTGGTAAAGCGTCACTTCGACGGTGTCGCTTCCGGTTTCGCCTGTGACGCGAATGTTGCGTCCGGCGTTCAGAACGAGCGGCAGCTTAAAGCCCTGTGTTTCGCCGAAGATCACAATTTCCGGAGCTCGTCGGCGAGTCACGTGGACCATTGGCTCGCCGCTTGATTCGATCACATGCACAGTAAATCGATTCTTGAACGTGATCGGATGCAGAGCCGGATCGTTGGGATCAAGTTCCTTGAGGGCTCGGAAAGCTCCGTAGCGTGTTTCGAGTGACTCCGTATTCATGAGTTCTCGCAGAGCGAGAACCGCATCCGCGTCGTTTCGCACGACTGACAGTGCCACGAGGGCATAGATTCGGAAAGCCGGCTGTTCACGTGCCGCTTCCAGCAGAACGGGAACTCCGCTTGGATCTTCCAGATACGCCAGAGACTGAGCCGCCATGAATCGAACTTCAAAGTTCTCTGAGTCGAGTGCGTCTTTGAGGAACGGAATGGAGTCTGAACCGATAGCTTCGAGCTGTAGAGCTGCAAGCTGGCATTTCTCCGGTTCCATGATGTCCCGAGCCAGGACTTCCATCCGCATACGGCGAGCAACATCGCTCTCATTGAGAGCCAGGTTGCGAATGACCGCCTGGTATCTTGGGAAGTTGTTTGCGTACTGCTCGTGAGTCTTCAGCAGAACAAGTGTGTCATCTTTCGCTTCCGCACATGGGACTCGCTGACCATATTTGTTGTACCGATGGAAACGTTCCGAAACGGCGTTGGCGATACGCTGACTGTTTCGAGTTCCCTTTTTGTCGCTTCGCAGAACGATTCGCAGATCGCGATCCACTTTAGAAATGGCACCGCCGGGAATGGTGCCGTTCATCAATTCCGCCTGTCGCTCTTCTGAGTCACGGACGCCGAGGCCAGTCAGGATCGCACCGCCCGCTACCGCATATTCCTGAGCACGGAGGGACGATCGACCTTCGAAGTTCTGTTCTTCAAACAAACGAGTTTCCAGCAGCCATCCGCCCTTCAGACTGCGGGCGTTGCTGTTCGGCGGCAGAGCCACACGAACGTCAAACTTCTGTCCTTTGTGAACCATCGCAGGGAGATAGGCCGTCACGACCACCAGTGCGGTGTCGCGAGAAGCCAGGATCTTCTTCGCGTCCTTCACGCCTCGACGAAGCATTTCATTCTGCAGCTGGGTGCGAAGCGTTGATGGGGAAGGATCACCGCCATCACCGTTCAGGCCTGTGACAAGTCCGACGCCTCGAAGCACAACCAGGCTGTTCCCCTGGACGCTCATGTATTCTGAGAGAAGTGGTGTTTCGACCTTGTTGCCAAAGTCGTTGTCTTCTTCCTTCTTGCGACGCGAGCTCTTTGCCTCGTCGTCCTTCTTCTTGTCCCACGAGAATTTGTCGGACAACGCAGCGGCTCCGGGCATCGACATCAGGCCGCCAGCACAGCCACACAACATTGTGGCCAGAAGGAGGCAGGCCAGAGCCGTCATTCGCGATCGCAGCACGATCAGCACGGAATGATGGAAGCGGATGGAATAGCGTTGAGGAAGGTCGAACGACATGACGGGACTCCGGGAGCGGAGAATCGCCGAACATCTGCGCGCAGCGTGGAACTCGACTCCGGGTGAGTCGATTTTGCGAACAAAGATGGCGATCGGAAACATGACTGTGCAGCCGGATGGCTGTCAGTCAGGAGAGGACTGCGTGTGCAGGCGATGTTCAGGCGAACGGATCGCTGCAAACGACAGGAGATTGAGGAGTGAGGACAGAAAGGAACGGAAACACCCGTGGATCGGGAGTTTTCGCTTTGAGTTGAATTCTCAGGACCGTACTTTGCCGCAGCGTCTTCGGCTTCCGGTGAAGTCACGATCTTCACCTGGCTTCACCGGTATCTTCAACAGAAGACCCGGTCTGAGACAGAACGGTTCAGTGATCCTGAGCCACATCGGCCCTGCTGCGATTTGAGAAAGGCGCAGTAGTTCCTTCGCACCGCCAGAACCGACGTCTGGTTTCCATTCCATTTCAGACCCGAACGACCCTGAGCGACCTGATTGGACGTCGCTTTAAGGAAGGTCTGAGACCTGAAGAATGTCGGGGATGACGACAAGGTTCAGGGGCGGAAATCAGCGCGGCTTTGAGCCATGCGAGTCAGACATTACCTGGAGCAATTTCGAACCGTCAACGCGAATTGACGCTGTCTCGCGGTTCCTTCGCAGGGCGCGCCGTGAAAGTGTGCGACGATCGGCAGGAAGTGCAATGGGCCTCTGGAACAGGCAAAACTGCTCCTTCCCGTGAATACTGCCCCGGCAGATTTGGCAGGTGTCTGCCTGGTCCGGATTGGTCGACGTTCGGCTTCGAAGTCAGTCCATCGTGCAATCAAAATCGAAATCTGGAGAATTCAGGCCAAACACGGCGTGTTCTGAGCATCCAGAGTCTGCGATTGGCAAAAATCTGGCCGTGGGGATCATTCGCAGAACGAGATTCGTCTGCTAGAAAACGGACCCCCACCGGGCGACTGTCTCCTGACCTTATCGTCGGCCGACTGGAATCAAAGCGACCTGCATCGCTGGCTCACTTCGCCGCTGGTGCATGTTTTGGATCCAGCGGCCACCGATTTTCCGGAATGGACGTTGCCTGCTCACAGACATACGCGTTCGAATAGTCAGTCTGATTTTGTGCGGGGATTGCTCGAACGAATCGCTGAAGTTTGACCGCCTAAGGTAGCAGGAAGTCTGTATGAGCCCGCTGGTGTATGCCGTTCCGATTGTTGGAGCAATTGGCCTCGCGTTCAGTGCGTACCGTTATTCCTGGGTTGCTTCGCAGGATCCGGGTAACGAACTGATGCGGAGTATTGCTGACCGCATTCGCAACGGTGCGATGGCCTTCCTGAAAGCCGAATACAGCGTGATGCTGGGCTTCATCCTGGTCGCCACGGCGCTGATGTATCTTTCGGGAACCACGAAGGATTCTCATCCTCTGGTCGCTCTGTCATTCATCATTGGAGCGTTGTTTTCCGGGCTCGCCGGCTTCCTGGGCATGCGAGTGGCAACGCTGGCCAATGTCCGAACGGCGAATGCGGCTCGACGAGGAATCGCGCCGGCACTGCTGATCGCGTTCGGTGGCGGATCTGTGATGGGCATGACAGTTGTCGGTCTTGGTATTTTCGGACTTGGAGGCCTGTTTGTCGTTTACCTGAAGTACTTTGGCTCAGGACCTGCCGAGTTGACTCGAGTGATCAATGTGTTGACGGGGTTCTCGTTTGGAGCCTCGTCCGTCGCCCTGTTCGCTCGCCTTGGTGGCGGGATCTATACGAAGGCAGCGGACGTCGGTGCGGACCTTGTCGGTAAAGTGGAAGCCGGCATTCCTGAAGACCATCCACTGAATCCAGCGACGATTGCTGACAATGTTGGCGACAACGTCGGTGACGTTGCAGGCATGGGGGCTGACCTGTTCGAGAGTTATGTCGGTGCGATTGTGGGAGCAATGGTGCTTGGAGCAACGTTTGCTTTGCAGTCTGAGTTTGCAGAATCGTATGGCGGAATGAGTGCCGTGTTGCTGCCACTTGTTCTGGGAGCTGCCGGTGTCCTGTCGTCTGTTATCGGAACGTTTTTTGTTTCCGGTGGAGATGACGTTGATCCTCAGAAAGCCCTGAATCGAGGCGAGCTGATTGCCGCTGCGATCATGCTGGTCGCGAGCTACTTCATTATCCAGCAGATGCTTCCGGCGACATGGAAAGGACCTGGCGGGATCGAGTTTACTCGAATGGGCGTCTTCTGGGCTTCCATTATCGGTCTGGCCGCAGGGATCCTGATTGGATTCGTCACTGAATACTACACGGGGTCCGGTCGCAAGCCCGTGATCGAGATTGTGGAGCAGTCAGTGACTGGTGCTGCGACGAATGTGATTGCCGGTATGGGCGTGGGAATGCTCTCAACAGCCATTCCGATGTTGACGATTGCGTTCGCCATCCTGGGGGCTCATGAACTGGCGGGGCTCTATGGAATCGCAATCGCGGCTGTCGGCATGCTCTCCAATACGGGCATTCAGCTGGCGGTCGACGCGTACGGTCCAATTGCCGATAACGCCGGCGGCATTGCTCAGATGGGTGGACTTCCGAAAGAAGTTCGTGCTCGAACGGACCAGCTGGACGCGGTCGGCAACACAACAGCTGCCATCGGCAAAGGGTTTGCAATCGGCTCAGCAGCTCTCACCGCTTTGGCGCTGTTCAGCGCTTACATGACAACGGCTGGCCTGACGGTGATCGACGTTGCTGCTCCCAAGGTCATGTGCGGACTGTTCATCGGTGCGATGATGCCGTTCCTGTTTTCCGCGATGGCAATGCGAGCCGTTGGCCGTGCTGCTGCCAGCATGATTGAAGAAGTCCGTCGCCAGTTTCGTGAGACACCTTTGCTGGTCAAAGCACTGAATGTGTGCAAGAGGAATGAACACGTTGCTGCGGAAGAATGGAATGCGGAAGATCAGGCTCTGGTGAATCAGGCGATGGGGGCGGTCGATTGCGATCGCTGTATTGCCATTTCCACACGAGCATCACTGCGAGAAATGGTGATGCCTGGCATTATGGCCATTTCCGGACCATTGCTGGCTGGCTTTATTGGTGGTCCGGAGATGCTGGGCGGTCTTCTTGCCGGAGTGACTGTCAGCGGTGTGATGCTCGCGATCTTCCAGTCGAACTCGGGTGGTGCGTGGGACAACGCCAAGAAGATGATTGAAGGCGGAGTTACCGTGAATGGTGTCGAATATCGCAAAGGCAGCACCGCTCATGCGGCCGCGGTTGTTGGTGATACGGTTGGCGACCCGTTCAAAGATACGTCCGGTCCGTCGCTGAACATTCTGCTCAAACTCGTGTCTATTGCTGCTCTCGTTATTGCACCATGGTTGCCAAAGGCAGAGGCGACGCAATCGCCTGCACCCGCAGCTGCGGTTACTCCGGTGGCTGAAGAAGCCGGAGCCGCAAAGTAGTCTCACATCGGCGTGACAACGGGCCCGGTCATGCATGTCGGGCCCTTGCAGCAGGAGAATTGGACGGGAACGCTATTTGAAGAGAACCTGGAACAGATATCTCACTGGCGAGACCAGCCATCTCAACCACCAGGCCGGCCGCACGCGGATTTCAAAGCAGTGTGGGCAATAGTATTCTCGAAACCCCAGAATCCAGAGCAGGTACGAAACCCCCTTCAAAGGGACCGCCGTCAGCACTTTCCGACAGAAACTGCATCGGTACCTAAGTGATTTGCTCAGAGCTGTAAGGTCTTGCCAGTCAGTCATTCGTGTTGTGTGGGTTCGTGTGCAGTCCGAATCAATTCAGATGGAAACACTTAGTTTTGACTCGGTTCCGGTCAATTCGGACTTGATCGTGGGTGGTGAGTTTCCAGAAACCCGTTATCGCTATGGCTGAAGATTCGGACTAATCCGAGCGAATCCCACCGGGGAAATCCTCTGGGGTTCGGCCGAAACTCCTTTCCGTGTGATTCTGTGTTATTTTGCGGTGCGTAGTCGAAAAACAACACACCTCAGGATTTCTGTCTGGTGTTTTCCCCCCACTTCGGCCCTTTGAGCCAGAAGTTTCCGGGAACGCTCCATAAGTAGCGAAAACGATGCCACTTGGGTGAAAGTATCTGATGAGCCGGCATGACCTGATTCTGGGGATTGATGGTGGTGGGACAAGTACGGTGGCCTGGCTGGCATCAGCATCCATCCATGATGTACTTGGAGTGGGGACAGCAGGACCTTCGAATCAACGGGCTGTTGGTCCTCAAACCGCAATTGCAAATCTTGATAATGCTGTTCAGGACGCATTCAACAGAGCCGGAATCGAACGACAGACTGTGCGAGCCGCATGCTTTGGGCTTGCAGGAGTGGACCGACCATCAGATCGTGCGGTGGTTCTGCGATGGGCGGATGAGCAGCGAATCTCAGAGCGGATCCGAGTCGTCAATGATGCCGTACCGCTGCTCTATGCGGAGAACGGCGACGGAACCGGAGTCGCTTTGATTGCAGGGACGGGATCACTGGCCTGGGGCCGTACCAATGATGGCCGTATTGGTCGAGCCGGAGGATGGGGCTATCTTCTTGGCGACGAAGGCAGTGCCTACGCTGTTGGCTTGTCCGGGCTGCAGGCGATCATTCGGCACGTGGATGGACGAGGACCGGCAACCGGGCTGAGCGAGGCTGTGCTGCATCACCTTTCCATTTCACAGCCTTCGGAAATCGTCTCTGCGGTGTATGGCTCGGAGATTCCGCGGGGTGTGATCGCCGGACTGGCACCAGTCGTGTTCGCGCAGGCGGAACTCGCCGATCAGGTTGCGTGCGACATCATCCGTTTTCAGGCGACAGAACTTGCCAGCATGGTGACATCGGTCGCACGTCGCCTTGGGATGTCTGATGGGCTTTCACTGGCAATGACAGGCAGTGTTTTGCTGAACCAGACAGCGTACCGAAACGAGATCCGTCGCTCGTTGAATGTTCAGGGACTCATAATCCACCGTTGCATCCTTGTTGAGGATGCTGTCGCCGGGGCTGTTGCTGTTGCACGGTCGATGATGATGGAATCGGGCGGCTTAAGCTGACGAGCTGTGATGCTCAGTCGGCAGCGCCGTTCATCAGGGGCTCAGGCGATGAGGCAATCGAATACGGCCAAATCTCTGGCCGGTGGCGTCATACAGCAGAATCTCATTCGAGGATTCCGCCCAGACGGCAGCAAGTTTGACCGCTCTTGGGCCATGCAGCACAAACTGGAACCCACATCGGCGACCGTTCTGCAGCAACTCCATTTCTGTCATCGGGAAGTGATGTTCCAGAAGGTTCTCTTTGCGACACAGCGTGATATGGACAAAGTGCCGCAAATGATCCAGCGTGCGAACTTCAGCAGGTGTTTCCGGGAGACATGGAGCTGCAACAGGCTGACACATGCAAAATTGATCCTTGCGCTGGTCCGAGTTTGACGGCCAAATGGACTCTGCCGGCACTGCTCCCCACAGTCACACCGACTCAGCCCATTCATCAGGATTGCGATGTAGTTCTTTTGCCGAATTTGCGGCTCAGAAGAGACCGGCAATTTCGGCAGTTTCTTCCGACGGTTTGCGTCGGTGCCTGTGGTATCGGTCTGACTCCCTGGAGTCCTTCCCAAATCAGCAGCCGCGCTGCACACCTGTCAGGAACGGAATGAGCCCTACATTTGACGCGCGGCTGGTGGCGCGAAACCGCTTTTCTTTGAAACAAAAACAAGTTGCGCACTTCCAGTGTGTCAGCGAGCATCTTCGCACCAGCGATCACCGGCAGTCCATCGTGCTTCCTGGCTCAGTGGCGATCGGCCTTGAGCCAATTACCGGGCCTGAGCGGCAGTTTCTCGAAGCAGAAAACGACGGGCCGGAATTGTTTTGTCTGCAGCCTTCTAGGGCTCCCGGTAAACAGTCCCTTCTTTCATCACAAAAACGACCTGTTTCATAACGCTGATGTCTTCGAGCGGATTGCCTTTGACAGCAACAACATCTGCAATCTTGCCCTTTTCCAGGGTCCCCAGCCGATCATCAATTCGGAGTAACCTGGATGCGTTCAGGGTGGCCGTCTGAATCGCATTCATGGGCGACATGCCACCTTCAACCATCAGTTCAAACTCATGAGCGTTCTCACCGTGAACGGACACTCCGCTGTCGGTGCCGAACGCGATCTTTACACCCGCCTTGTTGGCCCGCCGAAATGTGTCTCTGATCGCTGGTCCGATTGCGGCGGCTTTGGGACGAACGATTTCCGGGAAGTATCCAGGCTCTTCTGCCTTCATGGCCACCCATTCGCCCGCCATGTTCGTCGGAACCCACCAGGTTCCTTTCTCCTTCATCAATTCAATAATCTCGTCCGTCATGAACGTCCCATGCTCGATGGAATCGACTCCTGCCAGCACCGCACGCTTCATCCCGTCAGATCCGTGAGCATGTACAGCGATCGTCATTCCATAGTCTCTTGCGGTTTCGACGATGGCCTGAAGTTCCTCTTCGGTGAACTGAGGGTTCTGACCGCTGGCAGCCAGACTCAGAACGCCCCCGGTTGCAGTCAGTTTGATCAGATCGGCACCGTCCTTGTAACGCTGGCGTACGGCCTTGCGAGCATCATCCGGACCATTCACGACACCGTCGACAGGCCCCGCATCACGCCTGTAATCCCCCTTTAGTCCATTGGTCGGGTCTGCGTGTCCTCCGGTTGTCGCCAGCGATTTTCCAGCCGTGAAGATCCGTGGCCCGATGATCCATCCTTCATTGATGGCCTTGCGCAGCGACACCGAGTTGATTCCGTTGTCACCCAATTCTCTCACCGTCGTGAAGCCCGCCATCAGAGTGGCTCGAGCATACACCGTTGAACGAAGCGCGTAATCGGATTCTTCCATGAAGAACTTCTCTGTGTAGGAGTCCTTCGAGTGCTGGGACATCAAGTGAGTGTGCATATCCATCAGGCCCGGGACGACAGTGTATTCACGGAGATCAATGACTCGATCGCCGGATGCGGGCTCCTGATATCCGGCAACGATGTCGCGAATCCTGCCATCAACGACAATCAGAGTGACCTTGCTGATCGGTTCAGCCTGTCGTCCATCAATCAGCCGAGAGGCGTAAATCAGGGTCTCGGCAGTAAGCGGCTGGCTGACGAAAAGTGATATCAGGAGGCACAGAACGGCAATGATCGTTCGCATCGATTTTCCTCGCAAAGAACGGAATGAAATCGCAGCGAGGGTATTGCAGTCCGCACTCAAAGAAAAGTGACAGCGGGCTTTTCGGATCTTCAGATCACAGCAACCGGCTTACTTCGCTTTGGTGTCGTACGGTGTCAGGCCATCCGCTTCGGCTTTGCTCCTGGTGCTGAGCATCAGCTTTTTGCCTTTTTCGTCCACAACGAGAACCAGAGGATCACGCTCTTTGGCATAGTTGTCCAGAATTCGATCGATGGCGGCCAGGGCGGTCACCGTCCCAAGTTCAAACGTCTGAGGCATGTTCTGTGTAAACCCTGCGGCTTTCAGAGCATCACCGTCGATCGTTACGTCCGTCTTGATGGACTCACCAATGTATCCAAAGGCTTCCTGAAGCGGTGTTCGCCGGAAGTCAATCAGCACATTCATGCGAAGTCGTTCGACCAGTTTGTCGGGGACTTTCACTTCGTCATTCTTTGTCACCTTGGTTTGATCCGAAAAATCTGTGACGAGCGACTGATTCCATGTCAACATGGCGGCACCGGCGATATTGGTGGCGGCATGCTTTGGAAGAATTGTGACAAGGCGAGCGCAGCCGGGTGCGACGTGGGCCGTGGTTCCTACGTTCAACGCCTGCAGCATGGCAGGGAAGCGACCAATCATCTGCCGGGCGCCAACTTCCGTCGGCTTCATTTTCTTCACAGCCCAGAGCATGTCTTCACCGAGACGATTCAGCTGGACCTGAGCGTGTCGCTGCACCTTGGACACTGTACTGTCGCTGGCGTTGTGCAGAAGCGTCTCCATGTAGAAATTCGGCTCCAGATGCATGCTCCAGGAAACCGTTTCGATTTCCTCGCCGAGCCAGACGACAAAGCGGTCTGCGACCATCTGAAGCTGAGGCAGAAATGCGTCTTCCAGATGCGAATCCAGAATCTTGAGATCAAAAATAATGGAGAGATGCCGATCGCGATCAGACTTTGTCAGCAATGGCTCCATGTCAGGAGAAGCGAGGGCTTCGCTGTTTCGATAGTCCGCAAGTTCCTCGCCGCTTTCTTTGGTGGCAACCACAAAAGTTTCCTGATCAATCACCATGTAGGTGAAATCTTCAGGTTCATAGATTTCGACTCGCTCATCCGGCCGCATGGGGCCCTTCAGGATCTTCTGGAAGTTGACCTGCTTCTCCCGCAGCCTGACAACCATTGCCACTTCCGGAGGCGCAAGGCGCGCACCGAAGTTGAGGGCGATGGTGAGTTCCCGGATATCCGATGGGGCAAAGCGAGTACGAGCTTTCAGGTCTTCTTCAAGCCATGTGGAAAGGTCACCGAGCATCGCTCGAAACTCACCCATGGTGCGATTGTCTTTCCACAGTTCTGATGGATGCAGGTGGATCAGAACGTGCGGGGTAAACGGAATGTAATCCAGGGCGATTGGCTTCCCGGAGGTTGGGCTTAGCTGTTCAGCGGCCTTGTTGGATTCCGCCTGTTTGGCTTTTTCCTGTTGCCACGCGACATTCTGTTGAGGCTTCTTTGGCGAAGCTCCCGCATTCCCGCCGCCGCTGAGAAAGAACGCTGTGGCCCCTCCGATCGCCAGGATACATGTGACCGCCATGATGATGTAGTTGGTGCGATTCGATTTTTTCCGGCGTCGAATTCGGTCAACGGCCCGAGGAGGTTCAGCATCGGGCAACGCAACGGCCGGCACGACCAATGAACTGGCCACGGTGGCAGTGCTGAATTCGGGGACGGTGGTTGATCCGGATTCCACGGGCGATGGAATACTCGGGATCTGAGCAGGAGCTGGAGCAGCATTCGGCGTGGATGCCCCTGGAAACTGAATCGTTGGGGGCATCTGCGGATCATCCGGCACCCATCGTGCGGATGTTCCCATCTTCGGTGCCAGTGGAAGCACTGGGATTTCGTCTTCACCCGGCGCGGCAGTCCCAGGAAGAGCAATCACGAATCGATGACTGCATTTCGGGCACTTCGCCTTCTTTCCGACATAGCTTTCGTCGGGCAGCTTCAGCGATGATTTGCAGGCAGGACAAGGCACATTGATGGCCGGCATGACGCAGCTCCACGTCGTTCCAATCCATTGATACTTCAACACCAAAAGCATCGTACCAAGACAAATCGCACTGAGAAACACAGATTCGTGGTTGCCATGATTTTGGAGAATTGGTGAGGCTGGCTGATTGATGATCGGTCAGAGGTCAATACGATGTACGACGCAGCCTGCTGACCCGGCTGACTGACGTAGATTGCCTGACTCCTGATCTCCCACGCCCTTAATGTTTGCTGATCCTGGTCGCTGTCCGCAGCTGGCCAGCGCTCTTCGGGAGAGACTATTGCCTGGTTCAATCGCTTTCATCGTGAACCCTCGTGCTCGCGGCGGGAGACTTGGGCGAATCTGGCCTCAGATTTTTGCCGCGCTGAGGCATCACCTGCTGCCGTTCGAACATTGCTCGGAATATCTCTCAAAGCACCGAGGTGACTGTCGTGTTCTGGCTCAGGAAGCCGTGCATCAGGGACGGTCACACATCATTGCCGTTGGGGGTGACGGGACACTAAATGAGGTTCTGAATGGGCTTGTTGATGCAGGAGCTGTGGCCAGCCATGCTGCGGATTCTGAATCGCCCCGGCTTGGGTTGCTGCCTTACGGGACGGGCGGGGATTTTCGGACAGCGATCGGAATGCCCTTCGAGGTGACTCGTGCCGCAGAGGCCTTCCTGCAGGGAACATCCAGAAATGTGGACGTCGGGATGGTGGAATACACCGCGGAGAACGGCCAGCTGCGGACTCGAGCATTTCTGAATGTGGCGTCCTGCGGGATCAGTGCTGAAGTTTCCGGACTGGTCAACTCCGCCACACTGCGACTGGGGTCACAGCTCCCGTACTTGATCGCCACACTCAAAGCACTGATGCGGTTTCGAAATGTTGCTTTGCGTATTACTCTTGATGACAACAGCGAACCTGTTCTGCTGAATCAGATGAAGACCATCGCGGTCGCCAACGGTCCATGGTTTGGCGGAAACATGAGAATTGCTCCCGACGCACTGCTGAACGATGGCAAGTTCGATATCACAGCGATTGAAGATCCCGGATTCTTCACCGCATTGAGACACCTGCGACATCTTTATGATGGAACTCTCAAGAGGCTGCCGGAAGTCAAGACATGGCAGGCGACAAGGATCCGTATTGAGAACCTCGAAACCCGCCGGAATGTCCCGATCGAACTGGACGGAGAAACCCCCGGCAAACTTCCTGCGACATTCACGGTTCTGCCAAACGCCGCGAGGATCCTCGTTCCAGGATGATGCTGCTGCCGGTGATGCTGCTGCCGGTGATGCTGCCGGCTGTCTCCGCTGTTTCAGTGAGACATGGCCTGGTCTTTTGCTGAGTGCTGCATTGCCTGCCACAGGGCTTCCACGTGATGTCGCTCCGTGTTTTCAGCTCCTACGGAAACTCGAACCATCCAGCGACCTTCCAGAATGGCGGGCGTCAGGTAGGTGGTGCCGGACTGATTCAGCGAATTCACCCATTTCAATGTGTGGCGGTCGAGTTCCTCACCGCTCAGGTCCAGTGGTTCGTGCCGAACGCAGATCGTTTGCAGCTTCACAGGAGCAAGGACTTTCCATGACGCAGTGCCAGCAATCTGATTCGCCAGCCACTGAGCATTCTGAAGATCTCGTCGAAGGCGGTTCTGCAGGCCGCTGATTCCCTGCTCCCGAATCAGCAGCCATAATTTGAGGGCACGAAAACGCCGGCCCAGAGGAAGTCCCCAGTCGCGATAGTTCTTTACCTGACCGTCAGCGGTCGTTTGAAGATAACTTGGATTCGTGGACATGACTCGCACAAGATGCTGAACGTCGCGTACATAGTAGACGGAACAGTCAAAGGCGGCACCGAGCCACTTATGAGGATTCACGACGATGGAATCGGCTCCTTCGATTCCATTCCACATCCAGCGGCATTCCGGCAAAATCATTGCTGAACCTGCCATGGCAGAATCGACATGGGCCCATAAGCCGTGACGCCTGGCAATGTCAATATTCTGCAGTAGCGGATCCACGGCAGTAGTCGTCGTTGTGCCGGTGGTCAGGACAACAGCACAAGGCTGATTCCCGTCGTTCAGATCCTTTTGAACGGCCTGCTCTAGAGCGATCGGACACATCCCAAATTCTGCATCGTGTGCGACGACGCGAACATTGCTTCGCCCAAAACCTGCCAGCAGAGCAGCTTTGTCCACCGAACTGTGACTGTGCGCTGAGACGTAGACAACCAGCGGCTTCGCTTCTGCCTGCATTCCGCCTCGAACCAGACTGTAGTTGGTGGCCCGCTCGCGAGCACTCAGCAGCGCCACGAGTGTGCTGGTGGATGCCGTATCCTGGATGACTCCCTGCCAGGCGTCTGACAGCCCCAGCATCTGCCGCAGCCAGTCGGTCGCCACTTCTTCCACTTCGGTCAGCGCGGGACTTGACTGCCAGGCGAGTCCGAGTACACCAAGACCCGTGCTGAGAAAGTCGCCAAGGACACTGGCCAGAGAACTGTTGGCAGGGAAGTATCCAAAGAACATTGGATGCTGCCAAAGGGAAAGTCCCGGCAGCACGACGTCGTCCAGATCTCGCAACACCTTTTCAAATGACTCAGGATGTTCCGGAGGAGTCAGCGCAAGTTGAGCTCGAACTTCACCAGGCTTTGTCTGAGCCATCACGGGGCGTGAATGGAGACCGGAACGATAATCCGCAATCCAGTCGACGATCTGATGTCCGTACCTGCGAAACTCTTCCGGGGTCATAGGTGACCTTTTGCAATGTCAGCGATTCGTTCGTAGGCCGCAAAATGATGGCGTCACAGCCCGGGCTTTGGTGGAGTCACCGGGGCTTTCCAGGGATCGACTCCTGACGTGCTCAGTCGGCGCTTCCACACACTGTCGCCGCACGTGACGTACAGAGTCTTCCGATCCGGCCCGCCAAAGGTCACATTTGACAGCCACTTCGGTTCGGGCTTGCGAATAATGAAGTTGACTCGACCTGGCTGATCCAGAACCTGTATACCAAGACTTGTGGTGACGTAGACGCGTCCTTCGGTGTCTACGGCCATTCCGTCAGCGTCAGATTTTCCATGGTCTGTAACATGCAGCCAGCCATATTCCTGAGCTGCGCTGAGCGATCCATCGGGCTCAATATGGAACGACCAGCAGAAGCGACCTTTCGTATCGGACACGTTCAGCAGCGTCTGATCCGGGCTGGTGATCAGTCCATTCGGGAACTCGATGCCCGTATGAACTTCCTTCTTCGTTCCATCCGCCTTG
>CAZIGZ010000111.1:11054-21428 GCA_964538835.1 uncultured Chitinophaga sp. | reverse complement strand
ACCAACAGCCACAGAACCAACAGCCACAGAACCAACAGCCACAGAACCAACAGCCACAGAACCAACAACCTCAGAACCAACAGCCAAACAACCAAGAACCCAAGAACCAAGAACCAAAGAACCAGCAACGGTCGAAGGCAGCCAAAGCACTCGATGAGGCCACACAGGCTTTGCAGAATGTCTGCAAGTCCTGCCAGAACTGTTCTCAGTGCAACAAACCTGGCAGCTCAGCTGGATCCAACGGCAAGTCAGGCAACTCAAGCAAACAAGCGAACGCGTCGGAAGGAAAAGAAGGTGCGCCCAGGGACGGCGGTGCACCAAAAGACGGCGGCGAACCAAAAGAAGGCGGTCCACCGAAGAAGAGTGGCGGTCCGCCAAAGGACAACGGTGACAAGAAGCAGCTGGCGAAGGCCGCTGAAAAGGCGACCCAGGCTGCGAAGAAACCAACCCCGGAGGGAGCCAAAGAGCTGTCTCGCGATTTGAATCAACTGGCCGATCAGGCAGCGAAGAAGTCGCAATTCCCTGGCCGGAAACCGTCCGACGCGAATAGCAAACAGGCGGACAAAGACGGCAAGCCGGGCAATGATGGCTCGCCCAAACCCGCGGAGCAGTCATCACCGAAGAACCCCTCGAATGGGAAACCTGGTGGAAAGTCGAATCGGCCAGATGGTGCGACGGGCAATGCTCAGTCCAGCGACCAACTGGATTCGCCCGAACAGCTTCGAGGACCCTCGACGTCCAACTGGACTCGTTCCCGCAGGATGCTGAATGGCAGCGTTCTGGATGTTCGCGATGCGAAGGTGCCGCAGGAGTATCGAGGTGTTGTGGAGGACTATTTCGAACAGTTGTCTCGCATCGAATCCGCGGACAAGAACGCTTCCGCACCATCGAGCGAAGGTGGGGCGAAGAAAGAACAGGAGAATCAACGATGAGACATCATGTTCTGATCATGTTGCTTCAAGCACTGTGCGGTCTCGTCCTGCTGTGTCGCACTCTCATTGCTCAGGATGCGGATGAGATTCAAAGAACCTATCAGCCGCGTCTGGACGCTGCTGTCAATCGTGGCCTCGAGTATCTTGCACAACAACAGATCGATTCTGACGCCGCCGCCGCGATGGGGCAGCCTGAACTGACAGGCTCGTTTCGTGAACCGAACAGTCCTGGAAACACAGGCATCACTTCTCTGGCCGTCATGGCATTTCTGGCCAAAGGACACTTGCCGGGGCGAGGACAGTATGGCAGCGTGATTGATCGAGGCATCGACTATGTTCTCAGCCAGCAGCTGGACAATGGTCTGCTGATCTGTCGTAAGCAAACGGGTCGGACCAGCGGACTGATGTACGAACACAGTATTGCGACTCTGCTGCTTTGCGAAGTCTCTGGGATGGTCGATGCCACTCGGCAGCGAAAACTGGACGATGTGCTTTCCAAAGCACTGCTCGTTCTTCTTCAGGCACAGAAAGTTCCGAAGTCCGAATCGAACACCGGCGGCTGGAGATATACTCCGGGCACCACCGAAAGCGACTTGTCTCTGACCGGCTGGTCCGTGATGGCCCTGCGAGCTGCCAAACTGAACGGTGCGGCAGTTCCAGACGAACATATTGAAGTGGCCGTGTCGTATATTCTGAATTGCCATGAAGACAACGGCGGATTTTCTTACATGCCTGGCATGCGGAATCCGACCGCTTCGATGACCGGAGTCGCTTTACTGTGTCTGGAACTCTGCGGTGAACATGGTAACGAAGACTGCGCTGCCGCCGGGGAGTTTATCCTCAGCCGTCCGCCAAGAATGACCATGCCCGACGGGCGCCCGGAACACTTTCGGTACTACGCGTTTTACTACTGCGGTCAGGCCATGTTTCAACTGGGTGGCAAGTACTGGAATGAGTTTGCTCCGGTCATGTACGAAGCTCTTCTTCCGGACCAGCAGCAGGATGGTCGCTGGGCGTACCCGGATCAGACGTTCCCTTACAACACCAGTTTTCCCACGGCCATGACGGTCCTCACTCTGACTGTTTCCGCACGACAGCTGCCGATTTATCAACGTGAAGAATAACCCCGATGGTATCACTCCGTCGGCTCGAATAAACTTCCGATATCCAAGGAGATTCACTCATGAACCCATACCGTTTGACACTCATCGTATCCCTGCTGGCGCTCTTTGCACAATCCTCAATTTTGGCTCAGGATTCACCAAAAGAGAAGCCCGCGAAAAGCGACACGCCCGCCAGCGATTCCACTCCCGCTGCTGAAGAAAAACCAACTGGCGATGAAACAGAACCTGCCGATCAACCGAAGGCAGACGATGAGAAACCGAACGCGGACGCTGAAGCAAAGCCAAACGAAATCGACGAACTGGTGGCGCAGCTCGATCATGAACGGCTGACCAAACGTCAGCAGGCGCAGAAAAAGCTGCTGGGCATGGGCAAGGCCGCCATTCCCGCTCTGGCCAAAGCGGCCTTGTCGGGCAAGCGTGAGACGATTGAAAAGTCCATTGACGTGCTGGCGAAACTCGCTCAGTCAAAGGATGAAGACACGAAAGATGCCGCCCGAGTGACGCTGCAGATGCTCAGCGAGAGCGAACAGCCTTCCACGGCGGATCGCGCAAAGCTGGCTTTGAACAGCAAGGCAGCGGATGGCATTAAGCCGTTTGAAGGCTGGGACAAACCAGGCAATGAGTTCGCAGGCGGCGGTCAGAGGAATCGAAGTGTCTCCGTCTCCAGTGTCAACGGCGTTCGATCCATTAATGTCAAAGAAGGCGGGCTGGAAACCAGCATTCAGGAACTTGCCGGCGGAAAGCTCTTCGTTTCCATCACGGGCGGTGAAGAGCCCATCGAACTGACGGCAAAGAACCTGGATGATCTCAAGAAGAAACAGCCGGAAGCAGCCGCCATCTATGAGCAGTACGCCGGAGGCAAAATGCCGGCTGGCTTCAACTTCCCGGGCATGCCATTCGGCAAAGCCAACGGCGCCTTCAAGGGCGGCAATGCAAACGCCTTTGGTAACGGCGGCAACGGCAACCTCGGCGACGCCAATCAGATGCTGATCCGACAACTGGAAGAACTGAAAGAGCGAATGAACGACCCAGGCATGCAAGCCATGATCGACCAGCAAATCCAGGCAATCAAAGCCCGATAAGTCATCGCAAGACATTCGAGCCCTGAACCCTGAGCCCTGAACCCTGAGCCCTGAACCCTGAACCCTGAGCCCTGAACCCTGAAAACCGAAAACCGCCCCCTCCCTACCTCCTCACCTTGTAACCCAGCTTCTGCAGTTCCTGAGCAACTCGATCGACGTGTGAGCCCTGGAGTTCGATCAGGTCTTCATCAATCGAACCGCCGGCACCGCAGGCGTTTTTGAGTTTCTTCAGGAGAGCAGGGTGGTCATTATCGGCCGCCGCGAGCCCTCGGATGACGGTCATCATGCGTCCGTGCTTGCGTTTCTCCACCGCAATCTTCGCCGTCTGCTTTTCAGGTGCGAGGCGGGCAGGTTCTGGCTTCGGCAGAGGAGGGCACTTGCACTCCGTCTCGGGCTTCTCACATCGTTCACAATGTGGCGGTCGGTCGAAAATTGTCCCAGCCAGAAGTCCCATCTCTCACCTTCCCTCAATCCCGCGTTCAGATCTTTCCGGATCTCATCGTATTGACTGCCGAACATCGCGGGAAGCGGAGAGCCGGGAGGGCTGGATGTGAACGACAAGAAACTGGCATAGTCACGCTGTGACAGCGTCTCCTGTTTCTGAAGAATCAAAGCCCGGAAGGTCGCTCAGCAACTTCCGCCACGATAAAAACCAAATGACGTTCATGCCATTGTGAGTGACGATCTGACGGTTTCCGTGTGGGCTACAAAATGAGCATCCAAGAGAAGAACATACAAAGACGAACCACGCTTCAAGGCTTTACCCTGATTGAACTGCTGGTCGTGATTGCCATCATTGCTATCCTGGTCGCGCTGCTGTTGCCAGCCGTCCAGCAGGCCCGAGAAGCCGCTCGCCGCACCGCCTGCCGAAACAATCTTCGGCAGATTGGGATCGCACTTCATAACTATGCCGACGTGTTTGGAACATTTCCACCTGGGCGCATTGTTTATGTGTCACCGACGGATGACGGATCATCCGGTGCGAACGGAGGGGCGACAACCGGACGAGGAAACTGCTTCTCGGCCTTCGCGGGATTGCTGCCTCATCTTGAACAAAGCGTCATCTTCAATCAGATCGATTTCAACAACGGTCCCGACACAGCCGCCAATAACTCGATGAGCATCACACAGCCACCTGCTTTTCTGTGTCCTTCGGACTTCGGTATTCGCTCGCTCGCGCAGGGAGCGGGATTTGCCGGTGTGACAAACTATGTCCTGAATACTGGCACCACACTGCCCGTTTCGACACAGAATCCATCAGGGGTGCCAGTGACAGGAGTCTTCTTTGAAAACTCAACAGTTCGTCTTCAGGATGTGACTGACGGAACGAGTCAAACGATCTGCATCAGCGAACAGGTTCTTTCCGACCCGAATGATTCGACAAATGCCGGTGGCAACTGGAATGGCAAGACCCCGTCCACCGGAATAGTTCTCACGTCAGGTAACAACAACAGCAATGCCGGCCCGGAACTGCTGAATTACCCCGGCGACTGTGTGGCAGGAAACCGACTGCAGCTGACTCGAGGAAATCGCCTGCTGTACGGGGCACCGGGACACACGATGTACAACCATCTTCGCGGGCCCAATGATCCCGGAATCGACTGCCGGGGCGGCCTGCCTCACAGCCAGCGCAACTTCTACTGGTGGCGACGACTGTCCCACAACGTCGCGTCACACAGCCGACATTCTGGCGGAGTCCAGTCACTGTTCTGCGACGGACACGTTCAATTCCTGTCTTCGTCAATCGACCGAACAGTCTGGCTGGCTCTCGGAAGCCGCGGCAACGGAGAGGTCGTTGGTGAATTCTGAAGATGTTTCAGATATCCCTGCTGCCCCGGATCAGCCTGCCCCCCGACAAACGCGGGAAACCCGAGTCCGGTTCGTTGAGCGTCTCACATCGCCTGAAGATCATGAACTATGCCAATCTGATTGAAGCAAGACATAAAGGGCGGTTCATGTATTACCGTCTCGACGCCGATCTCCAGTGCAGCATAGGCGGAAAGACTCGCTTTCGGGACCTTCGCTGCTAACGTCTGGAAATTTCGGATCGAAAGTAACTCATGCAGTTCCGCCTGGAAAGACTTGTTACCTGGCTTCTTCAGCCTCAACACGTTCAAGGCTCATTGCATCAGCAATCTGGTAGAAGTTCCTCGAACTACGGCAGCGGGGCATGGCGTACCAGCCATCACGAACCTGCGCAACGACGATGCGTGTCTGATACTCAAGGCCGTCCAAGCCCACGCCGGCGAGATCGACAGAGACGAAGCGTTCGCCGAAATATGTTGATACAGCTTCCAGCGACAGAGCCTTCACATCAGGATCTGATGTGTTGAATGCGGCGCTGGCAATGACGCGAATCGGCCTGCTTCGATTGATCAGGCGTGTTGTCTCAGTCCCGGACAGGTACTGCTTTTCACACATTTCGTAATAGGTGAATTCCTCGTCACCGTGACGGAACCGTGTGGCATGCATTGCCTCGGCGAAATCCTGAAGCACATCAATTTCGTTACAACAGACACCCAGGAGCAGATGCTGCACGAAATCTCGTGGCGACGCTGTGGCAACCCCAAGAAACAGGCTTTGAGCAGCAGCTTCCTGAGTGGACGCCGCTGCACGTCTAAACTCGAACGGAGCAAGCGCCTGTTCGGTGGGTGAAGCTGGACTCGTGAAAGCGCAGGCCAGGGCACATACGGAACCGATTGCGATGATGCCGGCGACGCACACAAATGTGACCAGTCGGTTCTTCAGGTTCGTGCCTTCCTGTGTAGAACGGCTGTCCTCAGCCGTTTGCGATTTGTTCCTGCTGAAAGCGATTGAGAACAATCAGTCGACTTTGGGTAGCACAGGTGAAGCCTGTGACGCGAAGCGGTCGGAAGCCGGAGTGAAAGCGTGGCTGCTCCAGTGCACCTGCGTTTGGCAATACCGCGTGCACTCAATGGCTTCCGGCGCCTTCGGCACACGCCCTTCAGGCGTGCTACCCAGAATGCAACTGCTGAACACTGAAAACCGAAAACCACCCTCACTTTTCCAGCGCCTTGATCGCTGCGGGAAGTTCCTTATCCACAATGCCCTGGACGCCTCGGCCTTCGGACAGCTTTTCACCGACGTCGAACTGGATATCTTCGCTGTCGATCTTCCAGAAGTTCTCGATGTCATCGCGAGACATCGCATTTGCCGGCCGGAGCAGGCGGAAGCCAACGCCACGAGCCGGATCTGACGTAAACCACCATGGGCTATAGGGACGGTTTGGGTCGTGGCCCTTCCATTCCTTGTCGTTGGAGCCCAGGCGAGAAGCGGAACGACATTGCTCCGCTGGGAACTCCCACGAGCCACCTCGGACGGTGCGAGGATCCGGGCGTTCTGTTCGAGCCCAGTCCTTTTCTGCGTCAACGAGATCCTTCGGAGCGTACGGCAGATAACCGTCGATCACCCATTCCGCCACGTTGCCGTGCATGTCATACAGGCCGAATGCATTCGGCTTCTTCTGGCGAACGATTTTGGATCCAGTGCCTTCTGCGTTTCCTTCGAACCACGCATAGTCACCCAACTGTCCCGCGTCATCTCCGAACGAGTACGCTTTGTCGGAACCAGCACGGCACGCATATTCCCATTCGGCTTCCGTCGGCAAACGGAACTGCTGACTGCTGATTGCCGACAGCCACTTGGTGTACTGTCGAGCGGAATACTGAGTCATCGAAACGGCCGGCTGCTTTGGTTCATCGCCAAACTCGAACGTAAAGTCAGGTTCGTACAAAGGCGTTGGAGCCGTCACGGCATCAATCTTGTTTGCGTCAGTGACCTGACGAATTCCGCGAGCCTGAAACTCCTTCAGGTGGCGATACAACTGCATGTAGACTTTGTACTCGGCCCATGTCACTTCACATTCGCCCATCCAGAACGGTGCAACCTTGACCTTGCGCTGAGGACCTTCGTCCTTGTTGCGGCCTGGTTCATTGTCCGGCGAGCCCATGGTGTATTCACCACCCGGTACCGGAATCATACGAAACGTCACATCCGTTCCCGGGATCGTCGTTTCGTACGGCACCATCCACGCATCACCCAAAGCCACTGCCGGACCTTCCGCAGGCTTCGTATTCACCAGCCCTGGGACATCATCAGCCCGAAGACCGCAGGATGCCGCAAGAACCAGGATCACACTGAACAAACTACGAACTCGCATGCCTGAACAACTTTCCCTGTTTGACTGAAACACAACACACGCCAAAGGCATTCTACAACTACTTCGCTCCCGGAGGGCGAGGCTGAGCCTGCGTTGGCTTTTTCTTGGCCGGATTCGGATTAAAGACTCGCTGAATCTCTTCCAGTGACGTCTTACCCTCGGCCACCAGACGAATCGCGTCTTTCTGAAGCGTCGTCTGTCCTTCGGCCGCCATCTGCTTACGAACAGCTTCCAGCGAAACTCCGGAGGCCAGCACTTCCTTCATCGGATCGGTCATCTCGAACATCTCAAACGCGGCGACTCGACCATGATACGGAACCCCCGCGCAGTCCTTGCAGAGTTCTTCGATGGTCATGGCCTTCGGGTCATCCGGCGGAGGCGGAGCAGGAGCGCGATAGAGCACGGTCGTTTCCGGAGGCAGGCCCAGCTTCTTCAGCAGCATCGGATTCGGACGGAACGCCTGTTTGCAGTCATCGCACAATTTGCGAATCAGCTTCTGAGTCACAATCGCGCGAAGGCCTTTGAGCGTTTCGTCGATGCCCACCCATTCGATCACCTTCTGCAGGGCTTCGAACGGAGTATTCGCAGGAATCTCCATGATGAAGGACATGCGGTCCGAATACTGAAAAATCGTTTGAGCATCCTGCGGAGACTTCAGCGGATTCAGAAACAGTACGTCCGCTTCTCGACGCAGAATTCGGTCGAACGTCAGTTCCATGTCATGGCCAGGCTCCGGCTTGAAATCCGCGACGTTAATCAGTTCTCGTCCCTGCAGATCGGCAAGGTTGTAAACCTGGTAGAGATACGGGTCGACACAGTGAAGTGTCACCACCGTCAATGTTGTGACACCGGAGTCCGGTGGACCACAGACAAGGATCACGCCACTTCGTTCGGACGTGTAGTTTCGAATCTTGTTCTTCAGATGATCCGGGAATCCCACTTCCGATGGCTTCTGACGAACGACCTTTTTGTTCTCAACTTTGATGCGAAGCTTTTCTGCTCCGCCGCCGGCTGGAACAGATTCAATCATCAGGTGGTACGGGATCTTTTCGAACTCCGCCTTGATGCCACCCGTCTGAATTGATTTGCGATCGTTGGGGTCGAGGCCCGCGAGCAGCTTTGTCATCTGGACCATGGCAATTCCCTTCTGGCCCGGCACCGCTGCAGCCGGATAGGGAATGCCGTCGATCACATACCGAATGGCCAGACGACCTTCCCGAGGCTCCATGATGATCGTATGAGATCGTCGAGCCAGCGCGTCGGAAATCATCTGCTTGACAGGAACCAGAGCCGCCTGCACGAGTTTCGCATTGGCCTTCAGGTTCGCTTCTCGCCCAAACAGCGGTCCCTGAAACAGCACCTGCTCCACGTCAGGCATGTCCTGACCATCCGCACCCTTCTTTGCGGCGTCTGGACTTTTGGGATCGGGCTTTTTGGGGTCTGGTTTCCCAGCCATTGTGTTGGTCCTTGGTTAAATCAGGGACAGGGCCCTGGTCTGGACTCCGGTTCAGCCTGCCGCTGATCCGAGTCCTTTCGTTTTCAATGTCGCTGCCGGCGTTCACCCCCTGCGAACACGGCGTAAGAATTCTTGCCGGAACCCCGCCCGTCCTCCAGCGTCAACCGCCAAATTGCAGGCTCAGCAGCAGATTTCGGACGTCCGGAGCCCTCAAATTGTCCCTTTCGACGGCCCGGCTGGAGCACAGAAACACTGGGCCGTCCTTCTCCAATCGCCCGGCGTCCGGCAATCGCCCATGGCTTCCACGGACAACTTCGGCCTTCAACCCGATCACGTCCATGTAGTATCGAAACCCCAGAAGCTTGCGGGCTAGCCTGGAAGCGACGCGAAGTTTGGGCCATTTCAGATCCGGGTTCACCAGCAGTTCAGCTGGGTCGTAGCCCGGCTTTCGGTGAATGTCGACGGTTCTGGCATAATCCGGGGCCAGTTGATCGTCCAGCCAGAAGTAGTACGTGAACCAGGCATCGGACGAACTGACGCAGATAAGTTCACCGCTCCGCTCATGATCAAGGCCAACAGATTTCCGTTGTGAACCGTCAAGAACCTGTTCGATTCCCGGAACACGCTGCAGCAGCATCTTCACGGCCGACACATCCGCCGCGTTCTTCACATACACATGAGCCACCTGGTGATCCGAAACTGCGAAGGCTCGCGATGCTCCGGCGTCCAGAGTTTCCCAGCCCAGCGGTTCACGACGAACTCGCAGGTAGCCCGCTTCACGCAGGATGCGATTGATGTGAATCGGCTGACGAACCTGGGTAATGCCGTATTCCGAAAGAACAACAACGTCAGCATCGGCGGCACGAGCCGCATCGATGAGCTTCCCGGCTTCCTGATCAACCAGCCGGATGTCTTCAGCAATCGCCGGATCTTCCGGCCCAAGCCTCTGCAGGTTGTAGTCCAGATGAGGAAGGTAGACGAGCATCAGTGACGGCTTCTGGTTCCTGAAGACCTCGACACTGGCGTCCGCAATCCATGCCGTGCTTCGGATATCCGCAGTTGGTCCCCAGAAGTTGAACAGTGGAAAACGCCCGAGCTTGGACTGCAGTTGATCTCGCAGCTCCGAAGGTTCGCTGTACGTATCCGGAATCTTGCGACCGTCGGCCGGATAAGACGGACGAGGAGTGACGGACCAGGCGACGTCCGCATACATGTTGTACCACCAGAACATCTTGGCGGTCGTATGAGACGGCAGGCGAGCCTTCGCGGTCTGGTAGACTTTCTCTCCCTGGATCAGCGAGTTCGATTGTTTCCAGAACATCACTTCAGACAGGTCACGGAAGTACCAGCCGTTCGCGACAATCCCATGCTGGCTCGGCATCAATCCCGTCAGCATCGAGGCCTGGACGGTGCACGTCACGGCTGGCAGAACCGTCTGCATCGGCCGCGCAAAGCCGTCCTGTGCGAGGCGACGGAGATTCGGAGTCTTCTCACCGATCATCTCCATGGTCAGGCCAACGACGTTGATCACCATCAGCCGTCGGCATTCCTGAACTGTCATGAAACCCCTCTCTGTCGGTCTTTTGGAGCACAGTGTCCC
>CAZIGZ010000111.1:0-10954 GCA_964538835.1 uncultured Chitinophaga sp. | reverse complement strand
GCGGGCGTCGGCTCGCAACGGGAACCCTGCTGAAGCCGTCAAACGTCGACTTTGTGACGGAGCAATCCTCGAAACCTCGCTATTACCCCGGAAGGACGAAAGTCGGTCCGTTCGGAGCCCCAGACTCATCGGCACATACCGCGCCGCCGGACTTGCTCATTCAAAAACAAATACGCCCGTGAGGGTCATCTTTGTGGAGCACTCCGAATTTTCTGCTAGATTCTGTGAAAGCGTAACGCCATGACGACGTTCTCAACAAGCCTGCCGATCGCAGCACCGACACCGGAAAAACGAGTTATGAGTCAGACTCCTCAGGAAAAAGCCGCCTCCGATTCCTTCCGCAAAGGAACCGAAGCGATGAATCACAAGAACTGGGGCTATGCGATTGAGTGCTTTTCCACGTGCTCCAAACTCGTCCCGGACAACGTCCTGTACCGGCAGTCGCGACACGGCTGCCTCCGCAAGTCGTACAACGACAACGGAACCGGGGCCAAAATGGCCGGCATGCGTCTGATGGGCGTCAAGGGCCGAATCAAAACCAGCCGCATGAAGAAGGACTGGAAGAGCATCGAAGCGGCCGCGGAAGAAGGTCTCGCCGTCAATCCCTGGGATGCTCAGCTTTACTACGATCTGGGCGAAGCCGCGGAACAGCTCGATTACGGTCAGGTCGCCCGCTACGCCCTGGAGCGCGCTGTCGAACTCGACCGAAACAATGTCGACTACAACCGCAGGCTGGGCGCGGTCCTGTTTGAAAAGGGTGACTACAAACCAGCGCGTGCGTGTTTCGAACGCATCTACAAACTCGTTCCGACCGACGGTGAAGCGCGGACGATGATGAGCAAGTGCGACGCAATGCAGGTGCTGGACACCAAGAAAGTCCAGGATGCTCAGTCAACCCGCGACGTCAAAGTCGAACAGCCGACGGCTCCAGTCAACGCGTACGAAGAAGACCGAAAGGCTCGCAAGGGTCAGCAGAAGTCGGCAGATGCACCTGGTGAATCTGAGGAAGCCGATCTCATTCACGCCATTCGCAAGGATCCGCAGAACGTCGGGCTCTACCTGAAACTGTCGGACGTCTACAAGAGCAGTCGCGAATTCGGCAAAGCTCAGGACCAGCTCAACAAGGCGTTCGAACTGTCACCGAATGCGGTTGATATCAAGGAACAGATTATTGAAATTCAGGTCATGATGCTTCGCGAAGACGCCGCCGAAGCCGCCGTCCGCGCGCGAGCAAATCCCGGCAAAGAACGACTGGTCGAAAAGGCAAATGCTCTTCGCCAGGAAGTTCTGCAGAAGGAGATCGAGTTCTATTCGCTGGGCGTGGAGAACAATCCGACCGACCTGAAGCGCAAATTTGAACTCGCGTCGCGTCTGGCATCTCGCAGCGTCAAGCAGTACGGCAAAGCGATTCCGCTCCTGCAGCAGGCATCCTCCAACCCGAACCTCAAAGTGGATTCTCTGGTCCTGCTGGGAGAATGTTTCGCAGCGGAAGGCAAAATCGATCTTGCTCGCCGCCAGTTCGAAAAAGCTCTGGAAGGTCTGAGCTTCTCGGACCGACCGGACGCCTTCAAATCATCTCACTATTTCCTTGGCCGCATCTATCAGAAGGCCGGCAACAAGGAAAAGGCCGAATTCCATTACGGCGAAGTCCTGGCCGTCGATTACGAGTACAAGGACACCCTGAAACGCCTCGAAGAAATGGGCGAAGGCGGCAGCGCCGCCATCGACGGCTAATTGCGCGAAAGTGTTCAGTTTTCAGTGTTCAGTCTTCAGCCTCGTGAGAGTGCAAAAAGTGGGTAGCACGCCTGAAGGGCGTGTGCCGAAGGGGCCGGAAGCTATTGAGTGCACGCGGTATTGCCAAGCGCAGGTGCACTGGAACAGCCACGCTTTCACTCCGGCTTCCGACCGCTTCGCGTCACAGGCTGCACCTGTGCTACCCGGTTTCGTGCGATTGTCCTCAATCGCTTTCACCCAAAAACAAATCGCATACGGCTGAGGGCAGCTGTTCTACACTCGGTTTGTGGTTTTCGGTTTTCAGTTTTCGGTGTTCGGTGTTCAGCAGTGTGTGTGAAAAACGGGTAGCACGCCTGAAGGGCGTGTGCCGAAGGCACCGGAAGCCATTGAGTGCACGCGGAGACGCCAAAGCCAGCTGCAATAGAACGAAGTTCCCACCGCATCTGCGGTTATCTTCCGTCACCCATTTTCTGTCCGACCGCCGCTCGCCTTTTTGAGCGCGGGTGAAATCGGGGAAACGACTGAGGACAATCATTTTACCCTCGATGAATCTCTCACGCCGTATGGTTGAAGTCGTCGCCATTCAGATAGGGGTAGAACATGCGGCCGATTTCGTCGCCCAGACGCCAGATGTATTCCATGCGGAACTGATCGAAGCTCACGTCACTGGCCGAACGAGGAACCTCGATGGGGAACACGCTGTTGAGATCTCGGGAGAAGATACGTTCTCCGTCTCCGCCTGTTTCCATTTCATAAACACTGACGATGGCATCGCAGCGTCCGCGGAACAGCGAGTTACTGTCTCGTTCGTACAGTGAAAAGTCGCTGACATCGACATAGATCACGTACGTTACGTCGAATTCGGCACCAACTTCGACCGCAGTATCCCAGTCCGGATTTTCTCGCAGCCAGACTCGAATTTCATCATAAGGTACGACTTCAATCTTCTTCGCCGCCAGCTGATTCGTAACGCGGTTGGCGATGATGTGATCGAGGTTGTCGAATTTGAACTTCAATTCGTCCGACGCGTAACACACGACCGCGACTCGAACGTCTTTGTCCGTCATGCTCTTCTTCGTTTCCTTTTCGAAGAGCGGCTCGATCTGCGGCGGACCGCCGATCAGATAGCCCAGCAGCAGAAAGTAATTGCATCCGGGAATCGACAGCAGCATCAGCCCCGTCAACGCCAGCCTGAGTCCAAGACTCAGCATGCGAGAAACCGTGGAGGTCGGTCGACGTCCGCTTGTTCCGGTAGACACGTTCATGGGAGGGCACTTTTGACGAGACAGAGGGGAGGCGATGAGAGGAGAAGCAGGTGCAGTGACAGGTGCAGGAAGACGGCTAGTTCACAGTCTCGCTGGCTCGATGGTCATACAGGATCTGGGCAAGGGTGACGGAGATCTTGTCGAGGAAGCTCTCTCGGAAGAGTTGCTCCGACTTGTTCTCCTTAGGAACCGGGTAGTCGGGATAGGAAACGCTGAAGGCACGTTCAAAAGCCACGGTCGATTCAGAGGGCTTTGTGGTATCAAGGATCGTGATCTTGCCCTGAACTTTTCCCTGCTGGAGATTCGCGCTGTCAGGCACGTCGCAGCTGAAAGACTCCATCTCGAAGTGCAGCACGTAATCCGCTTTGAACTTCTCTGCCACTTCTGAAAAGTCACCCCACTCGCCATGGTCATCGAACCATGTGGCAACATCGTCTGCAGAAATGACTTTGACGTTTCGCGTCTTCAGATGCCGCGACATCCGGTCGACGAGATCGATCGGGATGCCGGGATGGCGAGACAGAATGCTGTGAGGTGCGGAGCAGGCCAGCAGGATGGAGTCTTCGCTCTTCGTCAGATCCACGCCGGTCGCTGACCGGAACTGACACTTCATCTTTGGGTCGCCAAGGAACATCTTTCCAAACATGACGCCCAGTGAGCAGCCGGGCAGGGCACAGGCCGCCATCCCGAACATGGATACCATCAGTAGCCATGAAAGAGCGTGTGAGAATTGTCGCAGAACGATCGAAGTCACGACACTTCACTCCCTTGAAACAACAATGGTCCGACACTCCCTGTCAGACATTTCTTACCAGCGCCAGATCCAGATGGTCACCGTCAGGACCACCCATCCGATGAATCCTCGCAGCAACCACATTCCCGGATCACGAGTCAATGGCCACCGACCGGACAACGCGGCCTGGAATAACCAAGGCCACATCAGTACCAGACCAATTGCCAGAAACAGGGCGGAAGGATTTGCACGCCATGCCTGTCGGATTTCTCCGCGAACAATCCAGGCAAACGCTGTTGTCATTCCGCATTGAGGACACGGACGGCCGGCGACTGTCAGGAACACACATTCCGGAAAGCCAAGCTGCCGATGAGTACCAACTCCGCTGGGGTCGGGGGTCAGCCACGACGCCAGCAGAAATACTCCCGTAACTCCCGCCAGCAACAGACAAACACCCAGACGTTCCAGCCATGGCATTCTGGTGGGAGTGCAGGCTGAATTCGCTGGGACCATGGGAGGGGTACCATGACTGATGTTCACGAACAAGAGGCGTCTTGAGGCCATTCCGGCGAATGATTTCACTTTCTGCAGGAATTGCCAGGCCATCAGAGTTTCGTGAGTCTCCTCAGGCGAATTCTGCCGTGAGTCGGCGACATTTGCAGGTTTGCGTTCAGCATGACCTGAAGTCATCTTCCGCACGGAACCGACGGGAGTTCTTCTTTCCCCTTTACAGTGCGTCGGGAAATGTCTGAAATCCAGTTCCTACCACTTAAGGCTGTCTGAGTCTGGTCATGGAAGACACAATGAATCGTGATGGTCGCAGTTTTGGAATTCCCGCCAGCAGGCGGCTGACATGGGATCTGCTCTGGTTCCACCGCTCAGTGCCTCTGTGTCCGCACGAACGCCTGATGGACCTCTCGGTTGTCGCTGCCGCGCGCGCCGAATGCCCCGTCCGGATCTCATGGCCCGCGTTGTTCCTGAAAGCCTTCAGTCTCGTTGCCGCAAAGTTTCCCGAGTATCGCCAGATCTGGTATCGCTGGCCGTGGGCTCATATCTATCAGCATCCTTCCAGCATCGCGACGTTGACGATCGCCAGAGAAGTCGATGGTGTTCCATGGCTGTTCTGGGGCCAGGTACCGCAGCCTGATCAGGTCGCGCTCGATGAGATTCAGTTCTGCATCCGACACTTTCAAGCCTCTGACGCAGCGAAGACGTTTGGAGAATGGATGCAGTTTGCCAGTCTGCCCACGGCCCTTCGCCGACTGATCTGGTGGTGGAATCTGAACGTCGGAAAACGCTCAAGGGCGAAGCGTGTCGGCACGTTTTTCCTTTCGACCCTTGCCGGCAAAGGAGTCGACATTCCACTTCCTCCATCCATCCACAGCGCCTGCCTGTCCTATGGTGCGCTCGACGAAAACGGAGCCTGCCGAGTCGTTCTCGCCTACGACCATCGTCTGATGGATGGCTCGCGCGTAGCGGATTCGCTCATTGAGCTGGAGCGAGTCCTGAACTCCGAGATGGTTGCAGAACTGCGAGCCCTGAAAACATCGCAGCTGCTTAAGGCGGCTTGACCATTGTCTGTCAGGATGGACCTTTTCCTGCGCTCCGCTCTGACACACGCCCAAAAACACCCAGGTAAACTCCAGCATATCACACCCAGGGCATTATCGCTGGATTCGTTGTCCCTACACCTGAAGAATACGGATCCGCGTACGTTCATACCAACCAGTACTGAGTCGAAAGCTACCCGTTATGCAGTTCCGTTGTCCCAACTGCGAACACCCGATCCTGATTGATGAGTCCGTTTCCGAACAGATCGACACGACCGATGTACTCACATGTCCGTCCTGCCAGAGCCAGGTGAATCTGGCCGAAGATGTGTCCACTTACGTCGGCCCGGAAATTGGATCTGATATTGCACACTTTGAACTGAGACGGGTCATCGGTGAAGGTTCGTTCGGAACCGTTTATCAGGCGTGGGACAAGAAACTGGAGCGTATCGTTGCGATCAAGGTTCCTCGTCGCGATCGCCTGCGAGGAGATGGAACAAAACAGTTTCTGCGAGAGGCGCGGGCCGCGGCTAAGGTGCGTCACCCCAACATTGTCCAGGTCTTTGAGGCAGGTCAGTCGGGCGACACTTTTTACATCGCCACCGAATACATCGAGGGGACAACGCTTTCTGACTGGGTGAAGAACAAACCCATGGCCGATCGTGAGATTACTCGACTCATGATCGTTGTGTGTCAGGCCATGCACGCAGCTCACTCGGCTAATGTCACTCATCGCGATCTCAAACCCGCCAATATTCTGATGGATCAGAAGGGCGATCCCCATGTGACGGACTTCGGGCTTGCTCGACATCAGCCTGCCGATGTCACCATTACCAACGACGGACGAGTCACCGGAACCCCGTCGTATATGTCGCCCGAACAGGCAAGAGGCGACAGCCTTGCGATTAAGGCAACCAGTGACGTCTGGTCCCTCGGCGTCATTCTCTACGAACTTCTGACTAAGGAACGTCCGTTTGCGGCGACCGCTTCACACACGGTGCTCAATCGCATCATCACAGACACTCCAAAGACACTGAGGTCAATTCGGCTCAATGTTCCGAAAGACCTGGAAACCATTGTCCTGCATGCGATCGAGAAGCTTCCGGGCGATCGATATCAAACCGCTTTTGATATGGCCGATGACCTGCAGAGGTTTCTGGACAACCGACCTATCAAGGCCAGGCCGATCAGTCTGGCCCGCAAGACGCAGATGTTGGTACGAAGAAATCGGGCTGTCGCCGGCATGTCTGCAGTGGCCGTCATTGCCGCTGTTTTCGCCATCGTCTTCATGATGAAAAAGGCAGAGCCTGTTATCGTGGAAGTCAAAGTCCCCGTCCCAACGGCACCAGCAGAAGTGACGCTTCCCGTTCGCATGCGGTATTCTTTGCCCGACGGTTCGACTCCCAAAGACGCAGTCGTCCGCTGGGCCATTCTTCCTCTGGAGCCAAAAACCCGAAAGCCCATCGAACAGAAAGTTCAACATGCCAAAGGGGAAGAATGGAATCTCTCTCTGACCCCCGGCGAATACCTTGTCGAGATAGAAATCCCCGGCGTTGGATTTCATCAGGTGTATCGGACTGTGCCCGGGTCCTATGAACTGGCAACCAGCCAGGTGTATTCCAACTTGTCTTCAATGCAGCTGGAAGGCGGCGTTACCGGGCTGCCCCCCGTTGTCGTGCACCGCGATGTCGATGTACAGGCCTCTCTTGTCATGATCAAAGGCGGAACTTTCCGGATGGGCGACGGCCAGGCCAACCGAATTGTTCACGAAGTAACGGTAGACGATTTCTACCTGGATCCCAGAGAAGTATCGGTAAAGGAGTTTCGAACGTTTTCCAGAAGCCAGCCAGTATCCAGCGAACTGCTTGATGAATATCCCATGGTACGAGTTTCCTGGGATGCAGCGGCCGCTTTTGCAGAGTGGCAGGGTAAAAGACTTCCGACCGAGGCTGAGTTTGAATTTGCAGCGACAAACGGTGGAACAACTCAGTTCCCATCCGGAGATTCGCCGGTTCAGGTGGAGGGTGTCTGGACGTACGAAAAAGTCGGACTCCCGGCAGAAGATCGAATGATTCAGTATCCAGTCTTCGGCCTGCACTCGAATGTCGCAGAATGGACAAACTCGACACCGTGCCCCTACCCGGGTGCCAATCAAATGGAGAAGCTTCCAATCGTTATGATTGAACTGCCTATCTCCAGAGTTGTTAGGGGTGGTCCTGTCAAATTGGGTGGAAATGAGCGGGCCGACAATACGTGGAAGCAGGGGCCCCGATATCGATCCGGGTGGAAAACCACCACGGCAGATGACGAAATCGGATTTCGCTGCGCTCGCAGCGTCAAGCCCCGCTTCATTTCAAACGAATAGCAGTCACCCGGAATCATCCGGAAAAGAAAAAGGCCGTGCGTTTTTGGCACGGCCTTTTCAGCGAAACTCGTCACTGTATTCGTCGAACGACCGCCTTGCATCACTGCGGTTCGAGTGAATCAATGCTGTTCACAAGATACGGTGTGTCAGACGCATCACGCAGTCGATGCGCGAAGTTACCGCGTTCAGAAAACGAAGAGTTAACTGGATTCACAACCCCGTCAGGCTTTACCTGGATGCCAATATGCCAGGTCTTGAGTTGTGGGTCACCCTGTTTCTCGATCAAAAGATCAAAGCACTGAAAGTACACCGTCTGTCTGGCGCTGACCTGTACTTTCAGAACTTCCGCTTTCGTTGCTGTGACGCGTACACGACCAGTGTTCACATTGGCTGTCGAGAAACTTGTTTCCGCAGCAGTTTTCAACACCTGTTTTGATTTCACATCTCGAATGGCAAAGTTGGCCTCATTCCGGCCTGCCAGACCTACAAAACGAAATGACTTGGTGTAGGTATCCATCGTTGCAATATGCTTATCATAGGCGGTTCGCTTTGTCGCCGGAGAAGCCGTTGCGGAATTGAGAGTCTGCAGAGTCTGATTAATGTCCGCCAGCTGGCTCGAAAGAAAGGTACGGCGTGTATCGCCTGCGGCACGTCCATTGACTGCCTTCTCAACCGCTGCTTTCCGGGTCTGCAGTTCCGCAACCCATTTTGAAATCTCTGCTGCAGAAGCACCAGGTGGCTGCAATGTCGCGATGAGATATCTTCCGGCACCGACATCCATTGTGGCAATCGGCTGCCCGCAAACGCCCCCCTGGCACTGTGGCGTCTGAATGTACTCCGTTGAACTCCCGTAACCGCTCGTATCGACACAGTTAGAAGTGATGTAGTAATAGATGCCGTTCAGCTCGCCAAGAAACTCCTCAGGGCAAGTTGGCGGATTTGGTGGCGGCGGCCAGCCACCACCTGCATTTGCAGAAACACTCGCCGTACCGCCTGTTTCCTGAGCGTGTGACATTGGCGCGATCGCCAGTACAAGGGTCACACACAAAATCATCTTTACCCAACGCCTGACGTCCATAACCTGAAGCCTCTCTGAATGATCGGAATCAAAGTAAACCGCTCCTTTCATTCTGCCGCACCCCCAGGGGGCCATCAAGTCGCTCCTGCATTTCTGTCAGGATTCCCGACATTTGCTGGCGGCTCCAATCGACCGACCCTATGTTTGCCGTAGGAACCTCGGAAAACGCCGACTGCGTCAGTGGCTTCGCGATTTCGTAATGGAAAGAGCCAGCTGCAGGGCCGTTAGCAGCGCTTCCACATCTTCCTCAGTGTTGTAGGCCGCAAGGCTCACTCGAGTCGTCGCGGACACGCCCAGAGCGGTGTGCAGTGGCATCGTGCAATGGTGGCCATGGCGAGTAAACACGCCGTGCTGGTCAAGAATTGCTGCAAGATCTTCAGGATGAAGACCGTCCATTCGGAAACTCACAATCCCGCCACGATGCTCCAGGGCAGGTCCGAAAATTCGCATCCCGGGCAGCTGTCCAAGTCGCTGCATCAGCATGGCTGTCAGTTTCTGCTCATGCTGGTGAATGGCTTCAAGTCCGATGTCATCAACCCAGCGGATCGCGGCGCCCAGAGCAATCGCCTGCACGATCGGCATGGTGCCCGCTTCAAACTTCGCTGGTGGGGCTGACCACGTCGAACCTTCAATCCGCACCTCGGAGATCATGTGTCCGCCAAAGTGAATCGGGTCCATTTCTTCAAGCCGCTCAGGCTTGCCATAAAGGACGCCAACTCCAGTCGGACCGTAAATCTTGTGTCCGCTGAAGACCAGAAAGTCAATATCGTCGGCCGCCACATTCGTGGGCAGGTGAGGAACGCTCTGAGCCGCATCGACGACCACACACGCTCCGACCTGCCGAGCGGCCGTAACAATCTCCTTCACCGGATTGACGGTGCCCAGCATGTTCGACATGGCAGTCACTGCGACAATCTTCGTGCGCTGCGTCAGGACCTCGCTGAGACGACTCATGTCCAGTCGCCCGTCTTCGGTCATCGGAATCAACCGCAAAGTCGCTCCGGTCTGCTTCGCCAGCTGTTGCCACGGCACAAAGTTGGCGTGGTGCTCCATCACTGTCGTCAGGATCTCATCGCCCGGGCCGACAAACCTTCGCCCCCAGCCGAATGCAATCATATTCAGACCAATGGTGGTCCCGGGAACAAAGACCACCGATGTCTCCTGCGCGGCTCCGATGAAGCGTGCAATCAGGGATCGTGAGCCTTCAAACTCTTCGTCAATCTTCAGCCCGAACTGATACGTGCCACGGTGAGCATTCGCGAAGTACCTCTCCTCGACTTCCCGTTCCTTTTCAATCACCACTCGCGGCTTCTGCGCTGAGGCTCCGCTGTCGAGGTATACCGGAGGAAGTCCGCTCGGCAACTCGCGAGTCAGGACAGGGAACTGCGTCCGAATCGCTCGGACGTCGAACGCAACACGCACTCTCGGCTTCTCAGCCGGAACAATCGGCGTTGCCACCATCTCCCTGGTCACGGAAACCGCATGGTGGCTGGCGAGCGATCGAATTCGCTCCACCATGCCTCGCAGACCATTGCGTCGCTGTGGAGAAATGTGCTGCTGTAGATTCAGCTGCCGAAACACCCCTTCGATGTCGTACTTCAGAATCTCCCCGGCAGTTCGACCGTTGTAGGCGGCCTGAAGAATGGCAATCAGGCCTCGGACAATGTTCGAATCACTGTCAGCAAGAATCTCAAAGCGAGCATCATCGCCGGTACCGGAAACATCCGTGATCAGCCAAACCTGACTCTGGCATCCATGAACGCGATTGTCTTCAGTCTTCTGGTCCGGCGGAAACGAAGGCAGCTCATCTCCCAGTTCCAGAAGAAACTGCGACTGGTCTTCCCGGTCAAGATCGGCAAACTCTTCGAAGATTGCTGCCAGAGTCGAATTCATCATCCTGCCGCCCAGCCTCTGATGCTCGCCACGTCACTTCATCCGGGACTCATAGGATCTCGAGGACCGGACCCGTCGGCGATTTCACAATTTCTTTGAACACCTGCATCGCTACATTCTGACACACGGTTCGCAGACTTTCCCGCGCGGAGTTTTCTTCCATCAGCATCTTCATGACCTGACCGCGGTCGCTGTATTCACGAATCGCAGCGTTCAGCGGGATCTCACCAAGGAACGGAATCCGCAGCTCCTGAGCAACCTTCTGAACGCCTCCGCGCCCAAAGATTTCTCCAGTCATGTTTTCCACGAAACCAAGAATCGGCACGTTCACCTTTT
>CAZIGZ010000110.1:0-21473 GCA_964538835.1 uncultured Chitinophaga sp. | reverse complement strand
ACTGAAAACCGAAAACCCCATCTCCCCTCCTGGACGAAGTCCGGGAGGGGTCGAGCGAGCGCCAGCAAGCTCGGGTGAGGGCCGCGTTAATGGCGAGTGAGCGAAACCTGCACTCTAGCGGCGTGAAGCCGAACCGCGACGACGAGCTACTTCACCGTTCGAATGGCCCATAGATGCTGGAACGTTCGCAGGTAGATCGTTCCATTGGAAATCGCTGGTGACGCCGACTGGTCTTCACCCAGCTCATTCACCGACAGAACCTTGAATTCTCGACCGGCCTGGACCACGGTGATCCGGCCATCGCGAGCTGTCAGGTAAAGCTTGCCATCGGCATAGACCGGAGACGCGCGGTGGCGCTGGCGGTGAGTTGCCTCGGAATAGACTTCTTTGCCGGACATGGCTTCCAGGACCGTAAGGTTGCCGTTCTCCATGCACAGGTAAACGAGATCATCAACGATCACCGGTGTCGGAACGTCCGGAGTTCGCTTCCATGTCCACAGATGCTGCTTCGCATCGCTTGTGATATCGCCTTTGCCATCCGGACGAATCGCCAGAACCGGATGCTGCTTCGCCGTGGGCACGACAATGATGCCCGGCGCGGAAACCGGAGACGCGACAAATCGCAGTGTCGGGTCGTAGGGCAGAACCGTGTCGTCTCGCCGATTCAAACCGCCGCAGCGCCAGATTTCATGACCGTCCTTCAGGTCGTGTGCAACGATGAAGTCCGCACCATGGCTGAGCAGCATCTTTGTCTTGCCGTCATCGTACATCGTGGCGGATGCATACGAGTGTTCGTTTTCCGCTTCCGCATCGCTTGGGCGGTCGACCTTCCAGACTTCTTTGCCGGTGAGCCCCTCCAGAGCCACGACGAGGGCTTCACGAGTCTTCGGGTTGCCTTCCCCATGAATCAGCTGGATATAAAGAACACCGTTGTCGAGCACTGGAGTGGAGCTCATTCCAAACTGAATGCTGAACTTGCCGTATCGATCCTGCAGATTGAACTTCCAGACCTCTTTGCCTTCGACCGTGTAACACGCCATCGTGCCTTCGCCCATGAAGGTCCAGACGTGCTTGCCGTCGGTCACGGGTGACGGCGAAGCGGAGTTGCCTTCGTCACCGCGAGCTGTCTTGTTGCCGGTTGCAACGACCTGCTTCCACTGCTCCTTGCCAGCCGTGTCAAATGCCATCAACAGCAGCTCACCGGCTTCGTTCACGGATGTCAGAAAGATCTGATTACCCCAGACCACCGGAGTCGCTCCGGCGGGACCTGGCAGAGCCACCTTCCATGCGACATTCTTCTCCGGACCCCATTCGGCGGGAACATTCTTTTCGGAACTGATGCCGTTGCTATGCGGTCCACGCCAGTTCGGCCAGTTATCGGCTCGACCGTTTTCCAGAGAACAACACAGAGCAGCAGCAAACAGCAGCGAAGAAAACCACTTCGTCACGATGACGTTCCTTTGAGAATGGAAGAAGCGAAGGAAGGACTGGAAGTGTGTCGTCCCAACATTGCACCGTCAACGGAGGCAGAGTTGTTGGGTAAGCCGAAAGAAACGAAAGAGGTCGAAAAGAAGCAAAGGTGGATTGGAGTCCATGATGGTTCCTTTTTCGCTTTCTTCCGTTTCTTTCGGCCCGTCCGCGATTCTCTCATCGAGCATCACGAATCGGCAGCATGCTGTGCCTTCGACATTCCGTACATCTTGATATGGAATTTCTGTGCGCCGAAGTTGAGAAGAGCACCATGTTCTATGCTGGCTGACCTTTGGTAACCGAGAAGTTGAGCAATGTGTTCTGGGAGGACACTTCTGACAGCTTTCAGTTCGAGTAACAGCACACCTTCTACCAGCACATCGGCGAAAAGGTCGCCAAGTAAGGTCCCGACTTCATCCAGCACCTGCAGCGGCACCTGCTGTTCAATACGAAGCCCCCTCTTTCGCAGACGGTGAACGAGAGCGTTTTCGTAAATCTTCTCCAGATGCCCAGGACCGTGGTAACGATGAATTGCAAAGGCGGTTTCACGAACGACGTCACAGAGCAGGAACGGGCGAGACTTTGTCATGGTTGTGTGCCTTGGATGCGTGTTTGTTAAGCCAAAAGGAACGAAAGGCGAAGTGAGTTTAACACGGTCCTTTTTCGATTTCTTTCGTTTCTTTCGGCAGCGTCTGCATCCAAATGATCCTGTTTGGAATAGGTTCGCTCTGCTGCAGCCTCATCAACAAGACCGAACTTGAATGTCACAGCACCGAGACTGACACGTCGGGCTCAACATTCCGATTGCGAATGGACGATGGAACGTTCATACTGGCAGACCCGTGTTCAAATCCCTCCTGTGCCTTCCCCCCTGTGTTTGTCGAATCCCGCAGAATCCTTCTGCCGATCCACGATTCTGGAATTCCCGCCATGCTGAATCCCAAGTTCCTGCTGAATCGTCGTCGACTGCTGAAAGTTGGAGCGGCCGGAGTTGCCGCGGCTGGTTTGCCTCTGCGCAGCATTCACGCCAACACCACAAACGCTGTGCCTCGCGCGAAGTCGGTGCTGATTGTGCTGCTCAGCGGCGGACCCAGTCAGCTGGATACTCTTGATCCAAAGCCCGAAGCGCCTGCAGAGATTCGCGGGGAGTTCGGCGCCATTCCGACGAGTGTGCCTGGAATCTCCATCTGTGAACATCTTCCTTTGCTGGCGGCGAGGATGGATCGGTGGGCGATCCTGCGCACGATGGCTCACAAAGAACACAATCATCTGCTGGCCACGCATATTGCTCTGACCGGTCGACCAACGCCTCTTCCGCGAGGAGGCAGTGACCTGGATCGTGTCGAATCACGAAACGACTTTCCGAATTTTGCGGCAGCACTGGACTTTGTGAAGCCGCGAACGGACGGCATTCCGTCGGGCGTGTCTCTGCCAAATTATCTGATCGAAGGACCACTCACCTGGCCGGGCCAGCATGCAGGCTTCCTGGGAACTCGACACGATCCCTGGGTCATCAATCATGATCCGAATGCTACCGCCTTCAAAGTCGATTCACTGACGCTGCCATCGGACATGTCTGACACGCGACTCGTCAGCCGCCGCGCACTGCTGGATGGTTTGAACCGTTGCGATGCCGAGCTGTCCGGTGATACTCGTACCAAAGCGTTTGAGGAGCAGCAGGATGTCGCGTTCGGACTGCTCACCTCCGCGAAGGTCGCCGACGCGTTTCGGATGGAAGCAGAAACGGAGCAGACTCGAAACCGTTACGGTCGGAACAAGTTTGGCCAGTCACTCCTGCTGTCACGCCGACTGATCGAAGCGGGCGTACCGATCGTTCAAGCGACGATGGGGATCGTGCAGACCTGGGATACTCATGTGGACAACTGGGGCCGCCTGAAGAACACACTGCTGCCGCAACTGGACATGGGCCTCGCAGCGCTGATGGATGATCTCAGCCAGTCTGGCATCCTGAACGAGACCATGGTTGTGGTCATGGGAGAATTCGGACGGACTCCCAAGGTTTCGGTGTTGCCCGGTCAAACCGTCCCAGGCCGCGACCACTGGGCTCATGCGTATTCCGGACTGTTCGCCGGTGCTGGCGTTCGAGGCGGGCAGGTCATTGGCGAAACCGACAGTATCGCCGCCTATCCCGTGACTCGATCCTGGAGCCCCGCCGACGTCGGCACCACGCTGTTCGACGCACTTGGAGTTTCCCACGAGGCCATGGTCATGGATCCGCTCAATCGCCCCAACCACCTGCTGAACGGCGAAGTCATTACGCCGCTGTTTGGGTGATGATTTCCGGGGAAGACACCGCTCACTGGACCTTGCTGCTCTGAATGTCAATAACACGCTGTGAACGGCCCGAACGCGATAGCGGTTGTGGGTGCGTGACCGAAGGGATGCTTCGGTGGATGTGGTATTGACGGCGGGAGTCTGAGCGCGTGGCATATTGCATATTGCTTTTGTCGGTTCTCTTTGGTCTCACAAGTTCACTGCGGGCACAGGACGCCGCCAGCGTCATTCCGGAGCGTACTCCTGCGGACCTGGGCTTTGATTCCGCGACGCTGAGCCTGATTGATGATGTCGTCAGGGAGGGACTTGATCAGTCCAAAATGCCCGGCTGTGTGATCGTTGTGGGGCGACGCGAAGGTCTTGTCTATCGGAAGGCCTTTGGTTTCCGTCAGACGGTTCCCGAGAAAGTCCCCATGACGCTGGACACTGTTTTCGATCTCGCGTCACTGACGAAGCCAATCGCCACGGCCACCAGTATTATGGTGCTGATCAGCCAGAAGAAGATCGACCCGGATGCGACGGCCGCAACCTACTGGCCTGAATTCGGAAAGCACGGGAAGGAGACGATCACCGTCCGTCAGCTGCTGACTCACACCGGCGGACTCATTGCGGACAACTCGATCAAGGATTACGAAGGAACGCCCGAGGAATCTCTGGTTCGCATCTGTGAACTGAAACCAATATCCTCGCCGGGAACAGAATTCACCTACAGTGATGTGGGCTTCATTGTGCTGGGGGAGATTGTTCGCAAAGTCAGCGGGAAGACCGTGCATGAGTTTTCCCGGGAGCACATCTATTCGCCGCTGTCGATGAAAGAAACAGGCTACCTTCCCGGTGAATCACTTCGCGCGCGAGCAGCCGTGACGGAACAGCGCGACAATCGCTGGATGCAGGGCGAAGTGCACGATCCTCGCGCGTGGGCTTTGGGAGGAATTGCCGGACACGCCGGACTTTTCTCCACGGCCGATGATTTGTCACGCTATGCCGTGATGATGCTGAATGGCGGGAAGCTGGGTGAGACTGTGATTCTTGATAAGAACACCTGGAGTCTGATGACGACGGCCGTGGATGTTCCTCGAGGACGCAGGGCGCTCGGCTGGGACGCACGCACCGGCTATTCGTCAAACCGTGGTGATCTGATGTCGCCGGCAGCCTTCGGACATGGAGGCTTCACGGGCACTGGAATCTGGATCGATCCGGTTCAGGATCTCTTCGTGCTGTTCCTGAGCAATCGAGTTCATCCGGACGGCAAGGGACTGGTGAATCCGCTGATCGGCCGAGTCGCGACCATCGCCGGAGCCGCTCTGAACGATGGCTCCGTTGTTGTGACCCGCAGGACGACTGATGTTCGCAACGGGATTGATGCTCTGCAAAGCTCATCGTTTGAAGTACTCAAAGGGCGAAAGATCGGTTTGATTACGAATCAAACGGGGCTCAATCGCGAAGGAGTCAGCACGATTCGTCTGCTGCATGAAGCGGAAGAAGTCACGCTTGCCGCGCTGTTTAGTCCGGAGCATGGTCTGGAGGGGAAGCTTGATATTCCGAAGATCGGCGATCAGGAAGATCAGACCACGGGACTGAAAGTCTTCAGTCTCTACGGCGAGACTCGAACACCGACGAAGGAGAGTCTGGCCGAACTGGATACTCTGGTTTTTGACATTCAGGACATTGGCTGCCGCTTCTACACGTACGTTTCAACGATGGGGAACGCAATGAAAGCGGCCGCTGCGAACAACATTCGCTTTGTCGTTCTGGACCGAGTCAATCCGATCGGCGGGCAGGATGTTGCTGGTCCCATTCTGGATGACGGAGATCAGTCGTTCGTTGGCTATCATACTCTACCGGTCCGGCACGGAATGACGGCCGGTGAGCTGGCGACGATGTTCCGAAGCGAGATGCCTGAGCTGAAGTCGCTGGATCTGCAGGTAGTGAAAGTGGAGGGCTGGAAACGGAATCAGATGTTTGATGAAACAGGTCTGACATGGACCAATCCATCGCCCAACATGCGCAACCTGAATGAAGCGGTGCTGTACCCGGGCGTCGGTCTGCTGGAAATGACGAATGTGTCTGTCGGTCGAGGTACCGATACACCGTTTGAAGTGCTGGGGGCACCGTGGATTCGCGAGCGCGAGCTGGCAGCGGATCTGAATGCAGCCGGATTGCCGGGAGTTCGTTTTGTCCCGACTCGGTTTACACCCACATCGTCTAAGTTCTCGGGTGAGGCATGCGGGGGCATCAATATCGTGATCACGGATCGCAGTGTCGTTGAGCCTGTGTCGCTGGGAATTCAGCTGATGTGCAGTCTTCGCAAGCTGTACTCGGACCAGTGGGAGACGAAAAACCTGAATCGTCTGCTGAGCAGTGCAAAGGTGCGTGACGCGGTTCTGGCCGGGAAGTCAGCGCGAGAAATTGTGGGACTGTGGCGAGAAGAACATCAGCAGTTTCTGAAGCGTCGCAGCGCGTTTCTGTTGTATCCCTGACCGTGATTGAAAACGGTGTCTGTCTTTCGGTGAACGGAAGGCTCTGCACAAGAGCCTGGAAATCTCATGTCCGTCATTCGCTTTCGATTTCTGATTCCTGCCGCGATCGTCACGCTGATACTTACGGTGATGTGCATCGTGACAGCGCTGCTGTTGTTTGAGCAGCAGTCGGCCATGACGGGCGTGCTGAGAGAGAACGTCAGCAGCCGACGCGCGGCTGTCGACCTCGAAGAATGCCTTTATGACATTTCGACATTACTGAGAAACAATGTTGACGAAGTTTCGCCGCTCAATGATCGACTTGTCGGACACCTGAAGCGATTGCGTGAAGTGGCAGATCAGCCTGAGGAACAAGAGGCTTCAGATAAGCTCGAGCAGGGGCTGAAAATCTATCTGATCGCATGGGACAAGATTCCTCCTCGTGAAGATCCCGAGCATCGCGAAGGTGTTCTGGATGCTGTGGAATCCCTGGAGCAGAATCTGATTAAGCCGTGTCAGTCATTTCGACTCTACAATGGACGGCGCATTGAAGAATCCACGATGCAGCATGAGAATGTTCTGGGGCGTCTTGCGTGGGGCATGACGAGCATCGGAGTTCTTGGCGGCATTGCCGGAATTGTTCTTGGGTTTGGACTGACGCGGACTGTTGGCCAGTCGATTCGGCGACTTCAGGTGCGCATTCAGGACGCGGCTGGAAAGCTGAGCCCTGAGCCTCAGGAGATCATCATCACGGACGATGGACAGTTTTCTGGTGTTCATGCGCAGCTGGACCAGCTGACGAACAGCATTGAGCGAGTCCTGGGTAATCTTCGTCAGAGAGAACTGGAAGTCCTGCGATCCGAGCAGCTGGCCGCTGTCGGGCAACTGGCCGCCAGTGTGGCTCATGAGATTCGCAACCCGCTGACATCCATCAAGATGCTTGTTCAGACCGCGCTGGACCCGGCGGATTCTTCAGAGCTGACGAAAGAGGATCTCCAGATTATCGAGAAGGAAGTGCGCCGCATGGAGAGTTCCCTTCGCACGTTCCTCGATTTTACTCGTCCGCCGAAACTTCAGCGACGGCAGATTTCCCTGATGCCCGTTCTTCAGGAAGTCGCAGGACTGATTCGAGGGCGTGCGGAAAAGCAGGGCGTCTCGGTTCGGCTGGAAGTGATGAACGCCGACGTCAGCGTTTATGCGGACCCGGAGCAATTGCGACAGGTCCTGGTCAATCTGATGCTGAACGGACTGGATGCTCAGCCACACGGCGGCACACTGCGGATGACGTCACAAGTGAATGATGGAGAAGTCGAGATTCGGGTCCTTGATCAGGGTTCTGGAATCTCGGATGAAATGCTGCCCAAGCTCTTCCAGCCGTTCGCCAGCAACAAGGAAACGGGGGTCGGACTGGGGCTCGTGATCTCTCGCCGCATTGTCGAAGATCATGGCGGTACGATCATGGGAGAAAACCGGGACGGCGGCGGAGCAGTCTTCACGATTCGCCTGCCAAAGCTTCCCAGCTGACATCATGAACCTTGCAAACGGCCGATTGGTGTTCCTCGTGATCGGCTGGCAATTGCTATGGACACGTTTTGCGAATTCGCATACATCATCGGCGTTTTCTGCAGGAATGGGCATTCTTGACGCCAAAACTGCCGAAAACACGGGACTTTTTCCCTGCTGAGCTTCATGCGTGTTGGACACAAAGGGGCTTGGCGGCGCCATGCCAATGGCATTCGCGGACTTTTGTCGGGGAAAGTCTTTGGGCCGTGAAGAATCTTCACCGCCAGTCAGACCTTATTCAGCAGGATACCGACAGGATGTCCAGGTTCCTCACAACCACTACTGTAACAGCCCTCTTGCTGGGCGTTTCCGGCTGTTATCAGCCGATGTATCAGCCCTATGGTTATGGGCAGCCGATGTATGGTCCCGGCTATGCTCAGCCTGGAACAATGGTTGTGCCGCCTGGTAACGCACCGCTGTATCAGCCCGGTGCTCCCGGAACGACAAACCAGGGAACGTTCGAGAACGGCAACGACGACTTCAAGCGTGAGTCGACCGACGGAAAATTCTTCCAGGGCGATCCAGTACCGGATCCAAAAGATCCGTCTGCGACAGATAACGGGACGCAGAAGTTCAATAGTGACTTCGGGAACTAACACGTACCGGAATATGTTCGTCTGCCTGTGTTGATTCCTGTGTTCTGGGTTGAGCCCGCGGCGTGAGTTTGAAGATGTGTGACGCGCCGCGGATAGCAGGTGTTACTTCAGGATCTCAGCAGCTTCACGCGCAAAGTAGGTCAACACGCCGTCCGCACCAGCTCGTTTGAAGCACAGAAGGCTCTCCATCATAGCGGCTTCACGATGAAGCCAGCCATGGCCTGCGGCAGCGGAGATCATGGCATATTCACCGCTGACCTGATAAGCAAAGGTCGGAACGCCGAACGTTTCGCGGACACGGCGGACAATGTCCAGGTAAGGCATGCCGGGCTTGACCATGACCATGTCGGCACCTTCGGCGATATCCAGTGCGACTTCTCGCATGGCTTCATCGCCGTTGGCCGGGTCCATCTGATAGGTCTTCTTGTCACCGCCGCCGAGGTTCTTCGCAGAGCCCACAGCGTCACGGAACGGACCGTAAAACGCCGACGCATACTTCGCGGAATACGCCATGATCTGGACCTGGGTGAAACCGGCGTTGTCCAGGGCTTTACGAATGACGCGAACTCGACCGTCCATCATGTCGGATGGAGCGATGATATCGCAGCCGGCCTGAGCCTGATTGACGGCTTGTCGACAAAGGGCTTCCAGAGTTTCATCGTTGACAACATAGCCGTCACGCACAAGGCCATCCTGGCCGTGAGTCGTGTAGGGATCCAGAGCCACGTCAGCGATCAGGCCAATCTCCAGCTTTGCTTCTCTGATGGCTCTCATCGCGCGGCAGATCAGATTGCCCGGGCTGAAGGCTTCTTCGCCATCGGGCGTCTTCTTTTCCTGCGGAGTCACTGGAAAGATCGCGATGGCCGGAATCTTCAGTTCCGCGGCTTTTGCGACTTCTTCAACAAGGACGTCAACCGAATAACGCACGACGCCCGGCATTGAGGCGACCGGAACTCGCTGGCTGGTTCCTTCCACCACAAAGACCGGCCAGATCAGATCGTTGACCGTCACGGTGTTTTCGCGAACAAGGCGTCGTGACCAGTCCGTCCGGCGATTACGGCGCATGCGGACCAGAGGAAAGCCAGAGAGTGATTCAGCAGGATTTGGTGAGGACATAGCAGAGGATTTCGAACAAAGAATGTCGTGATCGCGTCTTGCGAGGCTTACTTGCCAAGACGCTGGATGCGAATGTTTCGGTAATGAGCTTCTCCGGGAGGACCTCCGTGAATCTGCACGGCAATGAGCCCCTTCTGTTCGATGGTGTCATCGGCCTCGGTGTAATCGACAGTCTGAAGGTCGTTGATCCATAGTTGAATACGCTTTCCTTCACATCGGATTCGGTAGGAGTTCCAGTCTTCCTTCTTCAGCACTTTGGCGATGTTTTCCTTCTTTGGTGAAGCCAGGATCTTGTTGCGTCGCGATTCATCATAAAGTGCGCCCCAGTAGTTTTGACCGAGGTCGGCCTGGTAACCAATCATTTCGTGATGATCCGGAATGCGACGACTGCGAATCTGGATCCCGGCATTGGTGTTATCTCCGAGGAGACGAAACTCCAGGCGAAGTTCGAAGTCGGCGTACTCCTCCTTTGAGGACAGGAAGAAATTGTGAGGAATCTTCTCCTTCAGGTTTCCGCCAACAATGACTCCATCAGTCACACGGAACTGAGTTTCATCGCCCGACCAGCCTGCCAGAGTCTTGCCGTCAAAGAGCGGTGTGAAGCCGTCTTCCTTTTCATCCGCATTCGTTGAGGCTGACGCAGTGATGCAAAGTGCGAGGCTTAAAGCCACTCTGGAAACACAAGTTCGAATTGACAGCATGATTCTGCTCCAGGAGAGTTGGGTCCTGCGATTGTCGTTCAGATGGGATCTTTGCACGATTCTGTCATGAGGCAAGTGTTGCGTTGACTGTGCTGTCCGAAAGTCCTCAATTCTGAGTCACGGCCCGATCTTTCATTGGAAAGATATCAATGAGCGAAGAACAGTCGACATTCAGGCGTGGCAGTCATCTCCTGCGATACTGGGTCAGCGTGTCGATTGTTCTGGTGATTTGTGGATCAGCAATTTTGCTTAGGGTGCTTGGACAACCCGTTTCCTGCAAATGCGGATCGTGGAGATTGTGGTCCGGTGACGTCTGGTCAACCCACAATTCTCAGCATCTGTTTGATCCCTATTCTCTGACCCACGTCCTGCATGGGGTCATTTTCTGTGGACTGCTGTGGCTGCTGCCGAAGAAAGTTCCCGGTTCTGTGCGACTGTTGATGGCTGTCCTGGTCGAAGCCGTCTGGGAAGTCATCGAGAATACGCCGTTCGTGATCGAACGCTATCGCACGGTCACCATGTCGCTGGACTACTACGGAGACTCCATCGTCAATAGTTTCGGAGACAACCTGTCATCCATTGCCGGCTATTTGTTCGCTGTACGATTCGGGCTCCGTCGCTCCATGGTCTTCTTCGTCGCGACAGAGCTGACCCTGCTGTTCCTGATCCGTGACTGTCTTACTCTGAATGTGCTGATGCTGCTTTGGCCGGTGGAGGCCATTAAGCACTGGCAAATGACGGGCCATTGAGCCCGCGATACGACCAGATCGTGCGCAAATAGTGGCAAAATTCTCAGTATTTTCACTAGGATTTTCAACACAGGTGCCTGGCACCTGAAACGGGGATTTCAGGATCGCTGGGCTGAACCTTTGCTGGTGGTTTGTGGGTGAACATTTGCTTCAATGCGTCTTGAGCAGAAGTTTGGAAGTGGGGTAGACTTCGGGGTTCTCATGGATCGGGCGGACAGGGAAAGTCCGACGAAATTTGTTGGTTTCGAGTTGGGTCAGGGATGGCAGGCGGACCTCGCAAACCTCTGCGCACAGCCTTCACAGCGATGCTGGTGCTGGGTGCTGCGCTGGTGGCGGCGGAGATCTGGCTCCGGAGCGGGGCGAGGCCGTTGTCGATCGTGAGCAGCCAGGCCGATCGATCCATTCAGGGTTTGCTTGTTCCCAGTGAGACCAGTCACCATGGACTCCGCCCGAGAGTTGAACAGAATCTGGTGATGCCTTCCGGCGCGGTGCGGGTCACGATCAATTCGTTTGGCTGTCGAGGCGATGAACCGGAGTCTGAGCCCGGGGCCGGAACCTATCGTATTCTGATGTTAGGCGACGACCTTGTGTTCGGAGCCAGCGTTTCGCAGGACCGAACAGTTCCCTCGCGAGTTCAGCAGTTTCTTTCGAACAAGACGTCACGCACTCTGGAAGTGATCAATGGAGGAGTGCCTGGGTATTGCCCTCTGTTGTCGCTTCTTCAATATGAACATCATCTGAAGGCATTGAAACCGAATCTTGTCATTTTGCACGTCGACATGTCCGATCCCGATGATGACCGTGTGTATCGAAGTCTGCTGAAGAGGGATAGAGACAAGGATGAACTGACATGTTCTCATCCGTCTCTTCGAGTTCCGCAAAAGCCGCTGCCGAAGATCGTCAGCCTGCTGAAAGGGTCCGCTCTCTTCAGTCGCGCGATGTCCTGTCTCAGGCTGGATATGCCTGGCTTTGTGGCACTGCCATGTCATTCCACCGGCCAGCATTCGTACAACTGGATTGCCGACTATCCGGAAGATCTGCGACTTCAGGTAGATCATTCGCTTGTGCCGATTCGTCAGCTGCGAGACGCGGTGGAAGCGTCGGGCGCGCATCTGCTGGTCACCACGTGTCCGGTGTTGTGGCAGGTAACAGACGGATCGGGGGCGCCTGAGCTGTCGCATGCCTGTGACATTCGGGGCAAAGCGCCGTTTCGAAGCCGCTTCCCGTTTGAGATTCTGAGAGCCTTCTGTGCAAAGGAAGGAATCAGGTTTCTGGATACCTCGGAAGAGTTCATGGCTCGTGAAGAATCTGAGAAGCTGTTTTCGACGGACTGCCCGACCTTGTCGTCGCTCGGAATGGCGCTTTACGCAAAAAGCATCTCTGGTTTTCTGCTGGAGAATCCACCCAGTCGCTGGCAGACGACTCACCGGGAATCGGAACGCTGAGTTATCGGAGGAAGCGTGGTCTTCGGAAGAGATTTTGAAGGTTAGTCGGGAGCACCTTCATTCGCTAACATTTTGTCGGCTCAGGCGCCAGACCGTTGCATTGTGTGCGACGACATTTCCAACAGTTTTTGAGACGATCGTGTATGAAATCAGCATTTGAGGCTGCTCAGCAGTATTTCGACGAAGCAGCTGCCGTGATGGATCTGTCACACAGTATGCGAGATCTGCTGGTGACACCGGAGCGGGAAATCAAGGTTCAGGTTCCCATCAAACGTGATAACGGAGAGATTGCCACGTTCATTGGATACCGCATGCAGCACAACAGTGCTCGCGGTCCGATGAAGGGCGGCCTTCGATACCATCATGAAGTGAATGCCGATGAAGTGCTGGCCCTGGCCTCGCTGATGACATGGAAGACTGCTGTCGTGGATCTGCCTTACGGCGGTGCGAAAGGCGGAATCAGTGTTAACACGAAAGACCTGTCACTGGACGAACTGGAGAGACTGACCAGGCGCTTCGTCGATGAGATTCATGACTTGTTTGGACCGGATAAAGATATCCCGGCTCCCGACATGGGCACGAATGCTCAGACGATGGCATGGATCATGAATCAGTACGAGAAGTTTCATGGCTTTGCACCAGCCTGCGTCACCGGCAAGCCGGTAGAACTATATGGCGCGGAGGGCCGCGAAGAAGCCACGGGTCGCGGTGTCGGAACATTGACACTGGCGCTGCTTCGCAAGTTTGGTCGATCGATTGAATCATCCACTGTGGCGATTCAGGGTTTTGGCAACGTCGGTACGTTCACTGCTTCTTACCTCCATAAAGCCGGCGGAAAAGTGATCGCGATTTCTGACGTCAGCGGTGGTGTTCTGAATCGAGCGGGCATTGACATTCAGGCAGCTCTGGACTGGGTGGCTGAAAAGAAATCACTTGCGAACTTCCCCGGTGGTGATCGTATCACCAATGAGGAACTGCTGGCTCTGGAAGTTGATGTGCTGATCCCGGCGGCCCTGGGAAATGTGCTGACCGAAGACAACGCGAAAGACGTGCGAGCAAAGTACATCGTTGAAGCGGCGAACGGTCCGACGACGCCGGAAGCCGATGCCATCTTCCGCCAGCGCGAGATTCCGGTGCTGCCCGATATTCTTGCCAATGCCGGTGGTGTGACTGTCAGCTATTTCGAATGGGTTCAGAACCAGCAGTATTTTCGATGGGACCTCAGTCGAGTTCGTGAGGAGCTTGAACGCACGATGACTCGAAGCTTTGACAAGGTCTGGTCCATCGCAAACGAGAAGAAAGTGCCGCTGCGCACGGCTGCCTATTTGCTGGGAATTGGCCGAGTCAGCCGTGCCACAGTCCTGGGCGGCATCTGATTCATGTCATTGAATCTTCTGTCGAATGCATCGTGGTTCCTGAGTGCACTGCGCGCTGATGGTCATGATGCCTGGGCAAGTCAGCTGGAACAGCGTGTTGCCGAAGAACTGGCTCATTCGAAGAACGGGCATCTTCCCGTCTGGACGGATGCGCTGAGTCAACTGCCTGAGTGTGCGGATTCTTCAGTCAACATTCAAGGCGATTTCGTGTGCGTTACAGGTACAGTCTCTGACGCCGATCGTTCGCGGCTTCCGGATGTCCTGCGAGTTTTTCATCCGTGGCGGAAGGGGCCATTCGAATACTTCGGCCTGCCGATCGATACGGAATGGCGATCCTGTCTGAAGTGGGATCGACTTGCCGCCCATGTGGATTTCCGAGGTCGACGTGTTCTGGATGTTGGCAGTGGAAATGGCTACTACGGATGGCGCATGCAGGAGGCAGGGGCATCACTGGTCGCTGGCTTTGATCCATTCCTGCTGTTTGTATTTCAGTTTGAGCTGGTCCGCCGCTATGCGAGTGAGTCCAGTCGGCACTGTGTCCTTCCGCTGAATGATGCGGATCTGCCGCAGCGGCTGCATTGGTTCGATGTGACTGTTTCGATGGGAGTGCTTTACCACCGGACCAGCCCCATTGATCATCTGCAGTCGTTATGGCATTCACTGAAGCCGGGCGGGACACTGGTTCTGGAGACACTGGTGCTGGAAGGGCAGGGGATGCAGGTCCTGGTGCCTGAAGATCGCTATGCCAAGATGCGAAACGTGTGGTTCATCCCCACGATTCCCATGCTGACACTGTGGCTGCACAGAACGGGGTTTCGTAATGTCGAAGTGATTGACGTGTCAAGAACGACGGTCCAGGAGCAGCGACGAACTGACTGGATGACGTTTGAGTCGCTTGCAGATTTTCTTGACCCCGCTGATTCGTCCAGAACAATCGAAGGCCATCCCGCACCGGTGCGAGCGATGTTGAAAGCTCGACGATCCGGATAGGCCAATGGCCGAGCGGACCAATCAAAGCAGAGTGTGCAGCTGCGAAAAGGCAGCGTCCGAGCTTCCGTCGTTACTGAGTCGATGGCTCACCTGAATCTGGCCAGGCTGATCAGGCTACTCCCGCAGAGGAGCATCCTGTCCGGGTTCCGGTGTTGTGCCACCACTGCCTGCGGATTTCTCTGGTCTTTTCCACGTGCCATCCAGCATCTGCTGAATCGCAATCTGCATGTTTTCACCGCTGTCCGGGCTGTATCCAACGTGAACATCTTCCACGATGTTGCCTGGTCCGATGATCACCGTGTGTGGAATGCCTGAGACCTTGAAGCTTTGTCCGATGCTGCCTTCCCGATCCAGCGCGACAGTCGGGTCGAGTTTGGACTCTGCAAGGAACGTGCGAATCTGATCGGATGACTCCTGCTGATTCACGGCGACGAAAAGCACTTTGGATTTATCAAACTTGCCCGTCGCCGCGATGTAGTCCGGCAGAGCCGCGACGCATGGACCGCACCACGTGGCCCAGAAGTCGAGCACGATAATCTTGTCCTGATGATCGCTCAGGCGGAATCGAGTGCCATCAAGCAGCGGAAGTTCGAAGTCTGGCGCTTTGGTGCCGACCATCGCGGCGCCTTCCGAATTGCCTCCGTCATCCGAAGGAATATCCCAGTCTGGCTCGCGAGCATGTTCGGCAATCCAGCGTTCAAACGCGGCGGTGACTTCGCCGGCTTCTGGATCGCCGAGTCGCAGTTCGCGGATGGCGGAGGCCGGGAAGCGACACTCAGTCAGCAGGCCGGATGCCCCTTCGATGAGTCCATCCTTCAAACGCTCTGGAGTCATCGTCAACTGATATCCGTCAGCCAGAATGGCCTGAACGACCGTAGGGCCTGATACCGGATCATTCGGTTTCCCGGTGTCAGGCTTTTCATCGTTAACGACAAATCCGGATTCATCTGAGCCTTCTGCCGATTCCTTTGGCTTTGCGTCGCCGACTGTGTCGTCGGTCTTCGAGTCTTTGGCAGCGTTGTCTTCCTTTTCAGATTTTTTGATCTGCAGCCAGACGATGGCGGCGATTCGTGAACGATCCAGCCGGAAGTTCTCGAGGCGTGATTCGAACAGCACCTCTTTATCGTTGATTCCCGTCAGCTTTCCTCGCAGCACGTCACCGTTCGGGGCGATCAGGACATGCGTCGGAGGGTTGTCGCGCCGGAATCGAGGAATTGTGAGGGTCGCCTGTCGTGTTTCTTCGGCAATGAACTGTCGGATCGATCCGCCTGAAACATTGTCGACTTCGAATTTGGAAATCTGTACGGAGTTAGTTTCAGACTGCTGGACTCGGCCATTGATCACGACCGCACCGGTATTCATCACGTTCGCGTTGAAGCCGATGCTTCGAGCGCCGGCACCGGCCGTATTCAGGCCAACCGCCTTCATCAGTTTGCCATCAATCATCACCAGAACTTTGCCGTCTCGAACGACGAGCTCGACATTCACTTTCCCTTCGGGCGAATTGACGATGGACTCTGTATCCACGTTGCCTCGAAAGCCCCAGAACATCTGATTCTGGTCCTGGGCTGGTGGTCTGTCTGTGACCTGAATCTGGGTCTGCATGATGGAAAATGTCACATAGGTTGCCTGATCATCACGTTTGGCCGAGGATCCAAAAAGTCCGATGGACAGATTGGCATAAGACTGTTTTGGCCATGTGAGTTTGAAGCGAATCGTGTCGCCCGTGACGATATCCGGATGGAAGTAGTTCGTCTGACCTCGAAACGACAGCACGGCCTTGTCCTTGTCGCGTGATGCGCTGCCTTTCCATCCGTCCGCAGTAAAGTCTTTCTGGTGTGTACGTACTGACGCTGCGAGTTCCACGGCCCGCACTTCGCTGTTCGGGAAGGTCTTTGCATTGAAGAACGGGCTGCTGAGCTGGAGGTTCTCTTCGGTCCATTGCTCAATACGGCATGGCAGTACATCATTGTTCTTCAGATAGACCACATCCGGAAAGCCCTTCAGCATGTCGGGGTTTTCAGAGAAGTGTGTGACTGCCTGGCCTCGAACAAAGCGGGCATTACCGCCGCTTTGGAGTGTGGACGCATTCAGGCCGCCAAGCGGCTGCCAGCGAATTGGTGTCTCAGCTTCTCCATTAACAACAAGACTGCCCTGAAGCGATCCATTGGCATGAAACAGCCGGTCGGTCTGTTCAGACGCGGCCGTTCCTGGAGTAAAGTTGACGCGCACAACATCTTTCAGCTGACAAGTCACAGGCTGGCCGCCGTAAGAAGGCGTCAGGACTGCATTGTTCTCCTGGATGCTGACAAGGGTCCCCGAAAAGTTGCTCCCGTCATTCCAGACAACCTGAGTACTTCCTCGCCTGGGAGGTTCCTTATCGCTGACCGGGAAGACCATCGACACCATGTCCTTCAGAGCGATATCCGTGGCACCTTCTTTTCCTTCGACCGTTACCATTCCGGTTTCGGTGTTGATGGTCCTGATCGTCCCGAATGCTGCATTGCCGTCGGCAAGATCGATCCGGGCTCCGTCGCCTGACAGAATGCGAGGTTCGCGACCATCCCAGTGATTCACTCGCAGTTGCTGAATCGTCAGATCATTTTCGCCGTTGCGGATCAGCAGACCTTCCGGACTTCCGCGAAGCCCTTCTGTTGAGATCTCGCCGAGCTTTTCTCCGGAGCGCGCGAAGACCATCATTTTCCTGCTCTCGTAATCCACGAAGAGATGAAGGTGAATGGACTTGTCGGTTTCTGTCAGCTCACGGAGCGTTGCGAACTTGTTGCCATTTGCTGCCACCAGGATATCGATCCATGATTCCAGCCGAAGACCTTCTTTGGCATTGCGGCCCACAGCAAGAAGAAAGGACAGAGCTTTCTCGGACTTCAGTTCCAGCTCGATCTCAAATTTTGCGGGCAACTGCAGCGGAAGGAACAACGCGGAATCAGCTCGCTTTGTTTTCAGAGTGCCATCCGGCTGCTCGGACCAGCGAGTATCCCTGGCCTCCTCCGCGGTCGCCGCGTTTTGAGGCTGCCCGTTTTGTCGCTGCATCGCCAGCATCTGCAGACGCTGCTGTTCATCTTCGGCAGTCCTCCGGTAGGCTGGCTGCCAGCCCTCAAGGCCTCGGGGGCCTGAATAGATCATGCCCTTGGCCACGGAGTTTCGCTGAACGAGCAGAATCTGGTCCCGAGGGATCTCGGTCGTTCCTGTCCGCTCACCGTGAAAGGTCATTGTGTTTTCGGAAACAGCCACGAGTTCTGCGTTGATGACATCGCCGGTGCGAAGCACGACTCGTGAAGCTGATGGCGGGTTGTTCGACGTCGAAATTTTGCCTTCGCCGTATCGAATGCTCCCAAGGACGTTCAGGTCAATTTCCAGTGGAGAACTGAACAGGGGTGACTGCCAGGTGATTGTTTTGTCCGTTGCTGATTTCAGCGTTCCCTTAAGAGAATCTCCGTTACCCCAGTGAAGGCTTGCCTCCTGAGCGATCGACGTAGCCGCAAGGGAAACCGCAAGGAGTACGAAGAGGGGCAATCGATAAACCATGGTGTCAGCCTGTCTCAAGTGTGCGGCGACTGTTCAAGAGTGCAAGTAAGGGAGCCAATCCACCCTGCATTCGCACCCGTAGTCTACCCATGCTGCAGATGCCTCACAAACTGAAACGCCGATGGGTAAGGCTCCTGGTGAACAATCTTTTGCCAAACTGAGGGTCTCCCAGGGGCAGGTGGCTGTTTCTCATACGGATGTTCAGGGGTGCCATGTGTGTTTCCCGCATGACCTGAAGATTGCTGCAAGCCAGCAGGAATTGATTCGATAGAGGGGGTGGAATACTCCCCCTACAAGGGCACAACAATGTTGTTGACAAATTCAAAGCGTCCAGTGCTCACACTTCGGCTGGACCATCGACTGACCGAAATCGCAGAGATCATCGATGCGTCTGCGCACGACGTTTTGCTCGAATCACAAATCCCCGCGCAGCCAGGGCAGGTGGCGGAGTTGACGTGCGAAGTGGGTTTTCCCTCGGAACCTCGCACGTTTACCGGGATTGTTCACTGGGTGCAGCAGGAACGCCGAGGTAACCGGATCGCCGTTGCGCTTCCTTATCTGGCACCTCCGGATGTTCTGGTTCGGACAAGCGGTTCCATCCGCGAAGGGCTTCGCCTTGCCTGCAGTATCCCGGTGATGATGACATGGGAAGGAAACAGGAATAGTCTTCGAGGCCGTGTGCTCAACTATTCCCGAGCCGGATTCTGTCTCACGTCCGAAGACGCTATTCCATCCGATAAAGAACTGCAGATCCGATGGACACGCACTTCAGATTCTGCCTCCATGAAGCTGACGGCGACATCACGATGGGCCACACCCGGCGACGGACTCCCGATTGCCGGCTGCAACCTCGTCAAAGGTCCTCTGTATCCCTTTTCAAGCATCGATGCGGATCGCTGGCTGGATGCTGCCGTGAATCGTCCGCATTTTGCGTTTGTACCGGGCTCACAAGGGCTGGCAACTGCCAGTCTGATGACAAGCCGAATCTTTGCATCGTATCGACGATAATCAGCTTGTGACCATCAGATCGATACTGCGGCTGTCCGATCGATATTCAGGCGTGAAATCTGCGCCGGCTGAGCCATGTCAGCTGTGAACTCGCGGCAACTCGCAGCCGTCCTCGATGATGGCTGCTTCCTGCACGGCCAGCTGCTGGAGGCGTGTTTCGACTTCTTCGCGAGAAGCAAACAGCTCCGCGAGGCGAACGTATGTGGCATGGTGTCGAGCTTCCGATTCGAACAGACTGCCATAAAACGCTTTGAGTTCTTCGTCCTGAAGATGATCACGCAGCAGCACGAATCGTTCACAGCTTCGTGCTTCAATCAGAGATGCAATCAGAAGTCGATCAACAGCACGGCCTGGCTCAAGTTTGCGAACGAGGTCCTTCAGCCTGCGTCCATATGTGCCCGGTTTCAGTCCCTGAAAGCGAATGCCGCGACGCTTCAGCAGCTGCCGAACCATCTGAAAGTGCTCAAGCTCTTCGCGGACGATTTCCGACATGCAGTCACAAAGGTCTTCGTGCTGCACGTAATCGAACATCAGATCCATCGCCGTCGAAGCTGCCTTCTGCTCACAGTGCGCGTGATCGATCAGGATCTCTGGCAGATGCTGATCAACTTGTTGTAGCCATCGCTCTGATGTTGAACCCTGTAAGTGCAGCATAACGTTTGAGATTGAGTCAGGTTTGGAAGAATCAATGGACTGGAACGGCGATCATGTCCATCATCAGGCCATGTCTACCTTCAACGAATTCTGTCATGGCTTTGGAGGCCGCCGGAGGACGCTGCGGATCATAATATCCAGGCCGCACCTTGTTCAGGGCTGCACTGACGGGATCATTGGAAACATAGTAGGTTGCTTTCACAAGATGCTCCATGTCGCTGCCGGCTTTGTCCAGTATTGATTTGAGCCGCGTGAAGACTGAATGCACTTCGCCTTCTGCGTCACTTGAAGCTCCGCTGCCTCCTGTGAGGCCGCTGGTGAAGATCATCCTGCCAGCCGGCGCCCGGCAGACTCGACAGTAAACCGGTGACTGTGTGAATCCCGGCGGCGTGATGTACTCTGCATCGGCCTCTGCATTCGGAGAAACTGCCGAGGCTGGACCTCCCCACGCGACCAGCTCAATCTCGATGGGAGTCTGGAGACTGGATTTCCAGGCCAGCTGGACAAGGGGTGGAGTCGTTTCGCCGTTGAAGAACTTTGTCACTTCCGATTCGACCAGCGAAGCACTGCTCATGGGCTGGACAAACGCCTTCAGCTGAACAATGTCTGCATCGGATCGCTTCAGAAAAGTCAGAGTCTTGTGGAGGCTTTGAAGTGTCTTCCGTGTGGCCGTCGCCAGGTCTTCGTCCGGTTCCGCCTGTCCTGACACGAAGATTCGGCTGCCGGATGGCATCACGGCGAGCCGTGGATGGCGGACCACGGACGTTGCTGCTTCTGGCTGGGACACCGGCACTGCGGCGACTGCATCCAGCGCAACGTGAGCATTCCCGGGCAGCTTCGTGATGCACACGGAAATCGCCGGCATGGTCTCTCGGGTGAAGCGACGTCTCAATGCGTCTCGAACGGGATTCACGATCTCCGGCGTTGCGACGTAAAGACTGAGCCTCACGATCAAGGCCGTGTCGCTGCCATGGGCTTTGAGATCATTGCAGAGTTTCTCGAAGCAACTGGTCAGCTGTTGCACAGGTTTTGAAGCGGGGGCATCAGACGGCTCAGGAAGATACTGCGTCGTCCAGATAAGCGGGCCATCGGAAACAACCGCGGCCTCCGTGTTGGGTTGTTCCGCCGGATCAGAGCCTGTGATCCGATGAATTCGATCCTCGGCACGCACAGGAATTGTCATGACTAACATCAAGAGTGTCATCATGCAGTTTGAGTTCAGTGACATGCTTCATCCGATTCGATGCGATAAGGGCTGTCGCGACCATTGCCTTCGGAGGCAGGTTGTCGCTGTCAGGTCCCCGATCTTCCCTGTCGAATCGTATGCGAGGATACTGGGTTCTCAAATCGGTCCGGCATCTAGTGAAGAAGCCGATGCAGTTCCGGGCGTTCCGGAAGATCTTCCGGCTGCTGCAGATTCCACACAAGTCCAAGCTTCTTCAGCGTGCAAAGGAACCACCAGCCTGGATCGTTTTGCCCTTCTTCGAGTCCGAACTTCGCGGACT
>CAZIGZ010000109.1:0-21500 GCA_964538835.1 uncultured Chitinophaga sp. | reverse complement strand
GGCCGTCATTGGTGGATCGCTGATTGTCGGGGATTCGGTGCGCGCGAGTTTGCGCCAGATGACCTTGAGTCGCCTTGGCGGCATTTCGCACGTTCTTCATGCACCACGGTTTTTCCGACAGAAGCTTTCAGACGACATTGGAGCCTCCGAAGCGGTCAAGTCAGCGGGAATGATGGTTCGCCCGGCATTGGTTCTGACTGGCAGTGTGGAAAAGAAGGCCGCGGACGGTGCGCTACGACGAGCAACAGGTGTGGCTCTGACGGGAGTGGCTTCGGATGCCTGGCAATTTTTCGAGACAGCGGACATCAAGGCTCCGTCCGAACAGGGGCTGGTTCTGGGTTATCGAACGGCCACGGAGCTTCAGGCCTCCATTGGCGACGAAGTTTCGGTCTGGGTGGAATTGCCATCTTCGATTCCTCGCGACAGCCTGCTCGGCGAACGAGAGAATGTCTCCGTGGAAATCGTTTTGAAGGTCGAAGGTGTCCTTCCGGAATCCGCGGGGGCTTCACGGTTCTCGTTAATGCCAGCCCAGCAGATTCCACACAATGCCTTTTTGTCGCTGAGCACTTTTCAGCAACGCCTGAACCTTGAAGAACGTGAAGCGACGCGGCGAAATCCGATCGCGCGACCTGGGCGAGTTAACACGCTCCTGATTGGCTCTGAAAAGCCGCCGGAATCTTCGGCGTTGCGCAGCTCAAGCCAGCTCCGTTCGCTGATGACGGATGATACAGAGAGCATGAAGGTTCTGAATGAAGTTCTCAAAACTTCTCTGACGGCCGCTGATGTCGGGCTGCGAGTGAGAAAGATCACGGATCGAGGTTACCTGTCGGTGGAAAGCGACAGCATGATCCTTGAACGCAGCCTTGAAGATTCGGTTGTCTCGGCGGCGAATGGGATGGGAATGCAGGCGGCTCCGACCTTGGTCTATCTTGCGAATGAAATCAACGCGGCGGATCGAGTCGACGAGAAGTCACGGTACTCGATGTATTCGATTGTTGCCGGCCTTGATTTCAAGCAGCAAAAGCCATTGGGGCCGTTTGAACTGCAGGATGGAAGTCCAGTCCCGTTCTTGAACGACAATGACATCGTTTTGTCCGCATGGCTGGCTGAGGACCTTCAGGTCAAAGTGGGTGACACCGTCAAAGCTCGCTGGCACGAAGTCGGAAGTCACGGTGACCTTCCGGAGACACATCGCGATTTCACCGTGCGAGGAATCCTGAAGGCAGACGACCCGGTTTCTGTGGACCGTGATCTGACTCCGTTTGTTGACGGCGTCACGAACGTTGAGTCTTTCGGGGACTGGGATCAGCCATTCGACATGGAGATGAATCGCATCACAACTCGGGACGATGAGTGGTGGGAAGCGAACCGAGCCACCCCGAAAGCCTTCGTCTCCATGGAGACTGCCAGGCGATTCTGGAGCAGCCGATTTGGTCAGTCGACGTCTCTTCGTATCGCATCGCCTGGCGTGGCCCTTCCGGAGGACCGGCTGACAATTCTTGAAAACCGACTGATGGACGAAATTCACACAGCCCTGAAACCCCCGGAACTCGGCTTGTTCATTCGAGCAGTGCGTGCGGAAGGGCTGATGGCGTCCATGGGTGCAAATGACTTCACTCAATTGTTTCTGGGCTTCAGCTTCTTTCTGATTCTCTCGGCCATTCTGCTTGCAGCGCTGATGTTTCAACTGAGCGTTCGGCAGCGAGTGTCACAAATCGGCTTGATGGAAGCTGTCGGCTTCACGGCCGCAAAGGCTCGGCGAGTCCTGACGCTGGAAGGCTTCACCGTGGCAGGGTTCGGCAGTATCGCCGGCGCTGTGGCCGCAGTTTACTTTGCGAAACTGATGATCTACGGGCTGACGACATGGTGGGTCGGAGCGATTGGGACTCGTTTCCTGATGCTTGACATTCAGCCTGTCCGGCTGGTGACGGCCGCGGGAATTGCAGTGCTGCTGTCGACGGCGGTCATCTGGAATTCGGTGCGACGCACGACGCAGCGGTCACCTCGCGAGCTGCTTGCGGGCCTTGCCTCGGATGACATTCCCGCGCGTCGACACCCGCTGATGACGATGCTGCTGACATTCGGCTTTGCCATCACAGTGCTTGCGGCAATTGGACTTCCGGCCGCGAGTATGGCCGGGCTGATTCCGGCGAAGGAAGCGTTCGGCGGCTTGACGTGGCCAGTGGTCGCCTTCTTCGTGTCAGGCTTCAGTGCTCTGGTTTCCGGGATCCTGTTTCTTCAGATTCTTCTGCGTCGCAGAGCCGGTGATGCGGTGAAGGGAAGAGAAGTGCAGTCCCTGAGCGGCCTGGCCGTCGCATCGGCCGCACGCAACCCGGCTCGCAGTCTGCTCACAACGGTCCTGATCGCGTTTGCGACATTTGTGATCGTTGCGGTCGGAGCAGGGCGACGGAATCCGATTTCGGAAACACCTGATCTGGCCAGTGGAAACGGTGGCTTTCGACTGGTGGCCGAATCTTCGTCACCCGTTCTTTTCGATCCGAACACAAAAGACGGACGTGTTCGTCTTGGGCTCGACACCAATGAGGCCACAAAACTGCCGGAAGGTACGAAGATCTTCACGTTTCGAACACGCCCCGGTCAGGATGCCAGCTGCCTGAATTTGTTCCAGGCCACTGTTCCCACGTTGCTTGGAGCCACTCCGGAATTCGTAGGCCGTGGAGGCTTTCGCTTCGCCTCAACTCCTGGTGATAAGCCATGGACACGACTGAACGAAGTCCTTCCGCCGGTGAAGGCGAGTGACAAAGAACTACCGGCAGTCCCTGTCATCGGCGACATGAATACTCTTCAGTTCAGCCTGAAGAAGGGCATGAATGACCACATTCTTTTCCCGGATGATCAGAACCCGACCCATGCGCTGACGATCGTCGGGATGCTGGATAGCAGCATCTTTCAGGGCGTGCTGGTGATGTCAGACGCGAACCTGGTCCAGCTGGCACCGGAGATTTCCGGGGCTCGCTATTTTCTGGTCGAAGCGGCCAGCGCGGATGCAGCATCCAAAGCAGCGACGGCTATGGAGACAGCTCTTCAGCCTTACGGCGTTGACACGGAACTCGTCAGCCAGCGACTCGCGGACTTCCTTGCCGTCCAGAACACGTATCTCTCGACATTCCAGATGCTCGGCGGCCTCGGATTACTCGTGGGAACACTCGGACTCGCCGCAGTGATGATTCGCAACGTGCTCGAACGCCGTACAGAGATCGCCATGCTGCGAGCATTCGGTTTTCGAACCAGCCGCATCATGTGGCTGATCTTTGCGGAGAACATCCTGCTGCTGCTTTGGGGCCTCACCGCCGGCGGCGTCTCCGCACTGGTCGCCATGGCTCCACATCTCCTGAGCACCGGCGCCGATGTTCCATGGAATGAGCTGGCGATCACACTCGGTGCCGTCTTGTGCGCCGGTGTCATCGCCTCGATGATCCCAGTCTGGAACGCCGTCCGCATCTCAGTGCGCGAGGTGCTGGTGACGGCCTGACGCTTTTCAGCTCACTACGCACGATCAAACAGGTAATGTGACACGAACCACTCGCTGCCATTCTGATAACCGAACAATTCGGCACACGCCATGAAGAACATGCGCCAGCGGGACTGCCAGAGTTTCCAGTCTTTGCCGTACGCCTGTTTCAGAATCGGGGTAATCTCGGATTCGCTTGAGTCCATTCGCGTCAGCCATGCATTGCTGGTCTTCTCGTAATGCTGTCCGTCCCAGCACCACTGTCGTTCCAGAGTCAGATGCTTCTGGTAGTTCAGCAGCAGATGCTGCGAAGGCATGATACCGCCAGAAAAGAAGTAGCGAGCCATCCAGCTTGATGAACCTTCATCTTCGAACGGATACGTAAACCGATGATGACAGAAGATATGTACGAACAGTTTTCCACCCGGACGAAGCCAGCCATAGATTCGCTCAAGCAACAATGAGTGATTTCGCACGTGCTCGAACATTTCTACAGAAACGACGCGATCAAACACTTCATTGGTTTCGAATGCGTTAATGTCGCATGTGACGACTCGAAGATTGCTGAGTCCCCGACGAGCCGCCTCAGCTTCGATGTAAGCTCGCTGTGAATGCGAGTTTGACAGCGCCGTGATCTGCGACTGCGGATAATGCTCGGCCATCCAAAGGCTGAGTGACCCCCAGCCGCAACCCAGTTCCAGAATGCGCTGGCCGTCGACAAGCTGAGCATGTCCGCAGGTCAGCCTCAGAGAATGTTCCTCGGCTTCCTTCAGGCTTGTGCAGCCATCCGGCCAATAGCAGCAACTGTATTTTCTGTGCGGACCAAGTGCCTTTGCGAAGAACGCGGCCGGAACCTCATAGTGCTGCTCATTCGCCTTCTCCGGAACAATCGCCACCGGGCCAGCCGCGGCGGAATCCAGGAAGGACCGCAACTTCTCGGCAATCTGCTCCGGAGAATCCGTTCGCAGTGAAGCGAGCCGGGACTTCAAAAGACTGCGAATACCGACTCGCACAGCCGCATCCGGCAGCCGACCTGATTCTGCAAGTCCGATCAATGGTGCCACAATATGAAGCATTGGCATAGCCTGATGTTCCTTCGTTCCAATGTCGCTCAGTTCAAACAAGAGATCGTGCGCAGAACCACCTGCAGTCAACGACGACGTCCCATGTTCGCTGGGACGTCCTCAGCGTGGCTGACCGTGCCAACCACACTGTCCTACAGCGTGATGCCTGTGCCTGGAGTCCCCAGCGGGCTGCCAGGCTTTGCCCAAAGTACCTGGACAACACCAATCGCTCGTTCCAGAAACGCTGCCTCGCAGTAGCAAAGGTAGTATCGCCACATGCGAACGAATCGATCGCCAAAGCCCAGACGCCGCACGTTGTCGAGCTGATCATGGAATCGTTCGTTCCAGAGACGAAGTGTGCGAGCGTAATGCAGTCCAAAGTCATCCAGCTTCAGCATCCGCAGAGTCGTAGACTTTGCGACGCATCGCTGCATCTCAGAGATCGACGGGAGGAAGCCACCCGGGAAGATGTACTTCTGGATGAAGTCCACAGAATTCTTGTAGCTCTCATATCTCTGCTCCGGCATCGTGATGGCCTGAATCATCATCGCCCCTCGATCATTCAGCAGGCGGTCACAGGTCTCAAAATACTGAGGCAGATACTTCTTTCCGACGGCTTCAATCATTTCGATGGAAACAAGTTTGTCGAACTTACCATCGAGATCTCGATAGTCTCGTTTCAGCACGGTCACCCGTTCCGCAAGTCCCGCTTCTTCGACTCGCTGAGTCGCCATGCGGAACTGCTCTTCGGAGATCGTTGTCGTCGTCACTCGACAGCCGTACTTTGATGCGGCGTGAATGGCAAACGTTCCCCAGCCGCTACCGATCTCAATCACATCATCATCCGGACAGAGACGCAGCTGCCGACAGACGCGATCAACTTTCTCCATCGAGGCTTCCTGGAGCGTTGTTTGCTCTTCAGGAAAAATACCCGACGAGTACATCATCGTGGGATCCAGAAACAGCGAGAAGAAGCTGTTTCCGAGGTCATAGTGTTCGTGAATATTCCGACGACTGCCGGCTTTCGAATTGCGATTTCGCAAATGCCGAATCTGATTGCCAATCCGACTGAACACGGACAACGGGCCCTGAAATCTCTGCAGTACGCGTTCGTTCTGCAGGAGCACTCGAAACAGGTCCGTCAGTTCTTCTGATTCCCATTCGCCGTCGAGATAACTTTCTGCGGCGCCCAGTGCACCTCCGGTAATCAGCCGTCGATAGAACTTTGGCGAGTTCACCTGCACGTGGCCAGACAGCTCTGTCTGTTCCAGATCTCCGAAGCGTTCGGACTTTCCGGAATGCTCCAGAACGACCTGACCCCGTTCCAGTCTCACCAGACTGCTACGCAGAGTCATGCGGCTGAATCTTTCGAACAGACACAGCCACTTGCGACCGACCACGGGAGCAACGGTCTCGGCTCGTGAGCCGGAATGGTCTTCGGTTTTGACGATCCCTGGAACGCGGTCGCAGGCGAACGGGGAGAGTTTCGCGGTCTTGCTCATAGACTTTCCTGTCTGATCGGGACATCCAAAGTTCAAATGGTTCTTGCAGCGGTGTTTGACGGCATTGAAGCCATGGCAGCAGACGAATCCGCCTTCCTCGTTAGTCCGGATTTTGCCGGGTGCGGAACGAATGGGACGGACTTCCACCAGAGTTTCGCGGCCTGCCAGTAGATGGCCGCCATGATTTTCCCAGTCATCAACGGATGACGGAGCAGAATGGAACGCAGGGAGCCAGGCGTTATCTCACGACGCGTCAAATGCATCGAGACATCAAAGACGGGGCTGGCAGACTTTACACGGGGCGAGTCCTGTTCTTCAGAACGAGTATAGTTCTCAATCTGCACGGCAAGCGTCGAACCGGGCTCGGTGATCTGCCAACGGTATGACATCTCCATTGGCATAAACGGTGAAACATGAAACGTCTTGTCGTTCCACAGTTCTCGGGGCTTGCCTGTCTGCGAATCAACAGGCGCTGGGAGAGCATAAAGATGCTGCTCGTTCCATGGAGTATTGTGAACTTCTGCCAGCACTGCCTCAACTTTCGTTGATGACTCATCAAAGCAGAAGTAGTAGCTGACTGGATTCATCACGAATCCAAAGTAGCGGAGGTTCGTCAGCAGCCTGATCGGGCCACCTGGACGCACTCCCAGCTGCCGTTCCACTTCTTCACGGACGCATTCCGCAAGCGGGCGATCTGCCGGTCCCAGATGATCTTCACGGCGAAACCTTGCTACGGCGGGCCGCGATGTACTCCAAAGCCATGAACCCTCAAAAACCGTATCAAGTTCGTCGAGGTCGAGGTACATCTGGAACACTTGATACCGAAACTTGTTCAGCGCAGGAACAAATCGGCGGTGACTCACCCATCCCTGATAGATACAGCTTTCCATCATGCTGCCCCCGTCATCATGGACTCGTGCAGCGGCGATGAACCTTCCTCCGAGCGATTCGGCGACGGCTGAACTCCGGAAATACCAAAGGCTTCGCATACGGCCAGAGCGCTGTTGACGCCGTCCTCATGAAATCCGTTTCCCCAGTACGCACCACAGAAAGACGTGCGGTTCTGGCGGATCAGTTGAGAATGCTGCTTCTGCAGCTCGGCTCGTTGAGTTGTGAAAATCGGATGAGCATAACGATGCCGTGAAATGACCTTTGCCGGATCAATGCCGCTTGTGTCATTCAGCGTCACACAGAACGTGTCCTTCGACTGAATGTGCTGCAGGATGTTCATGTTGTACGTGATCGTCGCTCGCGACTCCGGATTCGTACCGATTCGATAGTTCCAGGCCGACCATGCGGATCGCGTCTTTGGAAGAATCGATGTGTCTGTATGCAAAACCGCATCATTCATCTCATATGGAAATCCGGACAGGACTTGACGTTCCACATTGGTTGGACCATCGAGCATCCTTAACGCCTGATCACTGTGACAGGCAAAGATTACTTCATCAAAATGCTCCTCGCCATGTTCCGTCAACACCGCCACGCTGTCTTCCAGGCGACGAACAGACCGCACGGGTGAGTTGAGCCGAATTCGGTCTCGGAACGGTCTCACGAGCGCGTTAACGTAGCGACGTGAACCACCAGGGATGGTGTACCACTGGGGACGATTCCGCAAAGCCAGCAAACCATGGTTTCGATAGAACTCAAGTATGAATCGGATTGGAAATTCGCCAAACGTCCCGCGTGGACACGACCAAATCGCGGCCCCCATCGGCAACAGGTAGTGGTCGGCAAATGCCTGACTATATCCGCCCCTGATTAAATAATGCTGCACGGTTTCGGTACCGTCGACGGTGTCTGCGTCACGCGTTCCTTCCCGGTTGAACCGCAAAATGTCGGCCACCATCTGCAGGAACGAAAGTCGAAAGAGATTTCGACGCTGAGCAAACACGCCCGTCAAACCGGACCCACTGTATTCGATCCCGGTCCGATCACAACGAACTGCAAAACTCATCTGCGTCGCCACGCCTTCGATTCCAAGGTGGCGGAGCAATGTCATGAAGTTCGGATAGGTGCGGTCGTTGTAGACAATGAAGCCTGTATCAATCTGAAAGCGTTGCCCGCCGTGCTCGAATTCGACTGTGTTGCTGTGTCCCCCAGGCTGTTCCGCCGATTCAAAAACCGTGATGTCGTGGGAACGATCGAGCTGCCAGGCACAGGTCAGCCCCGAGATCCCGCCGCCAACGATTGCGATCTTCATTAAGGGATCCTTTGTTCAGTCTTTCGGGCCAAACCACTGAAGTAAAACGATCAAAACGACCATCAAGCACAGCATTACGTCGAGTTCTAGGCCTGAAATGCGGGGTGACAACCCGAAGATTTCCAAAAATCGTTCAAAACGTCCACGCGAGGCCAGCGGAACGTGCAACTCACCCGCAGGCAACAGACAACGGCGGTCCCCTCGCAGCGTTGGGGGGCACAACATGCGATTCTCAACGTGTCTCTTCGGGACCCACATCCCAGAATGCACTCGTCGCCGGGGACACAGCCAGTCGACGCAGGAATTCAGCAATCACCAAAAGCAACGAAGATCATGGGCGCGCAGAACACCGGTCTGTGAGGCGAGCGATGCTAACTACTCTGTATCCAGTCTTCGTCGAACGTCGGCACCCTGATTCCAAAGTGCCGTCAATGCAGCGATGTCGTGAGTTTCCAGAGCGGCACGAAACTGCGCAAGTCGCTGCTCCGCCTTTTGGATCGCGGCGATGCAATGCGGGGCATTATCGTTCAGAATAGAAGTCCAGACACTGGCAGCCCCGGCGGCAATTCGTGTGGTATCACGGAATCCGGTGCCAGTCAGGCCAAGCATCTCTGGTGCAACACATCCGGCAGCCACAGAGGCCAGAACATGTGGTAAGTGACTGGTAAGAGCCAAAAGCCGATCGTGCTCTTCCGGCGGCAATTCACTGACCGTCATACCAAGAGACTGCCAGAAGCGGCGAATCCTTTCTCGGTTCCGCAACGTTTTGTCGCTATCCGGGGCTGCAGGCGTCATCACGCAGACCCGCCCGTGGAACAAACCGGGATCTGCAGCCTCAAATCCACTCTGCTCACTGCCTGCGATCGGATGCGAACCCACAAATCGCGGTTCACCGGAAAAGGAGCGGCAGATGGATTCCTTCACACTTCCCGCATCCGTCACCACTTCGCAGCCGCCATCAAGAAGGCTTTGAGCGGATGCGACGATTTGATTCACAGGGAGACAGACAATCCCAAGGCTGTCAGACGGGATCGAGCTACCAACAGAATCAGCAAGTCGGTACTCATCCAGCAACCCGCGTCGGACTGCTTCTTCCATTCGGCTCCGATTTCGACCGATCCCGATCACTCGGCAACTCGGATTCACCTGGCGAACAGCCGCCGCGATGGATCCTCCGATCAGGCCGACTCCGGCGATGACGAGACAAGATTCAGAAGTAGCCAACCGCACCACCATGCTCACCGAGTCTGCCGGTCATCTGACTTGCACACGACAAGTGAGCATGAGCGATGAACAGCGTTACCTGCAATCTTCACAATCGTCGTCGCAATGCTCGGGGCACCGCGGATCCGGCATGCGTGCCGGGTACGATGGCCCGTAATTGGACATTCCGTCACTCAGCATATAAGGCTGGTAGTCCATTCGGAAACCATCGCAGGGACGTGCAAACAGATTCCCGAATCCCCGCGGGCGAAAACTCTCTGGCTGGCACCGCTGATACTGAGTCAGGGTGGCGGCTTTCGGTCGGTACCAGTTCGTATATCGATCCATCGGCATCGGGAAGTGACTGAAACCAGCCCCCGCCGAGCCGGGTGCTCCAAGGTCCGGAACAGAACGGATCTGAGCGTATCCGTTATAGGCTCCGTCCGGCAACCTGGCGTCGCCAGTTCGCTTGGCAGCAAACTTCGCCAGCGAGTTGTTCGACGGAATGTACCCTACCGAGGGATACACTGGTGTGACGACCTGCGGCGTGTAGATTGCCGAGGGAGAGTTCTGCCCGTTGGCAGTGCACTGGAACGTGAGAATCGCGATCACGTAGACCGACAGCGTTACCAATCGTTTCATCGAGGTCATCCTGACTACAGGGCCTTCATGCAGGCTGCGCACAACTACCCTGATGTGCGAATATTGGGGGAGATCGGCGGATTGCCGAGCATGCCGGGATAGAATCTGCTTCCGTCTGGACGCGGCAGGCAATCTCTGCGCGAATGCACTCAGCCTCCGGGTTGTGCCTTCGATTCCGAAGGTGTCAGTTGCAGCAGCCGAAGGGAACAATGTGCCCGCGAAACCTGCGCAACCGGTACATTCGGAGATCGTGCCTGAACGTCCATTCCTGAAGAAGGCGTCCATCGGCCGGTGAGTCGCATTTTTGTCGGCTTCCATCAGAATTCATCTCTTTCAAGATCCACTCAGCTTTCTCCGTCGGCATCGAAGGGCGAACGTATGATCATTGATTCGCATCAGCATTTCTGGAAACTCGACCTGCCATTTGACTACGGCTGGCTGCAGGAGCCACAGCACGCTCCAATCTGTCGCGACTATCTCCCATCAGATCTCGCTCCGTTGATCAGTGCCGCCGGTGTGAGTCGGTCCATTTTTGTTCAGACTCAACACAACCTGGAAGAGAATCGCTGGGCACTGAAGCTGGCAGATCAGAACTCGTTTCTGCTTGGCGTGGTCGGCTGGGTCGATCTGGCGTCCGAACAGTGCGAAGAACAGCTCAGCGAGTTTCTGCTGAATCCAAAATTCATTGGTGTGCGCCACATTACTCAGGGGGAACCCGATGAGAATTTCATCGTGCGTCCGGAAGTCGTACGCGGCCTCAAGGTTCTGCAGAAGCACCAGGTGCCGTTCGACCTGCTGTTTTATGTCCAGCACCTGAAGCATGCCTCAACGCTGGCCCAGATGCTGCCAGAGCTTCCGATGGTCATTGATCATCTTTCAAAACCGCAGATCCGATCGCGCGAGCTGTCTGCATGGCGCAAAGATCTTGAGGAGGCGGCCAGGTATCCGAATATCTTCTGCAAACTGAGCGGTATGGTGACGGAAGCCGATTGGAACAACTGGACTCCCGGGGACCTTAAACCGTACGTCGAGACGGCTCTGGAAGCGTTTGGCGCGGAACGATGCATGTTCGGTTCTGACTGGCCTGTTTGCGAACTTGCCGGAACCTATCAGCAGGTCTTCGATGCCCTGAATGAGTGTCTGGGTGCAATCTCTGCTTCTGAACGAGAGAGTATCTTCTGCAATACGGCCAAACAGTTCTACAAGCTGTCCGTTGACTGACGTTTCAGTCACACGCAAAAAAAGGCACTCGCAAACTTCGCGAGTGCCTTTCGACTGATGCTCCCGGATTTCCGGATGCCTGTGTTACCCTTGGCTCATTAACGGTCAATTTCACCCATCACGATGTCGAGTGAACCGACGATCGCCGGCACGTCGGCAAGGGGTACACCTTCGCAGATCTTGTCGGTCACAGAAAGATTGCAGAAGCAACTGCTTTTCGCGCGGACACGAAGAGGATTACCTTCACCGTTTCCAACCACGTAGAAGCCCATCTGACCTCGAGGACACTCTGTTTCGAGATATGCTTCGTCCTTGGGCAATTTGGCATTCATCTTGAATGATTCACGATGTGTGCCAGCGGCAGACTTGTACTTTTCAATGGACTGTCGAACGAGTCGAATCGACTGGACCACTTCCATCATGCGAACGTAGAACCGACACCAGTTGTCTCCAACCACAGCTTCGAGCGGAGCATCCTTGAAGGGAGCAACCGGCACTTCGAAATCGTAGCCTTTGTACATGCTGGTATAGATCTCTTCGCCGTTCCTGCGGAGGTCGAAGTTGACTCCGCTTCCGCGAAGCACCGGCCCGGTGCATCCATAACTGATCGCCATTTCCGGTGTGAGAATCCCAAGGCCTGCCGTTCGCTTGATAAAGATGGCGTTGCGAGTCAGCAGAGTGTGGTATTCCCAAATTCGTGGTTCCAGCCACTGCAGGAACATCTCGATCACGTCAAAGAACGGATAACGCTCTCCCGGCTTTGAACCAGTGAGCGAGGCGAGCCCGTCCGGAATCTCAATTTCTTCCGGCAGATCGTGAGTGGCACCGCCGATCGTCAGGTAGCTGCATGTCAGGCGAGCACCGCAGACATCCTCAAAGAAGTCCAGAATGATCTCACGCTCGCGGAAGGCGTAAAGGAACGGACTGAAAGTACCAAGGTCCAGACCGTAAGCCCCCATTCCCACCAGATGGCTGGCGATACGACCCAGCTCAGCAATGAAGACCCGAAGATGTACGGCCTTGTCGGGAAGCTTCATTCCGATGAGCTTTTCCACGACCAGAGCGAAGCCGAGGTTCATGTTCATCGCAGCCAGATAATCCATACGGTCCGTGTATGGAATATACTGTGGAGGACTCAGGTTCTCCCCGATTTTCTCCGCACAACGATGAAGGTAGCCAATGTGAGGAGTACATTCGTGGACGATTTCGCCGTCGGTACGCAGCAACAGACGCAACACCCCGTGAGTACTTGGGTGCTGAGGTCCCATGTTGACCAGCATTTCGTCCGTCTGAACGTCGAACTCAACGACTCTTGGGTCTTCGATCACCAGGCTCATACCGGATCCGTCTTACTGCTTAAACTCAGGGAATAGCGTCATTGTCAACCAGGCAATCGCCAATCAGCGACCTCGAACCCCGTGATACTCAAGCGGGAATTCGTAGTCTTTGCGAAGAGCATGTCCGACCCAGTCCTCCGGGCACAGAATGCGTCGCAGATTCGGATGCCCTGCAAAGTCAATTCCGACCAGATCATAAGCTTCGCGCTCATGCCAGTTGGCGATACCCCAAATGCCACTGACCGATGGAACCACGGGAAGCTGCCCTGGCGTATCATTCTTCCAGCGAGGCACGCTGACCTTGAGCTTCAACTGATGATGGTACTTCATGCTGGTCAGATGATAGACCACTTCCACGTGCGGCTCATGACCAAACTTCGGTGCCTTCTTCGGGTCTGGCTCCAGATAGTCGACGCCGCACAGATCATTCAAATGATCAAACGCCAGGCGAGGATCATCCTTCAGGAAGCGTCCCACATCGACGATTGACTCTGCTGCTACCTGAATCCAGGGATCAACCGCCTTTTTGGGCTCCGCCCCGACGATGTCTGCTCCAAATTTCTCAAGCAGAATCGCGTGTACTTGCTGAATGTTCATCAATCGTCCTCAGCCGCCTGCCAAACCAGTTGGATCAAAACCACAGGAACAGGAAAATGTCATCAGGCTCCGGCACCAGCGGTCTGGTCCGCTGCCTGCGCCGACTTCTTCGCGAGCGCTCGAATCCAGTCGAGGTCTCCACGTTTCCACACGTAGGCGAACCCGACCAGCAGAACCCCGAAGAAGACAAGAATGTCCACGAGTCCCAGCCAGCCGAGCTTGAGCGCCGTGTCCGCGGAGATCACCTGAGCCGGAGTCATCTGATCCGCTGGAATGCTCAACAACCGTGCGCTCAGGATTTCTCGAGATGCATCGTCAAGGCGAGTATCAGCCAGCTGCATAGCGCTTCCATAGACAGAAGCCCATGGAAAGAAGAACGCAACTTCCACGTCGAAAATGATGAACAGCAGCGCGACCACGTAAAATCGAAGGTCGAACTGAATGTAGCTTGAACCAATCGCAGGCTCGCCGCATTCGTAGATCGCATCTTTTTCGGGGGTTGGGAGACGAGGACGCAAAAGTCGACCGACGATCAGCGGCCCCATCAGGAAGGCGATCGCCAGCAGTCCAAAGATCAGAAAATGACCAACGAGATCCGTCATGGTTCTCCACCCTATTTCTCAGGTTGACTGGCCAGTCAAACCAGAATTTCCATTGGTTTCCGTTGCTTCGAACAGCGGGTGCCGAGCTTCCGGGGAACATTGCTCCCCGTGAAAGTAGGCCACTTCCGACTCGCCGATCTGCCAGCAAAACATCACGCGGTCGCCGTCAAATTCTCCCGGGAAATCCACCGTACCGCTGACTGCGTTCGTCAATTGCCCGCCAATTTGTTCCAGCTCCAGTTCCAGTTCGGCAAAGCGAACTTCGTCTCTGGAAAGCTCCGCTTCCATCTGAAGCACTTCCTGCTCGTAGACAGAATCCGCAGCCTTCGCCGCCGGGTATCTTTCTCGCAGGGACCGAAGACGGTCACGTCGGGCCGAAAGATCTTTGTGCAAACTTACAATGTCCTGCACGATCGATCGAACCAGAGGCAAACGCCGATTCACATCATCCACCGACAGAACAGTGTCTTCCGCAACCATACCCAACTTTCGTGTGACATTCCGTGGAAAGTTCAGTGACTTCTGCATCACCTGAAGGCTGACCGTCCATCGCCAACCAAAATCAGATGATGTGGAAAGCAAGTCCCTAGTGTTCCGCTCCCGCAAATTCGAACGGACTCGGCTCACCCTTCACCCATGCTGGCTGATGCAGAACCTTGGACTCTGCCACAACCGCCGGGTTCAATGTCGCCTTGCCCCACGCAATCTGCAGCGGTAGCTTCGCATAGTCCACAATGCACCCGTCGCGGCTGTAACAGCTGAGGTCGTAGTTCGACCCCATGAAGATGCAATCCACGGGACAAGGCTCAACACAGAGTGCACAAAACATGCACTTTGTGTAGTCAATCGTGAACCCGTTGATGCGAAAGCCCTTGCCAACCGGGCTCTTCTCTTTTTCGATGTAGATGCAATCGACCGGGCAAGCAGCTGCACATTTTTCACAGCCGATACAGGTCGTCAGGTCGAAGCGATGAAAGCCGCGATAGCGAGCCTTCACCTTCACCGGAACTTCAGGATACTCGTAGACTTCAGTGAAGGTACGTCGCTGATAGGTCCGGAACATCGTGAGCAGAGTGACGTACATCCCCTGCAAAACGGTGAAAACAGACATCCAGACGTTTCGAAACCACATGAACATGTTCAACGACCTCCGGTCGTAGACTTCCGGCTCAATGACTGGGAAAGTGGCCTCTCAGGCCTTCTTTGGATTATAGATGTGCCCCCTGGAGACGCAACCGGCCCAGACTGCATCCTGGCAATGGGAAGCAAAAGTTTCACGTTACGCTGCCCGGTCGACGCAACCATGGTTCTACCTGGACGACGTAAATTCCCGTTGAACGACAGGGGCGCTGCAAGACGGCCGTGAGCCCCTGCTTTTGTTCAGTTGTCGCCGGATTTTGACTTCCGACGATCCGGAGCCTTCTCACTCGCTGGAAGTTTTCCGGCGGTTTGCTTCAGATGAGTCACCATCCGCTCAACGTATTCTGATTTCGAATCGACCGGCAGAGAATCGGTCAATCGCCGACCAAACTCAGGAGCCGTTTCGTCCAGTTCCACCAGTGCTGCATGCAACTGAAATTGATTGGCCTCACCTAGTTGCCGTCGAAACTCGGCTTCGGCTTCACCATGGAATGTCGTCCCCCACAACCCGCCGGCCGCAGCAAGACGGATCGCCGGATTGCTTGACTGGAGCTCACGCCGGAGGACGTCTGCTCGTTCGTTGACCCCTCCAGCTTTTGCCATCAAGGTCAACTGCCACCATCGCTCAACGACATCGTCGGACAGCTCTTCGCCAATACTGTTCGCCCTGACAGAATCCAGCGTTGCCGCCTGAATGGCTGCGTTCAGGATCTTTGTCAGCCGAGATTCACCCCCCGAGCCATGGAAAATGTCCCAGCGACTGCCAGCGGCCTTTTCTTCTGCGTCCAACAGACATTCCGGAACGAGGTGAACATCCCGAACTTCCAGCTGCCAGCGAGTGCATTCGTCACGCAGTTCCCTAAGAACCGTCTTGTGCTGTTCAGAATTCGCAAGGTTCTCCGTTTCCCACGGATCAGCCTCCAGATCATACAGCTCTTCGGCCAGGCGAGGACTTTTGAACCACTGAGCGGAAGACTCTTCAAGCTGCCCCAGTGCCAGCAGTCGGCGCATTTCCTTCAGCGTCTCGTTCTGTTCGCCATAAGCGACATGCTGAAGTGCCGGACGCCACGGCATCAGATTCCGAACGTACCTGTACCGGCGGGTTCGAACAGTTCGGACAAGATCAAACCGTTCATCCAGCCGGTCGCGTGCTCCATGAATGAACTTTCGCTCTGGCTCCTGCCGCGAAAAAATCGACCGGCCGTGAAAATGCTCAGGTGGCTGAATTCCCGCAAGATTCAGCACTGTTGGCGCAAGATCCAGAAGGCTGACAAGCCTCTCGTCGCGACTCCCTGCCGCCCCAGCGCCTCGCTTGCCCTGCCACTTCGCGGGGACTCGAACAATCAACGGAACTCGCGATCCGGAGTCATAAGTCCACCGCTTGCAGCGAGGCAGTCCGTTTCCATGATCGGACCAGAAGAACACAATCGTGTCATCGGCTAGCCCGGCCTGCTCAAGTTCCTCCAGCAGTTCTCCCACTCGCTGATCCATCACCGTGGCGAGGTCTGCCAGACGCGCCAGATCGTCCCGAACTGCTCGTGTGTCAGGAAAGATCTTTGGGACGATCATGTTTTCCGGTCGGTGTCGCTGAGTTTCCGCCAGAGAAGACACGACTTCCTTCCATCCGGATGGCCAGACTTTGCTTTCGTGCGTCATCGTCAGGTTGAACACGGCAAAGAACGGCTGACTCGCTTCCTTCCGATTCTTCCAATGTGCCTTTCCGGAGTTCATGTCCCAGACTTCATCGGCGTTCCATTCCAGATTGTAGTCCGTTTTGCTGTTGTTGGTGCAGAAGTAACCCGCTTCTCGCAGCATCGCTGGAAACAGGCGAACATGCGACGGCAGCCGAACTTTGGAACGCATATGGTTGGCACCCAACGAAATCGGATGCATCCCGGTAATGATCCCCGTTCGACTCGGCGCACAAACACCATGGCAGGAAAACGCGTGAGTGAACAACGTTCCTTCCGAGGCCAGTTTGTCCAGGTTCGGCGTGGTCGCCGTCTGATCCCCAAAGCACCCAAGCATCGGGCTGAGATCTTCGCAGCTGATCCACAGAATGTTCGGACGATCATTCTCCGCAGTTTGAGCGTGCAGAGGACGATGCAGACTGACGATCAGAATCAGCAGTAAAGCAAGCGTTCGGCGCGCAGGCATTCACAGTCTCCAATTGCCGTGTTTCGATTCGCCTTGTCGATGCTCAGACCGCCTTCACTTCAAAGCCCTTCCGATAGTCTTTGGTCAGCAGCTTGTCCGCAGCCGGAACATTCGTCTTGAATCCTGCGGCATCCCATTCAATCCGCTGCCCTGGAAGTCGAGCTGCAATGTTGCCAAGCTGAACCGTTTCGGTCAGCGGTCCCGCGTAGTCGAATCCGTCCGTGGTCTTCTTGCCCGCAAGCACGGCATCGACCCAGTCGTGCCAGTGGCTGGTTCCCTGAACTTCCGGCTTTTTGAACTCTGCAAACTTCGTTGATGGTGTCAGGATCGGCATTCCCACATGAGGAAGAATCATGTTGCCGCCTTCTCCGATAAACAGTGATCCCGCACCCGGCAGCTCCATTCCATCGGGAAGCTGAGCCAGCTCTTTGGGTGGCTTCAATCCACCATCTCGCCAGATCACTTTGATGTTGCCCGCGGTCTGGTCTGTGCCACCGAATTCATAGGTCACGGTTTCCGGCCCTGGCCAGACTTCTTCCGTGGTCCCGGAGTTCTCCGCTGTGATGGCCGTCGGATTGCGAATCCCCAGCGCGCCAAAAACGGGATCCAGAATATGGCAACCAAAGTCACCAAGTGCACCAGACCCAAAGGCCTGCCAGTCACGCCACTTGAAGGGATGATAAACGTCCGGAGCAAACGGCCGAACAGGCGCCGCGCCGAGCCACAGATCCCAGTCGACTCCGGCTGGGACCGGGGCAGCTTCAGGTCGATCCGTCCTGTTGCAATACTGACGTCCCTGAACGCCAACCCACGAGTGTACTTCTTTGACCTTTCCGATCGCTCCTTCGCGAATCAGACGAACTCCCAGTCGATACTCCGCGGCCGAATGAATCTGATTGCCCATCTGAGTCGTCACGCCGGACTTTGCGGCCATCAGCGTCATCTGCCGAGCTTCCCAGACGGTGTGAGTCAGCGGCTTCTGGCAGTACACATGTTTACCAAGTCGCATGGCTTCCATAGCAATCGGAGCATGCATGTGGTCTGGCGTCGAAACGATCACGGCGTCGACCTTATCACCCAGCTGGGCAAACAGCTCACGGTAGTCAACAAAGTGAGCAACTCCCGGATACGCGGCATCAGCCTTGTCGAATCGCCCTTTGTCGATATCACAGAATCCCACAAACTTCACGGCTGCGTGAGTCCCGATCTGCGAGAGGTCCGACCAGCCCATTCCATTCACGCCGATGGCCGCAACATGAAGCTCCTTTCGCAGCGTTGACGCAGAAACAAACGCCGGAGCTGCAAGAACGGCAGCCGCAGCCGCGGTCGACGACAGGAAACCTCGGCGAGTCTGTAAAGAGCGTTGCATGGCGAATACTCCTTCGTGGCAGGTCGGAACATGTGGGGGGCTGTGTCGAAGCATTCAGAACCGGCGATGAAAGAACCGGTCTGCAGAGTCTTCGGGTGAGTCTGCAACTCATGCTATCGCTCATCGAGGCGACGGAAAACCGATCACACCCCGAAATTCGCCCAATAGTAGAGCGGCTGTCCTCAGCCGCTTCCCTTCCAATCCCCCAAAACGCCCGCCGATCATTTCGCGAGGCGTCGCAAGCCGTCCGGTGAGCCCCTACCGCTGCCGGTTGCGGACCAGCTGGCTCAGCGACCGAAACGCTGGATGCTCCGCGCCGCCACACCATTCGAAGACGATCGACTCCGCTGTCGTCACCACCACGCCCGCGGTGCGAAGCCGATCGAAGGCCATCGTCCGATCCTGAGCAAATCGGCTCCCTGTGGCGTCCGCAATCACTGAAACTCGATACCCCGCCGCGTGCAGCTCCAATGCCGTTTGCTGCACACAGATATGAGCTTCAATCCCCACAATGGCAATCGACGGATGCGACGCCAAAGACGATTCCGGCAACACAGGCCGAAAAGCTTCAGCCGCACTGAACCGAGTTTTCTCGACTGGCACCGCTCCACCAATCGCAGCACGCAGGTCAGGAATAGTATGGCCCAGCCCTTTGGGGTATTGTTCCGACACGAACATGGGAACCTGCAGGAGCTTCGCAGCTTCCACAACAAAGATAGCGGAACGCAAAACGGCTTCGTGATCATCGATCACCGGAAGCAGCTTCTCCTGCATGTCAATCAGCATCAGCTTCGATTGCGACGCACCATACAGTCCACCTGACGGATGCTGAGACATGCTGACTCCCTGAGTTCATTCAGGCGAAAGTGCTCAGGCGGCGGATCGCTGCTGAGCAGACGCAGGAATACAAAAGTAGGCCGAATCGCCCGAACGATCAATCTCAGCGATCGCAGCGTCCTCACCACGAATGATTCGCTCTGCAACGTGATCAAGTCGAGCCATCTCTGCTTCAACGGCCTCGCACCATCGCTTCATTTCGTCGCGATCCAGGTCCTTCGGAACAATCACAGGCGTCCCGGCAATCAGGATCGCTGTCGAGAACGGTTTCGGAATCATCAGATCCGTCCAGCTGCCTGGGAATCTCCAGCATCGATTGGCGGCCATTCCGCACGGAACAAGTGGTCGCTCCGATCGGGACGATATAAACAGGATGCCGTCTTTCAGTTTGCGATGCGGTCCCCGAGGACCATCCGGTGTCATCGCAAGATGCAGCTCCGGCAGACTCAGAATTTCACGAACCGCCTCGAGACCCCCGCGGCTCGTGCTTCCTCGAACCGGCCGAATCCCCGCGATCTGCACCGAATCCGCAAGATAACCACCGTCCCGATGCTGACTGATCAGCCCGGCCAGGTTGTAAGTCCGGTTCGAAAACACGGCCATGGCAATCTGATCATGCCACATGGAAAACGTGTATCGCACCGAGCCTTTTGGCTTCACATACGGTGTGCCTTCTGGTGCCACGTGAAAGTGTCGCACTCGAACTGTCAGGAATAACGCTCGCAGTGCCAATGTCGCGATGTACGACAGAACGATGTTCAGGAGTCTGGATCGAATCTTCACGGCTTCCGTGCCCGTTGAATACGAAGGTCGATTGATTCAGGTTTGAAGCCAGAAACCGCCGAATGTGTCTCGGCCAGGTCCTGGAACTTCTGACTGTCGCCGAAGTCTAGAGCATCCCGCTCCCCGCGCGGAGATCAAAAAATGCCTCACGCCGCCCGCTTTGCAGTTTCAGAATTTCCAGCGATTTGCCTGCTGTCCTGAACTCCAGCCTGAACGACCGGCGGTATCGCCTGAGCCTGCAGGGCGGCGATCTGAGCCAGCCGCTTCTTCTTTCCGTTGCGACTGAACCGATTCGCAAAATCAATCAGCCACGGGGCAAATCGCTTCATCTGAAACAGCAAATGAGCCAGTGGCGTAATCAGCACCTGACGGCTGTTGCGCCGGATGGCATTGACAGTCCTCGCCGCCACCTGCTCGGGCGTGGCACATAACCACCGTGGAGGTTCGGGGACGGACTTGTCCGAGCGAGAACTCGCAGCGGCCTGATACAGCCCGGTTGAAACCGGTCCGGGACAAATGGCCGTGACACCAACTCCCTTGCGTCCGTATTCCGCTCGCAGCGCTTCCGTGAATCCAATCAGCCCGAACTTGCTCGTATGATACGCTGCAAATCGCCCGCCCGCGACCAGTCCGGAAATGCTGCACATATTCACGATGTGGGGATCCGGGCGAGTCAGCAAAGAGGGCAGCAGAAGCCTTGTGATTTCGATCGGCGACAGCAGGTTGATGTTCATCAGCCAGTCCCACTGAGCCTGAGTCATCTGCTCGGTGGGTCCGTAGTACGCAACACCAGCGTTGTTCACAAGAATGTCGATGCCGCCAAAACCATGGATGGCAGCATCCACGCAGTCAGCAATTCCTTCTCGCCGCGAAAGATCGCAACGGAAGGTCATCACTCGGATGTTCATCGTCGATAGATCGTCAGACAGCGACTGGAGTCCCTGTTCATTCACATCGACAAGGAACAGATTACACCCCTCAGCCGCCATCGCAAGAGCCAGCGCTCGCCCAATCCCACTGGCCGCGCCCGTCAGGAACACGGCTTTCCCTTGCAATGTCATCATCCTTGATGCCCGTTCAAAAACGTACTCCGTTCACAAGTCCAAGCAACGCGGCCGAATTCTAGCCGACATCCGACTCCGCAGCGAAGATCAAATTGTAGGCGAGTCATTCCATGACTCAGCCTGTTTCCCTGCATGCCGTCATGACATGTCCGCGACGACTGCCCGATCAACTCGGGACAGCCAAGCCGCCTGCTGAATTCCTCCCAACCAGCTGCGTCAGCGAGGGATCATGCCGCGCCGGTGGCTGAGGCCGCAATCAACAGTCCTCGCCGCAAGCGGCTTGATCAGCTCTCGGTCATGGAATGAC
>CAZIGZ010000108.1:0-21845 GCA_964538835.1 uncultured Chitinophaga sp. | reverse complement strand
CCCCATTCCCTGCATGACAGAAGGACGAGTCTGAACCCGATCTCGGAAAGCACTGTTATGGATCGACCCAAACAGGACTCGCCGCTTTGCGGCTTGAAGAGCTTCCGGTCATGGAATGACCGGGCTACGTACATGACCGGGCTACGGGCGCCGTCGAGGAACGTACTGAGTTCCGTTCGCGAGGCAATCGCAGAGGTCCAGCGCAACGTCGGTAATCGCGAGCATTGACGGGTCACGATGGAGCTTCTGGTGAATCCTGCGAGCAAGTGGCCCTTGGTCCAGGATGACATCCAAAGCCGCTCGACACTCGTTGTCCATCACGGGATTCACGCTGGAATACAGCGACTGCCAGATCTGCTGCAATGTTCGGGGGCCCGCAGACTGTCCGAGCAGTTTCAGCACAGCTGCATCCTCAACCACAGTCTGCTCGGCTTTGTCGATCGACGACAGCAGGATTGCCGACAACGAATCGACGGAGACGGATTTCAGTTCGGCCATGGAGCCCCATCGTTCCTGCACAAGGGCCTTCAGAACGGCAACGACCAGCTGAAGAACACCGAGGTCGGCGGCCGGGCATTCCTGAATGTCGATGACTCGAATCTCAATGGAGCCACGTCCAAACCGTGCGATCGCACCGCGAGCATTCAGAAACTCATCCTGAAGAACACCATCCGGGTCGTACGGCGCAATCTCCCGAAACATTGGCTCAAAGATCATCCGATGATAATCGGCTTTCGTATAGGCCGGTTCCGGAATGACTCGCCCGGCGATGCCTGGAATCTTCGAAGAATTTGAACGGTAGACATGAAGTCGCTGATCCATGCGGCCTGTCAGCCGTCCTTCTGCCAGCGGTGAAGACGCCGCCAGAGCCGGAAGCAGTGGAAGAATCAGACGAATGGCGGCGTGAAGCCTGCCGAACTGCTCATCACCGTCGAATGGAAGGTTCAGATGCACACTTTGCAGATTGGCCCAACCATGGCCACGGCAATCAAAAATGCGATTGAACGTCTCATACACAACACTGTAGTCATGAGGCCATAGTCGCATTTCGCGAAATGGATCCATCCACGGATGCATCGCGGATGGCATCAGACGACAGCCCTGTTCTGAAAGGCGTCGATTGATCTGCCGCACTTCGCTGTGAAACTTTCCGGCCAGCCCCTGAAGGCCCTTTGCCGGTTCCGTCGTCTTCAATTCGACAACGTGAAGCACCAGCTCATTCGACCACGAGATTTCACCACGTTCGACGTCTGACTGAATCGTTCCGCACTCCGCTTCGATCAGTCGATCGCAGACAGGCTGAACATCGAGTGTCTCCCGGGAGACGATCATGTATTCCAGTTCGACGCCATACGCTTCAAACAGACCAAGTCGCGGTGAACTTTCTTCGGACACTTGTAAGCTCCCAGGAGGATGTTCTCAGAAACATGGCAGGACGGTACGGCGTGCATTTTTGTGCGCTGCGTCAGTCGTCGATGCGGGCTCGTTTCTGTTCCATACGGCGAACGAAGACTTCCATGATTCGGCTGTAAAGATCTTCTTTCAGGATCGAGTCTTCGCTGTCAGCATCGATGTTCGGGTTGTCGTTGACTTCTATGATGTAGAAGTTCCCGTTGGACTCCTTGACGTCAACACCGTACAGCCCGTCACCAATCAGGTTCGCAGCCTTCAGGGCCAGCTTGACGGCCTTTCGAGGCGCGAGTTCAACGGGCAGGGTTTCCGTCTTGCCATAGCGCCCTCGCCCATCGCAGTCCTGTCGCACAATCTGCCAGTGCCCCGGCGCCATGAAGTAACGACATGCGTAAAGCGGCTTCTGGTCGATGATTCCGATACGCCAGTCGAAGGTTGTGGGAAGGAATTCCTGAGCGATCAGCAGTTCGGAATCCCCAAGGAAGTCCGCAATCTTCATTTTCAGTTCCGCTTCGGACTGAATCTTCACGACCCCCTTGGAAAACGCGCTGTCAGGTCGCTTCAGAACACAGGGGAAACCAAACTCTTCGACAATACGATGAATGTTTTCCCGATGAACCACGATGGATCTTGGAATGTCGATCTTGTGCCGAGCCAGCATCTCCGCGAGATACACCTTGTTCGTGCATCGAAGGATCGAAACCGGGTCGTCGATGACAACCATACCTTCCTTCGCAGCACGTCGGGCAAAGCGGTACGTGTGGTGATTGACGAAGGTGGTTTCCCGGATGAAGAGTGAATCAAACTCCAGCAGACGACCGTAATCATCCTTCGTGATCAGTTCGGCGTAGACGTCCTGTTCGCGAGCAGCCCGGATGAAACGCTTGAGAGCAACTTCATTCGACGGAGCATTCTGCTTTTCGTCGGGATCGTGCAGGATGGCCATGTCAAACCGAGTTCGTTTGCGCGAACGCGGCGCGGAAGCTCGGCCGGAAAAATACCGGGCGGCGGATTCCGCGACGAATGGCTTATGGCTGTCTGGAAGAGTATGCGGGGCAGGAGTCTGCACTTTGCGAATCTGCCAGACTCCCTCGTCGTTTCGTGCAAACTCAAATCGCAGCAGTGGTGCAGCAAACAGATTGAACAGATGCAGCGCCAGTCGGTCATATCGCCGCGCCATGTTGCGGCCGAAATAGACGCTGAGAGTGAATTCGTTCGACTGCAGCGGACCCAGATTCTGCTGAATCAGTTCATCCAGTTCGTCAGACAGCACCTTGACGGACGCTCGACTCTTCAGGTCCTGAAGAGTAATGACGCCCGGAACCGGCTTATGCCCGCGCGCTTCCGCCAGAAGGGAAACGTAGTACCCGGTACTCTGATAACGATAGGATCGGCACAGATTGATCACTCGCTGAGAGCGTCCCGCGCCGGCGTAGTCCGGAGACGTCAGGTAGGTCCAGGCATCAATGACTTCGACACCGGGAATTTCGAACGGCCAGTCCGTGACCTCCGAGGCGACAATCAGAACAGACATCAGCACTCACCAACTCGACGCCGCCGGATCGAACTCCCTGCTCGATCTCGAGATCAACAGCGTGACCGGGAAAGTTTAGGAGACTGGGCAATTCCGCGACAGACGGATTTCATTCCGTCTCCCCGCCATTCCTACGAGCGAGGCGAACGATTTCGAGGCGATCCGACCAAGGACTCAGGCGTATTCGACTGGCTGGCGACTGAACGACGGACGCTCATCAAACCAGTTTGATTAACTCATGAACAGTAGTTGCCCGGCAGGCGTTTGAATGGCAGCTGATCAGGGAACGACAGGGCCGCAGAGGGTATATTCGTTAAACCGTCTCCGGGTTTCCCCTCGCCTTATGGTATTTCCTGCGAGTTCCAGGCAAGGTTGGTGCCTTCAACTTCGAACGTTGCCTCCAGCGAGCCAAACTCCTTCACCAAGGGCCAACTTCGATGATGAACTCCCTCCGTCTCAGTAGTCCGCGCTCACGCCGCATGAACCTGGCAAGCCCGCTGCAGCAGATTTCAGCACAGCACCAGATTACGATGGATTGTCCAGCGGGTTCGGGAGTCGAAGGATGGATTCTGGAAGCCAATGGCTTCGACGCTCATATTTCCTGTGGCACACAGCTTCGGCAGGGAGATCGAATCACAATTCACGGAGTTCCGGGCAGAACCACGGGCGGATTCCATCTGTCGGGCATTGCACACTGGATCGGAGAGCGGCGAGGAAATGTGGAAGCAGGCATCGCTCTGGACCATTGCATTCCTGACGCGATGCAGCTGAAAATGGCAGGATGCCAGCGTGAAAGTCTGCGATACTCCTGCCGCGTGAACGGCCTTTTGGAGTTCAATGACCAGGTCGAGGGTTCTATTGCCGCCACGGCCATCAACTACTGCCGTCAGGGCGCGTGTTTCCGAGTCCTGGTGCCACCTCGAATCGGTGCGACGATTCAGTTCACATGGCTGACGGATGGCAGTGAAAGCTGCCTCGACGGTGTCATCCACTGGGTGATTGGCCAGGGGGGCGCTTATCTTGCGGGAGCCGAGTTTATCGGATGCTACGGCTATTCCCTTTCCGGCACCGCTGTCCCGGCGGGTCTCTGAGCTTCAATCCATTCAGACTTTGAGACCGCTCAGGCGCCCTCATCGATTTTGCGGTGGATTTTTCCAGCACGATCAGAGTTCATCGAATGCGCGGATCTGCTGCTTCTGGTGGCTTTGGTCCGCCGTAATCTCTGTTTCACCTTCTTTGCGCTTCGCCTTGCGCTGTGATTCAGCGGCTGAACGAACCAATGCGTTCCAGTGCTGGTCCCGCCATGTGCCGAAATTCCTCCAGTGTTCGCAAACCCTTTACTGCCTGTGGTTTGCAGCGACGCCCCCTGATTCCCCGTATGTTCCCGGAAGAAAACGTGGCGCTTCGGCGCGTTGATCGCATTCAACAGATGTGGGCGGTCGTTCTTCCTGAAGTGAACCAGTTACGGCATCAGGAATCCTCTGCAGAGGTTCCCTGAGCACACCGGTTTACGCTGCATTTTTGCCATCTGATGAGTTGGTCCGTTGGAGCAGGCAAGACCAGCAATGCAGCACATAGCGGACTCATGAAGTGTCCTGGGAGAAGAACATCGCAAACTCTCATTCTCTCTCAAAAAGAAAGTACAAGACCATGTTGAAGAATCTGTGGAATGACGAAGCTGGTGTTATTCTGTCCGCCGAACTCGTTCTGATCAGCACCATCCTGGTTCTCGGGATGATCGTTGGCCTCGTTGAGCTGCAGTGCTCAATCGTTGCCGAACTGAGCGACCTGTCAAGCGCCTTCGGAAACCTGAACCAGAGCTACAATATCTCCGGTTTCGGCAGCAGCAAGGGCGGAAATCAGTTCAAGGCTCGCACTTACGGTGCTGCTTACACCGACCGTGCTGACACCTGTGACTGTGATGCAAACCTGAGCATCATCTGCACCGACCGCGGCGAAGTTCAGAAGTAATTTCAACCGGAATCTCCGGACGATACTGAGGCAGGGCCAAACGGTCCTGCCTTTTTTTGTTGGCAGATTCTGCTAATTGACACTGTGCCTTTTCACAAGTACATTGACGTCAGTAGGTTATGTGCCGAATTTCCGGGTAGCTCGCTGCTGCTGAAGGACGTTTCCAGATGAGAATCATCGCTGGACTGGTTCTGTTGTGCCTTGCCGATGTGGCAATTGCTGATGGTCCTCGCCAAAGCACCAAGGTGCCTCGCTTTGACGCGGCGGTGGAACGGGGCGTCCAGTATCTTATGGCACGCGACGCCGAAGTTCGGCTTGACGGGGGCCGAAAAGCCCTGATCTCCTACGCTCTTTACAAGTGTGCTGTCCCGAAGACCGATCCCCGGGTGGCATCAGGCATTGCTGGTGCCATCGAACGATCGCGAGGCACAGTTTATCAGCCAACATCGAATTACGAGCACATCTACGGGGCTGGCGTTGATGCCATGCTGCTGGCTGACGTTGGCGATAACAAAGGTGAACAGTATCGAGCGAATCTGCAGGTCATCTGCAACTACGTTCAGTCGGTCCAGCGATCCGACGGTTCATGGAGCGACAATGCAACGAACCCAGGCGACGTGAGTATGTCGCAATACGGCGTTCTTGCTTTGTGGGCATGCCAGCGTGCTGGTTGTACCGTCAACCCTCAAACCGTCGAACGAGCCGCACAGTTCTTTCTGAACCGCGGCCAGGCAGACGGTGGATGGGCCTATCGACCAGGCACAAACGAAGGGCCCGGTATGGGCAACTCAACTCACAACATGGCGATGGCAGGTTCTGGTGCTCTTGGAATTTGTCGCTTAATGCTTCATGGATCTCGCCCAAAGGCCGGAGCAACCAAGAAGGAAAAGGAGTCCGTCTTTGCCGGTACCGATGCCATCCAGAAAGAAGAGGAAGAAGAACTGGAACCAGGCGTCGTGCCTCCGGCGTTCGCTGACTACAAGCCATCGATTGCTGCAGCCACGATGGACGCGCGTGTTGACCGTGGACTGGATTGGAACCGTCGATTCTTCGAGCCCGTGAGTCGCGCGGAACACAACATGTATTATTACTACTGCCTTGAACGAGCTGGCGCGGTGGGTGAAATCGGAAACTTCAACGGACAGGACTGGTTCACCGTTTATGGAGATGGTCTGCTGACGCTGCAGGGGCAGGACGGAGGGTTCATGACCTGGGCCGGCCCGGAAGTCGGAACGGCTCTGGCTCTTCTGTTCTACATGAGGTCCACTGACCAGATCATCAAGAACCTCTATGGCAAGGGGGCGATGAGAGGCGACCGTGGCAATGTGTTCGGAGAGAAGAAGAATACCAAGCCGCCTTCAGAACTGGACCAGCTGCTGGCATCGATGGACAACATTGACTTCAAGAATCTCGACGAATCATCTATCGACATCGCTGACGAAGTCGTGAGAAGTGTTCAGTCGATCGAAGATCCCAAAGAGCTGATTGGACAGAAAGAAAACCTGAAGAAACTGATTCGCCATCCGGTGGCCGACGTCCGTCGCTCTGTCTACTGGGCTCTTGGTCGCACGGGTGACTTTGGGCTCGTTCCACAGATGCTGGAAGGCCTGAAAGACCCGAACGTTGATGTGAACATCGAAGCCGAAATGGCCCTTCGATTTATCTCACGAAAGCCAAACGGTTTTGGGAATTCTGTCGATCCGCTGGGCGGGCTTGATGCGAAAGCACCGGCCGAAGAGCGGCTCAAAAACGCCAATGAATGGCGATTGAAATCCTTCAAGCAGTGGTCCGACTGGTACTTTTCCATTCGGCCGTTTGAAGAGAAAGACGGCCTCGATGAACTTGAGGCTGCCACTTTTGCCGGCGTCAAGGCAAACGACGAAAGCAAGACGGAACCGAAGGACGGCAAGAAGAACTGACGCCAGCAGGGTTAGCGTTCCAGGAATGCAATCAGACGAGGCAGCAGTTTTTCATCAATCTGCCTCGTCCAGCATTCCCAAACGACCATGACGTCCCAGCCGTCTTTCTGCAACTGGCGTCGCACACGACGATCACGCATCACGTTGCCGCTGCGTTTGGATTCCCAGAACTCTGCGTTTGTCTTCGGAGTCACGCGTCCGTACCGACAGGCATGGCGGTGCCAGAAACAGCCGTGCACGAAAATGATCTTGCGACGGGACGAAAGAACGATGTCCGGCTTACCGGGGAGGTCTTTGACGTGAAGCCGGAATCGGTACCCCAGCCGATGAATGACGGAGCGGACAAGAATCTCCGGCTTCGTATTGCCGGACCGGATCTGCGACATGTTGAACGATCGCTGTTCCGCACTATGCACATCGGTCATAGATCAAGGTCATCCGCGAAACTGGCGTCTTCCATGATAATGCGATAACGCTCGCTGGCATCCTTGCCCAGCAGCTGATGGAAGGTCTTGTCGGCCTCGAGCTGACTTTCAATATTCACCTTCAGCAGAACACGAGCGCGAGGATCCAGTGTGGTGTCTCGGAGCTGAGCGGCATTCATTTCGCCCAGTCCTTTGAACCGCAGCACTGTGGCTGTTCGGTTGGCTGGCAGTGACGCCAGCAACTCTTCTTTCTCAGCGTCGTTGCGGGCGTAGTTGACCTCTTTACCAATCTCAATTCGATACAGCGGCGGCTGAGCAATGAACAGTCGCCCCTGCCGAATCAGTTCCGGCATGTGGCGGAAGAAGAACGTCAGCAGCAGTGTGGAAATGTGATACCCGTCACTGTCAGCATCCATCAGCAGGATCACTCGGGCATAACGCATTTGATGAACATCAAACCCGTTGCCGATGCCCGCCCCCAGTGTCTCAACGATGTCACGAATCTCATTGCTCTCCATGATCTTGGACATGGTCAGAGCTTCTGTATTCAGGATCTTACCGCGAAGAGGCAATACGGCCTGAGTTGCAGCACTGCGCCCCATGACCGCTGTGCCACCGGCCGAATCACCTTCGACAATGAACAGCTCCGTTTCATCAGCATTACGAGACTGGCAATCGACCAGTTTTCCCGGGAGGTTCGTCTTGCGGGTCCCCACAGACTTACGGCGTACTTCCGAAACAGCCTCCCGGCTGGCCTGGCGGGCTCTTGCTGCCAGCACCATACGGCCGAGGATCGCGTCCGCCAGTGACGGATTGTTGTTCAGCCAGTTTTCGAGGGCAGGGCGGACCACGCCATCAACGGCCGATGCTGTTTCCGGGTTGTTCAGACGGTCCTTCGTCTGTCCCTGAAACATCGGGTCACCAATAAAGACGCTCAGAACACAGGTAAGACCTTCCCGAATATCCTCCGAAGTGATCGTGACACCACGCGGCTTGAAGTCATGGACGTCCATGTAATTACGAACGGCCTTGGTGACACCGGATTTCAGGCCGTTTTCGTGCGTTCCGCCAGCATGTGTGCGAATTCCGTTCACGTAGCTTCGGATGTTCTCTTCCGTGGAATCTGTCCAGCGAAGGACGACTTCGACTTTCGCATCCTTATCATCGCGAGTCACAGAGAAGATCTGCTCATGAGCCGGCTTGCGCCCTGTGTCTTTGGTGATCTTTTCGATGTATGCCAGGATGCCTTCCGGGTGATGCAGTTCGTGAGTTTCCCCCTTCTGCTCATCATGGAAGGCGATCGTCAGACCACCGTGAATGTACGAAATGTCTTCCAGGTGCTGACGAATGGTCTCCGCATTGAACTGTGTTCGGCGGAAGATGTCGTCATCGGGGCGAAAGTAGATTTGAGTACCCCGCCCCCGAAATGGCTTGACCTTCTCCACCGGGCCCGTGGGTTGGCCACGGCGGAACCGCTGGCGCCATTCGAAACCGTCGCGATGAACAATGGCAACCATCTCGGAGGACAGTGCGTTCACAACCGACGAACCGACGCCATGCAGACCACCACTGCGAGCATAGTTCTTGTCGCTGAACTTGCCGCCCGCATGGAGTGTCGTCAGGATCACTTCCAGAGTCGACTTCTTGACCTTGGGATGTTTGTCGACCGGAATCCCTCGACCGTTATCCTGAACCGTGCAGGACGCACCGTCTTTGTGCAGCGTGACCGTAATTCTGTCGCATTCCCCGGACAGGAATTCGTCGACCGAGTTATCAACGATTTCCCATAGCAGGTGGTGCAGTCCGCGTGAATCGACCCCGCCGATGTACATCGAGGGCCTGCGACGAACGGGCTCGAGCCCCTCCAGGACTTCGATATCCTCGCCGGTGTAGGTGGACTTCGTTGCTGATGCCATTGAGTGCTTCCTGCAAATCCGCTGATTCCATAAACCACCGCCCACAAACATCGGCCAACACCGGAAAACCGGCCGACCAAAGCCTGCGGGGCAACGCTATGAAGCATTTTTCTCCGCAGAAACGCTGTGTTTGCAGCGGCAGGGCGCGGGCCCTCCGGTGAGTCTGCGTCATGAATTGACCGGACAGCGTGCACCGTTCCGCTTCAAAATCCTTCACAGTATTGCCTGCGGGGGATGCGGATTCTAGGAGACCTCCTCACGTCTGCGAACCTCTCCTGACCGGAATTCCGGGCGGGTGGGCAACTGCGAGCTACAGACCTGAGCATTTGGACCTGAACAGGTCTGCGAACACGCCATTCCTGCTAGAAGTCACCAACAACTTCGCTGCCGCGAATCGTGGCCGTGGCCTGGTAGGTTCCACGGTCAATGTTCTCCGAAACGAATCGCACAGAACCGTCTGCAAGGACAAACTGTGCCCCCCCCGTATGCTGGCTGCTGAAGTCGTCAAAATGGTGGTGGGGATCATTGGGCACATGGTCGGCCGATCCACAGACTCGCTGAAACGCTTCTTCACCTTCAGCGATCATGCCTGGCCATGATGTGTACCAGTCGAGAGCCTTGACGGTCCTGCGTTCGCCGAGCAGCAGTGTGTTGCTGGTGCCATCGGTAATGTCATCGATCCGTACCTTGCTGTTGTGATAGAAGACACCATCACCTTTGCAGGTTCCATCGGCCATCACCGGAAGGTCGCCCGGTGCATTCTCACAGCCGTCCAGTTCTTCGGTGCCAAAGCATCCGATGTAGTTCGCAATCGGAAGCTGAGTAATTGCGGAGCCGGATGCTTCATCATTGATTGTGAAGAAATCGGGCTGCGGATCTGAAGGGCAGCGGAACGTGGGCAGAGTCGTCCTCAGGATCTGCGCATTCGCCGGGTCGGCCAGTGGCAGGCTGGCATTGAACAGCTTGTAGACGTTGTCCTGTTCCATTTGCGGCAGGATCATCAATCCCCAGGCCGCGCCGCTCACGCCTTCATGAGCGCTGGGCTCAAGAGTTGAAGGATCGACGGCAATCCAGCCGGATGGAAACGTCCGGTGGACGTCATGATAGTTGTGAAGCGCAATCCCAAGCTGTTTGAGGTTGTTCTTGCATTGAGTGCGGCGAGCAGCTTCGCGAGCCTGCTGAACGGCTGGAAGGAGCAGGGCGACCAGAATGGCAATAATGGCGATAACAACAAGCAATTCGATCAAAGTAAAGCCACGACGACGAGTACGGCGAACGATGGACATGATGAACTCCAAAGATCAGCGCAGTGCTGATATTGATAATGGGTGACTCAAGGCCTCACACGGGCCGAGCACAGGAAGAGAGCGGCCCGGATCCAGGGATCGGGCACAATTCAAACTTCAGCCATTACGCCTCAACGGGAGGACCACGCGCGTCTGAGGAAGACAAACTCTGTTCGACGGCCGCATCGTCTGCCAGGGCGACGAACTCATCAACTTGCTGGGCAGCCGGCGCGACGCAGATGGACTCAGACCGATCCAGCTGGAGCCCCAGTACGTAACAGATTGCGCAAGTGCCCGCATCGTGTTCGTGTTCACCGTCCGAGCCTGTCGGCGCCGGCTGAGCCGGACACTGGGACGGCACAGAATGCGCATGGTCTCCGTGCCCCGCATGTCTGTGGGCATGGCAGCGTCCAGCATCTTCTTCATCAACCTGCCGCCCTGGGGAAGCCGCCTTGGCCACCGCCACAGACTGAAATGCATGATCCAGTTTGTGGTGAAGTTCGTGAAGGGCCCGTCCAAACAGCGAACCCGTCAGAATTGCTGCACATACGACAACTCTGAAGGCTTTATAGCTTGTTTTGGACGAAGTAGCCACGAAGGACTTCCCAGCGAAAGTCAGAATGCCCTATTCACCGAAGAGAACAAGAGAGGGAACCGGAACTATTCACGGAAGATATGCCAGCTCGCTGTCTGATTCGAGAATCTTGCTCGAAAAACTCCCAATCGGAGACGTCGGCGGGTTTTCCCGCAAAACGTCACCGCTGCCTCTTGCAAAACGTACCCCGTTTTATCAGTTACGGCTAGCATAACCTGTACCGATGCGGGGCAAAAGTCCTGCAGACTGCGGGAGAACTGCCATTCCTGAGGTTTTCCGGCCTAGGTTTCCAAAAGGCGTCAACTATGGGGAACTTCGCCCAGGCCGCCTGTTGAGTTCTGAGACAGTGTGTACCAAAGTGAATCGGCCCGATGAAGCTTCTTGTTATCACCGACGATGCTGACTTCTTCCGCCAGGTCCATGAGATCGGCCGGACGGTTGCGCCCGCCCTCAGGGTGTCCCACCAAAGCGTCGACGTGTGGCAGGCCGGTTGCTGCTCAGAAAAGAACGTCGGAGCCTTCGTGCTCGACGGGGCCGTCGGAGCCACCCGGATTAGGACAGATTTTTCCGGAATTGCGTTTGCAGTTGCATGGACGCATTGTCAAAACAATGCTCATACTGGCGGACAGACGGCACTGTCCCGCGACGAACTCGTACTGTGGCTCAGGGAACTCTCAACGATGACAACGGAACCGACGTTTTTGGAAGACGTTGTTGTCCAGTCACCGCACGTGCGACTTGTTCAGTTCCGGATTCCGACGCGATGTGAATTCATTCCTGTCGTCCGTGACCGGCTCCTGAAGGGAATTCGCGATTATCAGGTCGTCGAAGGGACTCGGGAAAATCACTTCTGCATGGCACTGGAAGAAGCATTGAATAATGCCTTCTACCATGGCAATCTTGAAATCAGTTCGGACCTGAAGGAAGACGGCTCATCCCGGTTTGTTGACCTGGCTCGTGAGCGCGAGCAGATGCTTCCCTGGAAAGGTCGCACTGTTCGAATCACGGAACTGGTCAGCAGCTTCGGCCTGTGGATCTCGATCCAGGATGATGGTGCAGGTTTCGATGTCGAAGCAGCGATTGCGCGCTGCAGTGATCCGGAAGCTCTCCTGGCCAGTGGGCGAGGCTTGCTGATGATGCGAGCGTTCTCGGACGAAGTGTTCTTCAACAATTCCGGAAATGAAGTCACTCTGGTTCTTTATGCCGATGCACAGGACAAGGAACTGCCCCTGTTCATCAGCTCCGAAACCGGACAGGTGATGAAGCTGGCTTTGAATTAGCCAGCAATCCCTCCTGATAAAGGCTCACAGATTCTTTTGGTTTCTCTTCTACTGGGGTGTCGCCATGAATACTGCCGCATCAGAGCAATCTGTGCCGCGTTCTGTGGCTGAGACCCATATCGGTGGCGGATTCCTGCTGCCACAGTCCACAGTGCCAGGACGAGGATGCCTGCTGCAGATCTATCCCGCTGCGATCCATGCGGAAATCATGCGACTGACAAAGCGACGGACGGTGATCGGGCGCGACCTTTCCTGTGACGTGGCACTGGAAGACACTTCCGTGTCCCGCATGCATGCCGCAATTGATGCGGATGACACTGGCTATACGATCCTAGATCTCGGAAGCCGCAACGGGACATTCGTGGAAGATCAGCTGCTGAAAGGCAGTCGACGCCTGACCGGCGGTGAGTTGATTCGTACGGGATCGACCATCCTGAAATTCATGGCTTCGATGGATGAAGAAGCGCAGTACCACGCCGTGGTCCACGAACTGATGACCCGGGATCCGCTGACAAGCGCGTTTAATCGCAGCTTCCTGATGTCGTCTCTGGATCGCCTTTTGAATCGCGGACGAAGGACCGGACTTGTCTTCAGCGTGATTCTGATTGACCTGGATCATTTCAAAACCGTCAATGACAGTCACGGTCACCTGGTCGGTGATGAAGTGCTGCGGGCATTTGCCGAACGACTGCGAATCCTGCTTCGCCCCGGCGACCTGCTGTGTCGCCTGGGAGGCGAGGAATTTGTGGTGGTCGCCGAACAGGCAGCTCTGCATGAATCGGTGCGGGTTGCTGAAAGACTCAGACTGGCAATCTCGTCGAATCCATTTCAGACAGAAGCGGGAGTTCTTGGACTAACCTGCAGTATCGGTGTCGCTTCCTTTACCGGCCCTGAATCCACAGTCGACCAGATCGTGTCTGAAGCCGATCGCTACCTGTACCTGGCCAAGAAGTCCGGGCGCAACTGCGTGCGGTCATCCGTCGATACCGAGACAGTCACTAAGTCTCACTAACGCTGGCGCGTCGACAATCACTGTGATCAAATGACAAAGGGGCCACGAAGTATCATGGCCCCTTTTGCTTTGGATGAGAAGACAGTCTGAGGGTTTCTCAGGCGGCAACAGCACTGTCCGGCTTCGCAATTTCCGCCATATCGTCTACGTCGTCCGCTTTACGCCCCTCCGGCAGTCGGTCCTTGACGTCATACGCGAGGCCAACAGATCGAAGCAGCCGAATTGACCACCAGGTAATGTCAAATTCCCACCACTTGTGTCCGGCTGGCGCCAGAGCAGGGTGAGCATGATGGTTGTTGTGCCAGCCTTCGCCGTACGCAAGGATTGCAACCCACCACAGATTCTTCGAATGATCGCGAGTATCGTAGTTTCGGTAGCCCCACAGGTGCGTTGCGGAATTCACAAACCAGGTACTGTGGTAGGCAGCCACCATTCGAACACACATGCCCCAGACGAGCCATGACAAGCCAAGCTGCCAGCCACCAACGGCATAGCCAGCGCCCAGCAGTGCCAGTCCGCCGCCCCACAACCACAGGGCGAATGTCTTTTCGAAGAACTTCATGACTGGTCGATCGGCCAGTTCAGGAACGTATCGGCGAATCAGTACTTGTGTCGCTTCGGTAGATCGCTTTGGAAACAGCCACAGCAAATGAGCCCACCAGCGAGTATCTTTGATTGGCGAATGCGGATCACCTTCATGGTCAGACTTCTGGTGGTGCAGCCGGTGAGTCGCAGCCCATGTCAAAGGCGAACCTTCACCAGCCAGACATCCGCACATCGTGACGACAAACTCAGCGGGGGCCTTAAGCTTCATCGACTTGTGAGCCAGGTAACGATGGTATCCAAGGCAGATTCCGATGCTGCAGGTGACCCAGTGCAGAGTCAGGCAGATCGCCAGACCGGACCAGCTGAACATCGAAGGAAGAAATGCAAACAGGGCTCCAACATGAACCCCGATCAGGAACAACGTGACCACCCAGTCGACGTTGCCCCATCGAAGTTGTTCACGGTGGAAAGCGGCTACCAACACATCGGTTTCCGCCTGGTATTTCAGTCGCCGCACTTCAGTTGCGGTCAGCGTTTTGTCTGATGGTGCGACAGGCAGGGCTGTACTCATGATCGTCGCCTTTAAGGCAGGAGGGAGAACAAGAACGCCAAACATCCTGCCGAACATCAGGAACTCATATGGCCAGCGTTTCTTGTTCAATGTGGTTGCTGTGACAACTTCCGTCCGCCACAGCGTTCGACCCCACTACGCTATGCCCGTTATCGACGTCTCGCAATGTCTGCTAGTGTTGCCGCAGTCATGCATCTGTCAAAACTCTGTCAACAACGCAAAGCCATACAGCAAAAGGACTTGCAAAGCAATAACCAATGAAGATTGTGTTATCTCACTTTGCGGAATACCCGTCCGTGAAGTCCCAGGGACGCAGGCTTTGACTGCCCTGGTGGAAACAGCGTCGTCGGGCCAGTCCGGATTTGGGACTGCAGCGAATCCGGAGAACAGTCCTCCGTTCCGGCGGAACAACAACATTCCAATTCGGTTGTCATCGGGGGCTATGGCTGTGGTGCCATTCCCATGCTGCGGCTACTGCAGCAGGGCGACTGCAGTTGATCGGCTGGTGACTCTGTTGGACACCAGAAACCGCAGATTGTCGCGGAAGATCTCCAATGAAGTTTCGCAGTAAAAACACGCAAAAACGTGACTGTGAGCGCAGAACGCTCAGAGTCCGGGAAACGGGACGCTGGCTTCCGGCACGGCATTTGAAAAGGCGACCTCGAGCAATCCCTTGTGATTTTTCCAGGAGCCCGCCGATGTCGTTGCCGTCGTTTACTGCAGATGATTCCAGTTATGAGGTTCCAGGAACTGTCTCGAACACTGATTCGCCCCCTTCGGCCCCGACAGACGGCCCATCGGTATTCGAAAGATTTGTCCACAACTTCCTCAACGAAACAAACATCAAGTGGTTACTCGTTCTGGGCGCGGCGATTGTTTTCGCATCATCATTAATGCTGGTCGGCCGGGAATTTGAAAACTGGCCCGCCAGCCTGAAGTATCTGACGATCCTTGGATACACATCGGCGCTCTTCGGGGCAGCGGAAATCGGTCGGTTGCGACTCGGGCTGAAAACGACTGCTCAAGTCCTGCATGGATTGACTCTGTTTCTGATTCCGATCTGCTTCCTTTCGCTTCACTGGGCTTCATCGTCCGGGATCATGGGAAGTCGGATGGCGGTCGCTGAAGCTATCGGTCTGGGCATTCCCGCCACTGCGTTTGCGTGGTTTGCCGCGTCGCGAATTCTGAACTACCTGCTTCGAGGACAGCAGCCAACGTATCTTGCCGCCTATCTGATTCTGTCGCTGGCCGGGGCGATGCCGGTGATCGCAAATCCGTTCGCCGCTTTTGGTGTGGCCCTGGTTCTCTGGGCCACGATGTCGATCGGGACAGTGAAGATCAATCGCTACCTGTTCTGGATGGCAGAAGAAAACCGCTGGCCCCGGATCTTTGCGTTCTTCCCGTCTCTTCTGCTTGGCGTACTCTTTCTACTGACGACCGGGCTTCGATGTGCACCTCGCATGTCACTCGAATGGATTGGCTTCGGATGCACGCTGGTGGCCGTTCCCATACTGTTGACGGCTCGCACCGTCGCTCAGGTATTCCGCCAGCGGACAGGTGACCTCGTTCGGCCGCTTCCGATGTCCATAGTCCTGCCGATGTTTGCCGGACTCTCAGTTCTTGCACTGGGAATTGGATTGTCGTTCAGTCATTTTCCGCGGACATTTGCTCTCGTCCCCTCCTGTGCGGTTGCGACGGGGCTTTTGCTGACGGCCGCGTTTGAAACTCGCCATCGGGCTTTCGTCTGGGCGTCACTGATTCTGGTAACGATGACGTGGCAGTTTTCACCGACCCTGTTCCGCGACATCGCTTTGTCCGTCAGCCAGTCAGCGGCCCATGCACTGAATCAGCAGCGTCTGCCAATCGCGTTCTATGGGATCACGTACGTCCCCCTCATTCTTGGCATGAGCGTTCTCTATCGCAGATTGAATCGACAGCAGACAACGCCGCTTTTTGCACCGCTTGGAGCATACTCACTGGCTTTGACAATCGTGCTGCAGCTTGTGGCATTGACCCACCCGATCGCGGCAATGACCGTTTCCGTGGTGAATGTGTTTCTGTTCCCATGTCTGGCCTGGCTGCAGCGACGAGCACAGGTGACGCATTTTGCACTCGCTTCAATGATCCTGGCTGCCATCAGCTTTGCTGGTTTCTGGAACAGCATCTTCAGGACTCAGTTCGACTCGATACAGACTCTGGCAGCCGTGGCCGTCGTTGGAAGTCTGCTGTCGATCACCCGTGTCACCGACCGAATCGTTGCCGCGATTACGACAAAGCCCACGGTGAAAACAGACTCCCAGCCCGGTATGGAGCCGTTCATTCCGGAATGCATCGGTGAGCTTACCGGTCTTCTCCTGTCCTTTATCTCAGGCATCTGCTGGCTGCTGGCCATCGTGCGAGGAGATGTCGGCTACCTGAATAATCCTGTCTCACTGCTTCATGTGGCGTTGCCATTGGCGACGTTTGTGATTCACACCATCAGGACACAGCAACTGCTGGCTGGCTATGCATTCTGGCTGCTGCTGGCCGCCGGAGCCGTACAGGTCAGTGTCCTTCAGGACGTTCCGTATGCCAACATTCTCGAATTCGCCACGGTCCTTCTGACGGCGACATCACTTTGCGGCAGCGTTTATCTGAAGCACGCTTTTGGCACTGCGGCCCTTCCAAAGAACCCGATTGAGCCACGAACAGACGGTGAACTGGCAAAAGCTCCTGGGCGACTGGCTGCGTTCCTGATTCCACTGAACACTCTCTCAACCGCCGTACTGACGGCTGGACTGATCGCCTATCACCTTCCGATGACGGCAAGACTGCTGCTGCTTCATCAGCCGATGCCTTCGATCTTCGCCTTCACGATTTCGGTCATGTGGATGGTTGGCGCAATGTTTGTTCTGCAGAGCCGACTGGCCGCGACAGTCAGCGGATGCGTCCTGCCTCTGCTTGGAGTTGCCATCGCCACGACGTGTTCATCGAACTACTCTCTGCCACTGTTTGAAACTCTTTTGGCCGCCACCATCACAGTGAGCATCAGTTATCTGCTGCTGAAGCTGACCGACCAGGAGGTCCCGCGAGTCTGCCGGGGCGTCTGCTGTGCCTGGATGATCGGACTCGCTCTGCTGACTCTTCCGTTCTTCTCGCTGGAGATGCGGTTCATCGCGGTCATTGTTCTTCCCCTTCTGGCCGTGACAGAGTTTCGGTCAATGTCTCGCAGTGAGCAGTCTCATTTTGCAATTCTGGCGAACCTGCACGTGCTTGTGACAATTCCGGGATTGATCGGCTGGCCACCGATTGCGGAACTCCTTGGCGGAACGCCGCAACTCCTGAGTCCTCAGGTGCTGCAGATGTCTTTCCTGATACTGCTGATCAGTCGCCTGTGTTTTCAGAGACTCGCGAAGTCCCTTGACCGCGATGTCTGCTCATTGTGGGCCATGCTGCTGCAACTGGCTGCGGTCCCGTGCGCGCTGATGACGCTCTTTCATGGGGATACAACATTCGCAGGGCTTCTGTTCATGATCGCCGGCTTCTGTGTTGTTGCGATCACAGAACTGACAGAAGCCATTCGCACTCAGTCCGAACGCTGGGTGTGGGTCTTCCTCAGCGCCATCGCAGTCGCGACCCTCTGGCTCATTTCAAATCACGTCTTCGTGCCTGGCGCCGGGTTGACTCAGCTCCTTCTGCTTCTGGTTGCGATTGCTCTCCTGACCTGCAGTCGGTATTCCCGTACGAGCACTCAACTGGGAATTCTAAGCCGTCCTTTTCAGCAAGTTGGGCTGGTTCTGCCCACGATCGTTGCCGGTCTGGCGATGGTGAAGCTGAGTACTGATGACCGCGAGTTCGTGCAGGGCGTTCAATCCCTGGCGGTGTTCGGCTGCTCGGGACTTTACTTCCATCAGTGGATTCTGAATCGACGAAAGGGCTACCTGCTGTATGCAGGACTGCTTGTGAATCTGGCTTTCCTGTGCCTGTGGAAAACGCTTCAGGTCACCGACCCGCAGTTCTATCTGGTTCCCGTGGGCTTTTCGATTCTTGGACTCGTCGAGATTCTGAGAGCGGAACTTCCAAAGTCCAGCCACGATCCCCTTCGTTATCTTGGAGCCCTGACGATTCTTGTGTCTCCCGTCTTTCAGATTCTGGACGGCAGCTGGTTGCACATGATGTCGCTGATGGTACTCGGGGTCCTGATCGTTCTTCTTTCCATAGGGCTGCAGCTGAAGGCACTGCTGTTTACCGGAACGGCCTTCATCGTGGCGGACCTGATTGCCATGAGCATCCGTTCGTCACTCGACAATCCCATGTTTCTGTGGCTTGGCGGGCTGACGCTGGGCATCAGTGTGATCGCCCTTGCTGCCTTCTGCGAAAATCATCGGGACCGGGTACTCGCTCGAATCCGAAGCCTGAGCGCGCTGCTGGCCACCTGGGACTGACACCCGGTTTTCGGTTGAATTCCAAGTATCAGGTGACTGGCACCTGAGACAGATTTCCCAGTCTTTTTACTAACGTTTTTGAAACATTGCGACGGAGAATGCTCATGAAATGGTTAACTCAATTCAGCCTGATTATGCGTTCCGGCCTGACATCCCTGACCGAGAAGTTCGAAGATCCCGAACGGACTCTTCACCAGCTTCTGATCGATATGGAGGAGGAGCTTGATTCCATCCGGACCAAGGTAGCGGAGGCGATTGCGGATGAGATCCAGATGCGGAATCGGGTCGAGCGTGAGCGAGCGGATGTGGCAAAATGGAACGAACGGGCGACACAGGCTCTCAAGCGCGGGGACGAGACGTCTGCTCGGTCCTCATTAGATCAGAAACTGGCCGCGCAACAGCGAACAGAACGGCTGGAGCAGGAACTCGAACGACAGCAGGATGCGGTTCGACGTCTGCGAGATGCAGTCGCTGACCTGGAAGACAAGATTCGCCAGGCTCGCCAGAAAAAGACCCTGTTGGCCGCCAGACTCGCTCGGGCTGAATCCAGCCAGAAGATTCACGATGTTCTGGAACGTGCGAATTCTCAGTCCGCCTTTGCTCAGTTCAACCGCCTTGAGGAAAAGGTTGAACGCCAGGAGGCTCTGTCGGAAGCATGGGAACGCATGGATGGCAAAGACCCCGATGCTCTGGAACTGGAGCGAAAAATGGAAGCCGAGGAACGCAAGCAGAAACTTGTCGCCGAACTCGAACGCCTCAAGGCATCGGTTGGCCATCCCGGGTGACCGTAGAACGACTGTCCCAGTCGTTTCCGCACCAACAATAAACATGCTTGCCCCTGCTGGGCTCGCCATGTTGAGCAGCCTGTTGAATGAGATCGTATTCATAAACCGACACGTCAGTGAGGGATCGAAACTAAAGTGATTTTCAGCAGTGATCCCTCGCTGACGCCACGGGTCAAGATCAGATTCAACCGTCTGGTAACGGGCAGAACCGACGTCCTGCATCATGCAGATTTTGCAGTTGTATAGAAATTTCCAGCAAAAACTGCTGTTCCCCAAAATTCCGCCTCTGCGCTACACTACAGGGAAGCGTCAGCGTGAGCATTATCGGGGGAAATTGTGATCCGGGCGATCCGGCTGCCAGTTTCGCTTCGAAAATCCTGAGCAAGGAAGTGCCAGGGGGGCCACTAATGCACTGTCGCTGACTTCCAGGATTTCCGAGGGAAAGGAGCCCGACATGCGATTCCTGCATTGCAACGAACTGTGCCGCTCGCTGCTCACCGCCATGCTGACGGTTACGATGGCGACGACCGCAATTGCTCAGACAAACCGAATCAGTCGTACCGAGACTGACATTAACGAACTCAGCCGCCGCCTGGCACCAGGTGAAATCGGCAACATCGATGATCTTCGTTCACGCTCGTCTCTCTCACGAGCACGAGCGATCGACTATTCCAAGATTGATCGTCGAGCCCTGACGAATCTCGTCAAGGAAGCGTATGACGAATCTGGTCGTCTTTATAATTCTCTGGATGCGGATTATCGCCGTTATCCACAGCTTCGTTCGCTGATGTCTGACCTGAGTCAGCTGCGCACGGCGACTAATCGAGTTCTCCAGGATCTGAATGCGAATGTGGACCTTTCGATCGTGGTGGAAGATTTCCGCCAGATTGATGCGGACTGGCGTCTGTTCTCTTATCGCATGTCGCAGGCTCGAGGCACCAGTTCCACCACCAAGCAAAGCGTGGAACGAATCGATAACATCGACCAGCGAATTGGACAGCTCTTCCAGGTCGATCCGTCACTCGACCAGAAGGCGCTGCTTCAGCAACTGGCTTCGCTCGAAAGTTCGCTCTACAACCTGAGCGACGAACTTGCTCGTGATGCCAACGGCTACAACTTTGTGACCTCCAGCCGAAAACTGGAACAGATGGTCGCCCGCGTCGAAACCATGGTTCTCGACAACTATCCCTATGAGCGAATTGTTGGTGAATACAATCGTTTTGAGAGTGCCTGGGTGACTCTGATGGGCCAACTGGGAACTCTGCGAAACAGCTACGTGGAACGTACGATCGCACGAATCTCTGATGCTGATTATCGCGTCCATGAACTGCTGTGGATCGAAAACACGACTTCCCGTGTTCAGCTCAAGCAGACCGCTGACGCTCTGATTCGCAAGGTCGACGAGTTCTACAATCGTGCTCCTCTCAAGCTGCTGCTGGGACTGCAGAATGCTGACAAGGCACTGCAGGTGGCTAACGACTTCTACGGCACGGTTCAGAACTTCCAGAGTAACCTGGAGAACAACGAGTCCGATGCTCAGCTGGTTGAAAGCTATCGCTATATCGAAGAATATGGCAAGTCGTTTACTCGCACGTTCCGCCAGATCAAGAGCCAGACAGCGATCGTTGTCCTGCAGGAGATTGAAGACGGCATTGCAGCTCTCCGAAGAGAACTGAACCTTGGCGGCACGGTCTCTCAAGTTGACACGGAACAACTCTACACGATTGCTGCGTCACTGGAAGACCTGGCGGACCAGCTTGATCTGGACATTCGTCAATGGATGAACCGTGAGCGTCCGCCATATCGTAATGAAGTGACAGCAGCCTCGCAGGCCTTCATCAAGCGCACTCAACGGGTCCATCGAATGCTGGACAGCGAACCTCGCCTTCAGGATCTCCAGCGTGAAACGGAGAACCTGTACACCGAATGGCGAACGCTCTACAGCTACTTCAGTCGCTGCCAGAATGCCTCAGACCGAGCCAACCTGTCCTACCGTTCGCGACTGGTCAACGAAGACCTGATCGAACTCGACAGCCTGCTGCGTCTGTAGCCTGAACTGAACTAGTCTGCGATAGCCATCTGGCCTCCGCAGAAAAGACTGAAACCGAATACGAACAGCCGCCGGTCTCACCAACGACCCGCGGCTGTTTTTCTTTTTCCGTCGTAATTTC
>CAZIGZ010000107.1:0-22340 GCA_964538835.1 uncultured Chitinophaga sp. | reverse complement strand
GGCGCTTTGGTGACGTTGATAATCGCCGGGCTTTCGGTATACAGCACGTTCGTCTTTTTCCAAATAGTGGCTCCTTTCACTTCGTCCTTGTTCTCCCCTGCATCGTCTGCCTGTTCACCTTGTTGCTTGCTGGTGTTCGAGTCTGTTTCTTCATCGGCTTCAACATCATCTGGCGGCTCCGGGGACACGGCCTGAATCGCCTGAACCAGTTCACCTTCGGGTGACAGCCGCATCGTCAGCGAAGAACCCTGTGGAAGTTCGGCCAGCGTCGAACCTCTGCCATCCAAAGTCACAATTACGTCGGGTGCGAGCCGCAGTAATTGTCGTACAGGCAGGCCGTCATCGTTCTCATCGCGAACGAGCAGAAGCTGGCGGTTGCTTGTTTCCACGCCTTCGAGTTGTCCTTCGACGAACATTTCTTCGGAAGCTTCGGCTTCGATGGCATTCACCAGAACTCCGTCCGGGCCGAATTCCAGAGGGACTTCCATGCCGGGCTTGAGCTCACTGCGATTGGCCGGAAGTCCGCCGATCCGAAGAACGGCACCCTGAGCCAGTTCGACGGTCTTTGTCTGTGGTGGGCCATCGTCGTCATCATCCGTCGAGACAACGATCAGTTTTCCGTGTTCTTCAATCGCCTGAATGGAAGCTTCTTCGACATGTCCCTGGACGTGAATCTCCTCGACCGTTCGATGATCATCTCCCAGCCGGAGTGCGATAAACTGTCCGGCTTTCACATCCTGCAGCTCTGCTTCCTCATACGCAGACCAGACCTTTGCGGTCTTGGCGAGATCCAGGTTCAGGAGCGTTCCATATTCTTCCAGTTCAATCGTCACTGATCGAGGTTGACTGCCGTTGATGGCCACTAAGTGTCCTCGCAGGCCCGTTTCGAATCGATCTGGTTTGTCATGCAGAGCACCGAAGGCGAGACCTCCGATGGCGATGAAAGAGACGATCCATGTTGTGACGGCGCGGAGTTTTTCAAAGCCCATCATCTTCAGGACGGCCGTGGCCAGTTTGGTTACCGAACCAGACATCGCAGAGGTCCCGGCGCCTGCTGCAAAGAGAGTCGCCGCCTGTGACGTTGTTGAAGCCAGTGTCATCAGGTGAGCGGCTTGTGTGGTTGCTGGAGCCAGCCAGACGGCCAGCATTGCCGACGTCAGCGTGATTCCTCGTCGAAGCAGTCTCGTTCGAAGCATTTGCCGGCCGCGTTCAAGCCGATCCTTGACCGTTGCCGATTCAACGCCAAGCCTCTCTGCCGCTTCTGTTCTGGAGAGTCCTTCGACCTGAGTCAGCAGGATGACTTCACGGAAGTGGTTCGGCAGCGCGGCGAGTTCCGCATCAAGCACCTCGCCGACTTCACGGAGCGTGATCGGGTTCGAGGAGCTTTCCGAAGTGTGTGCAGCATCGTTGGAATTCTGCTGAGCTGCTTCCCGTTCCACTTGCTTCCGTCGAACCGTCATCGCTCGCATCTTGAGGGCCGTACGGCGTGCCGTCTGATGAAGCCAGCCAGCGACGGAATCATGCCGCTCGAGCGAACGAGCCTTTCTGGCCAGAACCAGGAAGGTCGCCTGGAACGCGTCATCAGCATCGCCGGTCTGCCGAAGAATTCTCTGGCAAACACTCATCACCATCTGCGAATGCCGCTGCACCAGCTGAGCGAAAGCCGATTCATCGCCATCGAGGTACCGATGGATCAGCGTTTGGTCCGGTTGGAATTCCGGCAGGGGTTCCGCGAGCAGGGACGTTTCGTCGTGAGCGACAGCATTCAATGGGCTCATAGTGCACCCGACCTGGGAAGAAGTCGAAACTCAGGAAGCCATGGTGGCCTTGTCGAACGAAGAATGCCCTGAGGAAGCAAGTTGGCGGTAAAAATTTCCGCCAATTGTCTGATCTTAGACTCCTGCCGTGTTTCTGGCACGTACGGCCAGGGGATGTTTGGGGCGAGCGAACAGTGTGAGCGGCGACCTGACAACGAGCCGAGAGGCTCCTGTGGCGTCAGGTTGCGCCGGGATTTGCCCGCGTCACGTCTGATCCGGCCATCGACCGCGGTGGAACTTCTACGGGGCCTTAGAATCCACCTTAACCCAGCGTTTGTCCGGCTCCAGCCTCTCGTCGTAGTAAAAGGTCAATTCGCTCGTGACTTTCCCGTTGGCATCAAAGTCACGTTCTCTCTTGCGCCACCATCGTTCGGCCGATGCGCCGACGGCGAGGCCGCCAGTTTGGGGGAAGTCGTACTCCGCTTCTCCTGCCGGCTTTCCAGTCTTCAGGTCATAGCGGCGATTCAGAATTTCGACGCTGCCAGACTGAGCTCTGCGGATCCATGTGCCGTGGCGTGTCCCTGAGATTGGATCGAAGCCATGATTGATGTAGTACGGACCCGGAGGCAGGCCGAATTCATTGCCTTCGTCGAGCTTCGTGTCGGATTCTGTGAAGAGGATCTGACCGCAGGCTGGCATTGCGACTTCGAATGATCCGCCCGTGCTCTCGAAGAGCCCAAAGTTGTAGGAATCGAGCGGCTTGCCTGTCAGCGTGTGCTCCCACAAAACCTTGCCATCGTTTTCGCCGCGGACTTTCCAGGTGCGGTCTTCGATCACATGCCCATAACTGACCTTGAGCGCCGAGATGTACTGAGGCTTCCATTTCAGCACGTCATTCCGCACGGCGGCTTCCAGAGTTTCTGCGACCGCATTCTCTTCCGGCCAGAACGCGATGACTCGCTGGTTGTACCGGTCATCGTAACGTGACGCGAACGCGATCCAGTAACGTTCTCCAACCACCAGCGAGTCCGGTTTCAGTGGCAGCGATGGTTGCGGCTTACTGTTGGGAGCTCTTAATCCTCCGTATTCCGTGACGACCTGCAGTTCCTTGAGGAAGTCTCCCGTTCCTTTGATCTTCTTGATGCTGAAGCGAACACCTTTGTTGCCATCGCCGGGCCGATAGTCAAACTCGCTCGCTTCCAGCACTTCGACCAAAGCCACCCCCGCTGCCTGAGGAGCAGCTTTGGAAAGCTCCGGCGGATCCGCCCACGGAGCCAAAACGGTCAGCATTATTAGCGGGGTCAGCATGAAACAGATTTTCTGAAGAAGTACGAAGGCGGTCACAAGCGGTCATGGTTGTCTCACCTCGCAAGACGTCGAAATGTGCTCGGAAGTTCCCACAAAAGGCGAGCGGTTGGGCGTCAGCCCTCCGTGCCCAGAAACCACCACCAAATAGCGGAATGGCGCAAGCCATCCGGTGAGTCTGTGGAAAGAACTTACCGGACGTCTGTCGCTGTGCCGCTGGAAGAATAGCAGGCAGTGTTCGATTCGGAGGGCTGACGCCCAGCCGCTCGCCTTTTTTGGGAGTGGCTTGTCAGAGGTGATGATCTTGTATAGATACTCTGGGCCATATTCGTCGGCCGTTCTCACATGACATTGTCTTCAGGATTGGTCCTTTGCTAATTCGCCAGTTTACTTGGTGTCTTGTCTTTTGCTTCTGTGGGTTTGGGGCTGCGGCTTCCATTGCGGCTGTGGCGGATGAGCCTGTTCAGATTTCCGGCATCTATCCCCATCTGGCCATGTTCAATAATGAGGGTGAATGTGGAACCGGGGCTGTCGTGCCGTGGGCGGGGCGGCTTTGGGTCGTGACCTACGCGCCGCATATGCCACAGGGATCCAGCGACAAACTCTATGAGATTACTCCGGAGCTGCAGCAAATCGTCCGTCCTGAAAGTATCGGTGGGACACCAGCAAATCGGATGATTCATCCGGAATCGCAGCAGCTGTTCATCGGGCCCTATGCGATCGATGCGAACGGCGGCGTTCGAGTCATCCCGTTTTCCGCGATGTATGGTCGGCCCACCGGCAACGCGAGGCATCTGACGGATCCCGCCAACAAGATCTACTACGCAACGATGGAAGAAGGTGTCTACGAAGTCGACGTGAAGACACTGGCCGTAAAGGAGCTTTGGGCCGATGAACAGCTCAAGAGCGGTCGCCATTCGGATCTTCCCGGTTATCATGGCAAAGGCTTCACTTCCGGTCAGGGACGAATTGTCTATTCCAACAATGGCGAACACGGAAACGAAGCCATGCGACGTCCGGACGTTCCCAGCGGCATTCTGGCCGAATGGGATGGGAAGGCTGATCAATGGACGATCGTGCGACGCAATCAGTTCACCGAGGTGACCGGGCCTGCGGGCATTTCCGGCGAAGGAAAGCCTGGCGATCCCATCTGGTCGATCGGCTGGGACCATCGTTCTCTGATTCTGATGTGTCTTGATGCCGGCCAATGGCACTCGTATCGACTTCCGAAAGCCTCCCACAGCTACGACGGTGCTCATGGATGGAACACCGAATGGCCGCGCATCCGCGACATTGGCGAACAGGATCTGCTGATGACGATGCACGGAATGTTCTGGAAGTTTCCTCGAAGCTTCCGACCAGGTCATTCGGCCGGAATCAGGCCTCGCAGTACCTACCTGAAAGTGGTCGGTGACTTCTGTCGCTGGCAGGACCGTATTGTGCTGGGCTGTGATGACACGGCCAAAAGCGAGTTCCTGAACAAGCGTAAGGCGAAGGGAGTGATCGCGGCGCCGCAGTCGCAGTCCAATCTGTGGTTTGTGAAACCTGACCAGCTCGATAATTTCGGTCCGGTGATTGGTCGAGGAGCCGTGTGGCTGAAGGACGATGTCAGCGCGGGGACTTACAGCGAGCCTTTCCTGCTAAGCGGCTTTGATCGACGTTCACTTCTGTTGGTGCATGAGACAGACGTAGCGATCCAGGTGACTCTGGAAATTGACAAGGCAGGAACCGGCGAATGGCAATCGTGGAAAGACATCGAACTTGTTCCCGGTGGTACTCAGACTGTTGACTTGTCGCAGGCGCCTCAGGCGGAGTGGATTCGGCTTCGTCCGAATGCCGATGCGAAGGCACTCAGCTCGGTGTTCATGTATTCGAACGTTGATCATCGGCCAGCTGTGGCTGATGCGGCCTTCGAAGGACTTGCTCGGCCAGGCGATCGAAACGTCACCGGTGGCATCATGCGGGCTCGTGGTGAAAACAAGCGGATACTGCACTACGCCGCAACAGAGCCGGGTGAAAATGGGCCGAAGACAATTGGTCTGTATGAACTGGATCAGTCGCTCACACTGCGACCGGTGGATGATCCCGCGGCGCTGCAGTATCAAACGAAGAACGCGGCCATTGCGGTCGGTGCCATCACTGCGGATGAGGCGTCGCTGATTTACACGGATGATTCCGGAAATCGCTGGCGACTCCCTCGCAGTTCGCCCGGGATCGAACACACAGGAACCCTTGGGCCGACTCGAATCTGTCGCGAAGTGGCCACAGAGCGAGACTTGTTCAACGCAGGCGGAACGTTCTTTGAACTTCCAGCGGAGAATGCGGGTGGCTTTGCCAAAGTGCGAGCCGTGGCGACTCATGATCGGCATGTCGTGGATTACTGTTCGTATCGAGGAATGCTGCTGATGAGCGGCGTGGGAACCGACTCCGATCCGAACAATCCTCACATCATCCGCAGTACCGATGGCCGAACTGCTCTATGGGCGGGCGCGATCGATGATGTCTGGAAACTTGGACAACCGCGAGGCCTTGGCGGACCGTGGAAACAAACGGCCGTGAAAGGCGGTCAACCGAGCGATCCATATCTGATGTCCGGATATCAAACAGGAAACATGACACTCTCGCACGATGCGACGGAGGCTGTGACTATCCGAATCGAATACGACATTACCGGCACCGGCTTCTGGGTGCTCGGCAGCGAGATTCCAGTGAAGCACGCGTCATCGGTGAACCTCGAAATTCCTGACTCGCTCAAGGCCTACTGGCTGCGAGTCACGGCCTCAGCGGATTGCAGTGCGACGTGCCAGGTCAGGTACGGGGATGTTGAGTAGTCGCGAAGCGCCGAGCATTCCTCAGGAATGGCGAGCGGCAGGGCGTCAGCCCTCCGTGTCAAACACTGCCTGCGATTCTTCCACCGTCACAGCGCGAGCCGTTCGGTGAATTCACACCACACAGTCACCGGATGGCTTGCGCCATTCCGCTATTTGGATTTGATGCCTGGACTCGGAGGGCTGACGCTCAGCCGCTCGCCTTTGTGGTGTGGTTAACGTTCTGCCGTTCCGATGGCTTGTGTGATATTCGTGAACCCATCGCGATGCAGCAGCTGAGTCAGGCCATTGCAGATGCGTTTTGCGATGCCAGGGCCTTCGTAGATCATGGCGGTGTAGAGCTGTACAAGAGAGGCTCCGAGTCGGATCTTGTGATACGCGTCCTCCGCACGAAAGACGCCACCCGTGCCGATCAGGACATATCGCTTCCGGTCCATTCGTGCATAGAACCCAGCGATGCAGCGATTGATCAGCTGTTCGACAGGTCGACCCGATACAGCGCCGGGAAGCTGGGTGTAGTGCTCTTTCGGAGTCGTGATCTGCAGCGTGGCTGGTTTTCCTGAGGGCAGATTGAAGCAAAAGCCTCGGACCCACGGAAAGGCTTCGCATTCCTGCAGGACTCGCTCATGTTCAGCGGGATCGTCGAGAGGGGCAATTTTCAGAAAGACGGGACACTGAATGTCGATCGAAGCCAGTCGTTCCAGCAGTCGTGCAATATTGCCCGGCTGTGCGAAGAAATCCCTGCCACCCTCTGCATTGGGACAACTCAGGTTCAGCGTCAGATAACTCGCGTGCTGATGCAGCAGCGTGGCGCTCTGTTCGTAGTCTGCAAGGATCTCATCATCGCTGCAGGCCGGAGCATCCGACCCGTCATTTGTTTTGACGATGTTGATGCCCACAAGACCTGTCTGTGCCTGCGACTGAAGCCGAGCGGCCACAGCTTGAGCCCCGTCATTGGGCAGACCATAGTTCACGATGATGGCATGGTCCTGCGGCAGGCGAAAGAGGCGCGGACGAGGATTCCCGGCCGAAGGTCGCGCCGAGATCGAACCGATTTCCGCAAACCCGAACCCCAATGAGTTCAGCATTCGCAAAGCTCGACCGTTCTTATCCCATCCTGCGGCCAGACCTAACGGGTTGTCGAAACGAAGTCCGGCTACTTCTGTCTGAAGTGCCGGATCCCGGTATTCCAGGATGGAACGAGTCAACGATGGCAGGCCGGGGATCGCTCCCAGCCACCGACAGAGTTCCACTGTGCCCTGATGCACGAATTCAGCGTCGAGGCGAAACAGTAGCGGTCGAATCAGCAGACGGTACAAGGGTCTCTCATCGAAGCGTCACGAAAAGGAAATAGTCCCACGGGTTGTTTGACGAAACCGGAGGGCTTGCGCCCTTCCGCTATTTGTGGAGGAACCAGTCGTTACTTCAAAGACCGTAACTCCGGATGATCTTTTGCTGACTTGATCTTCTGGACGGCGTCACGGACAGCCTTCGCCTTTTGTTTGCTCAGGTTCTTTGGGAAATTGACTTCGCCCTTGTCAAAGAGGGCGGCTGTTTCTTCGAGGTGAGGGATAACGGACTGAGCTTCCGCACCGTACGCATCCAGCACTTCCAGAATCTCCGGAGTGCGGTGTTCGCTGGCCCACGGGTTTTGAGTTCTCAGATAGTCCGCGGCAGCCTGCATGCCTTCTTCGATGTGATGCGATGCCAGTACCTTCAAACCGTTCAGTCGGACGCCATCGGCAAACATTTCGCCACTGGGGGCCGGCTTTTTGACGGCTTCCAGGATCGCTGGCAGCAGAGGCCGGATCTGCTCATAACTGAGCCGCCGATAGACTTCGCTGATTTCGCTGCGTGCTCGGCCATCCTGGTTCTGAAGGCCCTGAGCAATGGCCGTGGTGAGCTGATCCTTATCGACGTCGTCGAAGGATTTCAGGCGAGGCAGCATGGTTCCGAACACCGCGAACGCCACAAATCGCTGTTCCATTCCTCGCGGGTCTTCCGATGATGGTGCTCGGGCTACCAGATCGAGCAGTTGCGGCAGTGTGGAAACAGCAGGCTTGCCAATGGCAGCAAGTGCGGAGGCTGCTCGGACACGCAGCCAGAGATCGTCATGCTCAAGTGTTCGAAGAAGCTGCGGAACGGCGGGAGCCGCGTCACCTCGCAGCTGTTCCAGCGCATGACAGGCACCGATTCGAGCATCAAGGCTGTCGGAATCCAGCAGAGCGACAACGTCGGAGATCGGTGGCTCCTTGCGCCAGGAAATTGCCATCGCAGCACGCTCACGGACGATCGGTGACCACGAACCGAGACGTTCGACAAGTTCCGCATCCGTCAGCTGTTCGTAGAAGCTCCTGCGATCTTTGTTATCCCAGCCGCGACCATCCTCGACGATGTTCCGGGCCGCTTCCATCGACAGTGGCTGAACGACTCCTTGGACTTTTCCGGTGAGTCGAATCTTCCTGAGCGGAAGTGCGTATCCGAGCAGATAAGCGCCTGTGGCATCCCAGCCGTGATAGCTGTCGTGATCGGGTTCCGGCGGGCCCTGATGAGTGAACGTTCCATCGTAGCGTCGTGCAAGGTCGTGGTACCAACCGCCGAATTCCTGCATCCAGGCTCCGGTGGCGTTTGGACCGGCCTGACCGATGGCGGGCAAGGACCATAGCAGGTTGAAATAGTTGCCGGTGTGCCCGCCGTCTCGCTCATTGCCATGTGACGCAAGGGCCATTCGAGTGAAGTAGTCGGCGCTTCGGGATTCGCCAAGTCCATTGAACAGCACGGCAGCCATCCCGCACTTGCCGTTGTCTTCATGAGTTTCCGTCCACGCGGCATGATCACCATAGGGCACGGCGCCTTTTCCGGTGTAGAAGCGAAGAAGACGTGAACTGAGTTCAATGGCGTGAGCGACTTCCGGATCCTTCACGCCAGCGTCGCGAGCCAGGACCAGACCGATCGTGAGCGGCAAACCAGGAGAATTCATCATGCCATAACCCTGAAGACGTCCATCCGGCAATGCGAATGTATGGCCCCACGAACCGACGGCACTTTGGCCCTTCGCAGCTTCCAGCGCCAGGCGTCGAAGACCCGGAATAACAGTGACATCGCCCGTGGCTGACGTATACTCGGCCAGGAAGATCATCACATAGCCGTAGTACCATGTTCTGAAATCGGACGTCTGAAAATCTGCGGCCCAGCGAGCTTCCTGTTTCACAATCGGCAAGTGAGAAGGATCTCCTCCCGCAAGCAGCGCGAGAGCATTCAGGCAACGGGGAATCGGGTCCGTGTTCTCCGCGTAATCCGGTTCGGATATTCTTCTCGCAAGTGTCTTCAGGCCCTGCTCGAGAATGTGTTTTGACTTTGGACAGTCGTACGGCGCGGTGGCGCTGAACGACCCATGGATCGGCAGCATCAACGTTACGTCTTCCGTCTTCCCGGCACGCCAGCGAGTCAGAACGAGCCGTCCGCCACCTTCATTGGTTTCAGCCGCCGTAACAGCTCGGCCGAATTCCGTGCGAGGATCCGAAGTGAACGGCTTGCCGCCAATGCCCAGGATCACATCTCCCACAGCGATGATTCCATCGGCCGGCGAGCCTGCATCAACCGCAGTGATGGCAATCTGTCGCGCGTCGGTGGTCACGAGTTTGTCACAGAACATCCAGCCTCGTAAGCCGGTCGGCCCGAGATTCCAGTCGTGCCTCGCGTCTGACGGAATGGCATCGCCCTTTGTGAAGTCGGGGATCTTTGGCGACTTTTCATCAGGTGCGGCGGCGGCGAGCAGCGTAAAGTTCAGCCAGATGATGGCGGAGAATATCAAGACGAAGACTGTCTTCATGTTGAACCTGTTTCAGGCAATTCTTTGATTTCCAAGGCATCGCAGGACACCAAATGCGATTCGGCGAGCGGCCGGTGTCAGCCGGCCGGTACATTACGCGACACCATCCAATTCGCATACCCATCGATTCAATTCAGCCGTCCCGAACCAAATACACCGGCGAGCGGCCTGGCGTCAGCCGGCCGGTACACCGTATTGCGGGTTCAACGTGAGAAACGAATACCGGGAAGCTGACGCATCCCGCTCTCCAATGTGAGTTGCCAAAACGCATGTTTGAGTTCGCATCATCGCACGGGGATCTCATTGACTGTGTAAAACGCATTTCGATGAAGCAACTCTTCGTTGTCAGTGGAGCGGAGGCGGATCAGGTCCAGTTCGTAGACGAAGCCCTTTTGTAATTTGTCGAGCGTGATCGTGGCGGAGAGTCCGTCGTCGGCGAGTGTCACGGAAGTCACTGCAGGCTTGTGCTGATCAATCTCCGGGCCGCCATAGCCGGCGTGATACGGATGAGTGAACGCGGAGATTGCATACGATTCCGGAGCCTTGCCGGTGACAGGTTCGACGGGCTTTGTGAACGTGATTCGGAATCCATCGGGTTCAATCGTGACGCGATTGATTTCAAATGGCATGCGACCGTTCCACTCCACTCGTTCAATCGCGAACGGCTTGATACCTCGCACCGGCCATCCTCGATTCGTCCCGCCGCAGATCAGGTGCCCGCCGGGCGTGAAGTCAGTGTTCAGAATGCCGGTGGAGAGTCCTTCGCGAAACGGATAGCAGGCTCCCTGCCAGACGCCGTTGACCTGTTCCGTCGTGGCTCGCATCAGGATCGACTGCGTGTAGTCGCCCAGGAATAGCTGGTTTTCAAACGGGCCGAACTTGCCTCCAGTTCGGTTCACCGTGAACGCGGTGATTGACCGTCCCATCCGGATGTAGGGAAAGATGACAGAGTAGGGCACGAGCTGGGGGACTTGTTCCTTTTCCGCCACAATCCGAGTCCCCGAGTTTGGCTTCGGTGGTTCCGGTCCGAGTTCCGGGGAGTACCGATACCATTCAAAGCTGGCCGGGTGACCATGAAAGCTGCGAGGCGACACGGCCTTCAGGCTGCACGAACAATTCCACGGCCCCTGGCTTTCAATGTAGAACAAAGCACCATGTTCATCGAAGCCGATCCCGCCCGGACTTCGCAGTCCGCTCGCAAACGAGGTTGTCTTTCCATCGCGGTCAACTTTCATGATGAAGCCGCGATTCAGGGCATAGGAATGGTAAGACTCGGACAACCCCAGCGCGACGAACTGGTTTCCGTCGGGATCCAGCTTTGATCCGAATGCATATTCGTGATAATTCGCGTAGCCCCATGCATCCGAGATCGTTTCGAAGCGATCGGCGATTCCGTCACCGTTCGAATCACTCACCCGAGTCACCTCGCAGCTTTGAGTGACTCGCAGCGCGCCGTTGTCCCATGTGAGGCCGAAGATTTCATCGAGCCCTGTGGCGAAGCGATGAAACCTGGGATTCGGCTTCGGCTCGTCGATGCCATCGATGAAATAGATGTCTCCATGACGAGTTCCCACGGCGATCCGCTCATCCGGCAGCACGGCAAACGCGCCGGCTTCGATGACCGCGTCCTTCGGCAGGGGAATATTGACGATCGGATAGTATTCGCGTTCCCGTTCTTCCGTGCCCCAGCGTTCCCCGACTTCTTCGGCGGAGGCGAACGCGGGTTCGGCAGAGACAAACGTGGGCAGTGTGAACATCAGCAGGGTGATGGCCCACCGAGCGACTCGATCACGGCTGTGAATAGTGATGTCACTTGATGATTTCATGTTGGCAGTCCTGTCAGCACCGTTCTGTGAGTTATCTCTTGATGGGTTCATAAAGAAACTCCAGCGTGGTTTTGCCTTGGGGAAGTTGCAGGTGCAGCAGAAGCTCTGACTGATCCGGCGTCTCAGGGTTTGTTCGCAGCATGGCCTCCGCATCAGGGACAGTGAGACTCAGGCGGTCGGTACGAAAGACGTGTTTCGACTTCGAGTCTCGTTCGATCTTCCCCGTGAATGCTCGAAACCACAGGGATTGCTTTTCCGGCGAATCGAGCTGAATGGTTCGGCGCAGCTGAACTGTGTCGTTGGTCTTCACAGCATCCGACCGATCCTGAATCTCCACGTTGCCGCTGCGATACAGGAACGACGGGACAAACTGATCATCCAGGAAGTAGCCTCGAAACTGATAGCCGACGTTTTTGGGATACAGCGGGTTCGGATTCGTCCGAGCCTCTTTGGACATCACCGGCATCGCGGGCCACGCGGCGTTTTCATCAGCCAGCTGCGCGAAGGACACGTCCTGAGCCAGCGTGATGGGATCACTCGCCGGATTGAAATCGCCGGAGCCCTGACCGCTCCAGTTCACATGGATGAAATCTCCTGGCCAGATTGCAGACAGAGTTCCCGTTTCGGCATTGAACGCGTAACTGATCTTTTCGGGAAGACCGACCGCGATGCCTCGGAACCCTGCGACTCGACTGCGACCTCGATGCAGGCTGGCGTGATTCGTCACTTCCAGTTTGGTGCTGATGCCTCGAACGCCGGGCGGGTCGGCAGCGGACGTTCCGAGCGACAGGTAGTACCAGATCGCTTCGATCTGTCGATTCGTGTCGCCGTCCAGGATGGTCGTGAAGACGGCTCGTCCGTTTGGCCACGCCGTGGGCATCACCGTGCGAGCACGAAAGGCCCCGGGATTGCGAAGGTAGGCATTGAACCAGGCCGGCTGAAGGCGCTGATAACTGGTCAGCAGATCGATTCCCTGGTTCAGCTGCGCCGCCTTGCCGTTGAACGTGTGACAGGCGATACAGTTGGCTCCCTTGTCACCCAGCAGTTCCCGTCCCGCGGCTCGCATGAGTTTCTCTTTTTCACGTTCGCTGTCGTCGCGGGTTTCCGGATTGGGAATCTTCATCTCTGGCCCGTCCAGATGATCGAGGCGTCCGACCAGCTCCGGCAGATGATGAAGATTGGCCGTTCCATACTGCGGCATTCGAGTCGACATGTAATGCCGAATGCTCTCACCGTCGAACAGAACTCGCTTCATCCACGCCGGCTGCAGCTTGGCACCGACCAGAGTCAGCGGCGGCGGAATGCGGCCATCGTCGCCCAGTTTCAGTTCACTGCCTGCAAAGAACGGATTGTGATCTTCGTGAACGCCGCCGTAATCATCTCGTACATGACAACTGGTGCACCGAAATGCCGTCAGCGTCTTCGCCAGTGTCAGTTGATCGGATTTGGCGGAGGATGCTTCGCGGATCGCTGCCGTCATCGCCTGGATCTGAGCCTCGTTGAGGTCAAAGCGGGGGCTGCGATTGTTTGAATCGACCGAAGGCGACCTTGAAAGACATCCACGAGTCAGATCAGCTGTTGTCAGAGACGCGGTCAAGGATGCTGCGGTGATGCCGGGCAGCTTGTGGCACGATGCGCAGTTGAGGGCTTGAAAATGCTTCTTCCCCTGTTCGACCAGCTCGGCGTTGGGGGCCAGGGGATTCACTGATGGGGCTTGATCGCCGATGAGGTATCCCGCGATGGCAAGTGATTCAGCGGGAGTCAGCTTCATATCGGGCATGCGTCCGGAGCTGCGAACATGAAGCGGCTGAAACAGGAATTCGCTGAGCGACCTGACCGTGTACTTCGCGCCGACGTGTCCCAGAGGAATAGCGACGGGCTTGATCGCTTTCCTGGCAGCAAGTGCCGGGTCTGCATCTTCGTCAGCGTCTTCGTCCGGATTTACATTCGTGCTGGCGTTGTTCTGAATATCGGGGTGATGTTCCTTCGGACCGTGACAGGCAACACATCCGACCGAATGAAACAGGTCTTTGCCCTGCTTGCGATCAACGGATTCTGTCAGCACCGATGGCGGAACTGATTTCGATTGCGCAACCAGAAAGTGAGTGAGGGCTTCGGCGATCGCCTGCCGTTCAGGCGCCGGCTTTGACGGCAGCATGTCCGGCATCGTTGTTCCCGGATGAGCGGCAGAAGGAGATTCCAGGAATCCTCGCAGGAAATCCGGCGTGACCCGAGTGCCGACTTGAGACAGGTCCGGAGCAGTTTTCTCCGGCAGAGAACTGCGGATTAAGCCATCGTGACATGCCGCGCATCGAAGTTCCGAAATCAGAACGCTGCCGGCTTCCGATCGTGACAACGGATGATGTCCCGGAATCGCCGGATCACCTGCAGCAGCGACCGAGCTGGCGATGATGAATGCAATGAGCAGAGGGATTTTCGTCATATTCGATTAACTTCCAGCGAGCGTTCGTTCTGGGTAGTGCAAATGCGGTTTTAGCTCGTTACGAGTGAAAAGGAAGAGGTCACTTTGGAAAGAACAAGCTTAGGGGGCGCGAAGTGCTCCATTTCATTCCTTGTGGGGTTGCTCGGAAAGGAAAAGAACATTGGGAGCTTCACTGCGAGCCTGAGCGATGTCGTTCCTGCCATCGCGATTAATATCGCCGATCGCGATTCCATAAACTGCCCCTTTTGCGTCGCCGAACGGCACTCCATCAAACTTCGTCGCCTTTCCGTGATTCAGAAAGACACTGCTGCCACCGCTCGAATATCCCACAACGATATCGAGTCGTTGATCGGCATTCATGTCACTGACGGCAATGGAACAGGGGATGAGCTTCGAATCACCGACTTCCATCATCGTGGGAAAACTGCCGCGACCGTCGTTCAGGCAAAGCCGAGTGCCTAGACGATCGTCACCGACGATCAGATCCATTGCTCCGTCTCCATTCAGGTCCCCTGCCGCACACGCACGTGCGGACGAGCTGGCTGGACCGAACGTTGTGGCTCGTTGAAACAGGAATTCGGAATCGTTGAACAGCACCTGACTGGCTCCACCGTCTCGCTGAGGAATCGCCAGGTCCGTCAGGCCGTCACCGTTGAAATCGGCCGTCACGATTGTTGATGCTGACTCCGACGGGATCGCGGTCCATTTCTTATCCGGGAAATTGCCCTGACCGTCATTGAGGATGATAAAACTCTGGCTCTTTCGATTGGCGACGACGAGGTCCGGAAACCGGTCTCCATTCAAATCGGCGATCGAGATGTTGCGGGTATTCCATGACGGTTTCCCAAAGTTTCCGGCAGCTGCAAAATTGCCCTTTCCATCATTCCGGTAAACCCGCTTCTCATCCGGCTTGTCGTTGCTGACCAAAATGTCGAGGTCGCCGTCACCGTCAACGTCAACCAATGCGGTCGCATAACTGCGGTCAGGAAGATCACCGAGGTTTCGGTTGACCTGGAATTCTCCGGCACCATCGTTGATAAGAATCTTGTTGTGAAGCGGCCAGTGTCGTCCTTTAGCCAGAACGATGTCGACATCGCCATCACCATCGAGATCCCCCATGCTGATGTTGGCCGACGTTTCGCTGGTGTTCTCGAGATCCACTTGCCTGAAGGCAATCTCTTCTGCGGAAAAACCAGGTGGTGTGCTGGAAATTGCTGCGGTTGTCGCTGGAGAAGGCCGCGGCTTCCAGTGTGCATCCAGTTTGATGCGGAGAGCACGGACGATTTCCGGGTGATCACCCGCGACATTGATTTCCTCCTTCGGGTCAGACTCAAGATCGTAGAGCAAAGGTTGAGCCGCCTTCAGAGTCGTGATGAGATAAGGTTTGAGGTAGTTGTCCTGTGGAATGGTCCTGAGCGAACCTTCGGCCTCAAAGGTACGAGGAAGAATGAGCCGCCAGCGACCATCAGTGACCCATCGCCATAAAAAATTCGCGTTCACATCATCGAGCGTCTGCGAGCGGATGGTAAAATCCTCGCCAAACACCTGCTGACGCGATTCGACGGCTCCCGTGTCGAGCAAGTTAACGCCTCGGAGACCTTCCGGAGCCGGCAGTTCCATCGCGGCAAGCACAGTGGGCACAAGGTCGATGGAAGAGGCCAGCGCGGCCGATTTCGTTGGAGTCACATGGCCCGGCCAGCGGACGAGAATCGGTGTACGATGCCCGGCGTCGAAAGGACTCGCCTTGCTCTTCGGCGCGAAGCCCGCCGTCGTGGTCGACTGGATCCAGCCGTTGTCGGTGACGTAGACGACGATCGTGTTCTCGGAGAGATTTTCCTTCTCCAGATGGTCCAGTAGTTCGCCGCAGGACTCATCAAACCACTCACACATGGCCCAGTAGCGCGCGACATGCGGCGAATCAGTCTTCGCGGCATACTTCTTGAATAAACGCTCCGGCGGCGTGTGCGGCGTGTGCGGCATAAGTGGCGCATACCAGACAAAGAAAGGTTTCTGCTGTTGCCGCGAGTCTGCGATGAAATCGTAGATTGGCTGCAAGCCTTCACGTCCGATTGTGAGTCCCTCATCGCCGTGGCGAGAGCCCTTCGACATGCCGTGAGTAAAGCCACCGCGCGTGAAGTCCCCCTGCCACCATTTGCCAGTCTGAAAGCTCACATAACCCTTGCTCGCCAGCAAACGTGGCAATGTGGGAACATTGTCGAGCATTCCATTCCACCGCGCGGTCAGCTCGGGCGTGGAGCCTCGCCCGCCTTTGGCTTTTGCGCCCTGCGGCAGCGGCGGATCGTTGGCCGTCACCTTGTGCTGATGTGGATAGAGACCGGTGATAATGGTTGCCAGACTCGGGCAGCAAACGCTTGTAGGCACGAAACCGCGAGGAAACATCAGACTCTGCGCGGCGAGTTTGTCGAGGTGCGGCGTCTGCACGTGCGGATGCCCCATGAAGCCATAGTCGCCTGCACCCTGATCGTCGGAAACGATGAAGACGATATTGGGCTGCGAGTCAGCAGCACTGAGCGATGCAAGCGGCGCCAGCAACATGGTTGCGAGAAGAGGGGCGATGAACAGGCGTGGGATCATGGCAGCAGAACTTTCGTGTCGTTGGATAGTCCCGGGCCGGGGGTGCTGCGACCTTCGGTGATCTGACGATGCAACATTATCGTAAGTCGAGCAACGACTTCGGGATTCTCTGCGGCGAGGTTTGTCGACTCGGCGGGATCAGCGATCAGGTCGTAGAGTTGCACGGGCGCATTATCGGTGTCTTTGCTCCACCCGCCACTTCCAGCACAGAGGCAGAGTTTCCACTGCGCACTGCGGATGGCAAATTTTCCCTCGATACTGTGATGCACCAGCGAATCTCGCTGCGGCGCAGTGGAGGTACCGCGCAGCAAGGGCAGGAAACTCACGCTGTCTGGCGCGGCGTCAGCCGGAAGTTTAACGCCTGCGATCTCTGCGACAGTCGCCATGAAATCCACGAGGCAAATTGTCGCGTCACTGGTGCTGCCTGGCTTCACGACTCCGGGCCAGCGCACAAAGAACGGCACGCGATGTCCACCTTCCCAGATGTCAGATTTGTAGCCGCGAAAACCAGCGCTCGCGAAGTGCCCGTTTTCTTCCAAAGCCCTGACACCGGCCTGAGGTGAGCAGCCGTTGTCGGCCGTGAAAATGACGAGCGTCTTCTCTGCAATATCATGTTGTTCAAGAGAGGCCAGGATTCGTCCCACGGCTTCGTCCGTCTGCATCACGAAGTCGGCGTATTCACCGAGCGGGCTTCTCCCTTTCCATTCCGGCGAGGGCACGATAGGAGTGTGCGGCGACGTCAGGGCGACGTAGAGAAAAAAACGCGTCCCTGCATTCGTCTCGATGAACTCCTCAGCTCGCCGTGGCAGCATCTCGACCGGTGGCAGCGACTCGATGACGCGGTCGCCCTCAATGAGCGACCCCATTGTGCGTGCATTTGAACAGCCCCAAAACTCATCGAAGCCACGCGTCACTGGTCCATCTGTGATGCGAGTACCGACCGGTGCGCCGCTGCGACCCTTCGCCTTTTTTGCTGCACCATTCACGACATTCGAGAATTCAAAACCCAGGTGCCATTTTCCGACGCACGCTGTCTTGTAGCCCTGCTCACGCAGCATCTCACCGACCGTGAGTTGCTCGGCACCGATGAGCGGAGCATCACTCCCGCCGTCGAGTACGCCGCGCTGGAGCCGTGTGCGCCAGGCATAGCGTCCCGTGAGCAACCCATAACGGGTCGGCGTGCAGACGCTGGAACCGCTGTGCGCATCCGAGAACGTCATCCCCTTTGCGGCGAGACGATCCAGCTGCGGCGTCAGAATCCTGCCGCGGGTAGGGTTCAGCCGCTGCACATCGCCGTAGCCGAGGTCGTCCGCAAGAATGAAGACGATGTTCGGCTGAATCTCGTCCGCTTTGACACTGGAATGAACGAGCATAGCGAGCGCAAACAGTAAGAGCAGCCCTTTGCCGGTCTTCGAAATCAAATCGTGCCGTTTGTGTTTCGGTGAATCAGTCAATTGTGTCTCCCGGAAATATATGGCTCAGGGGTTGGCTTTCAGCAGAGTCTTCGCTTCCTCGACAAGACGCTTCCGATCCTCCGCCTGCAGCGCCTTGATGAGTTCGCGTTTTTCGCCCTCGTGCAGGACTCCCGGTGTCGCGGAATTCTTTTGAGTATAAATCTGGTACATGTCGGCGAGTGTGAAGGGATCGTTGCGCTGGGTGTCGAATGGAAGCCCCGCATTGTCGGTGGACTTCAGATTCTCCAGCGGGTTTCTTGCCCACGCATACCGAAAATAGACTGGCTCGGGCACCAGCGGGCTTGTCAGTACGATAACGGAGCGTTCCCAGTTCGGCGCGCCTTGGCCGTCGTTCTTGTCGAGCCACTCGGCATCGGCCGGTTGAAAGCGACCGTCTTTTCCAGCGATCGCGAAGCCTTGAATTGGACCGTCATTGAATGGGATCGCCCAGCTATCGAGTTTCAGGATCAGCTTGCCGTCGCCTGTTTCGATGTCCTGAAGCTGGGGTGGCAGCCAGCGGATACTCTTGCCGTACTGAGTTGCCAATGCCCACTTTGCAATCCGCTCGCCAACCGGCACTTTGATTTGGGGGTGATACCACGCGCGGTGCTGGTCGAAGCTGCTGGCATAGCCGATGTTCTGATCGCCTGCCTTGCGAGCATTGAGGAAGGTCTGATAATGGACCTCGCGGATGTAGTTGCCTTCGTCAGCCATCGGGGGCAGAAAATTCTCAAGCGACTGCGGCTGGTCCTGAGTCTCCTGAGTGATAATCCCGAACGGCATGGCCGGATCATTGAAGGCAACTCGCCATGCCTTAATCATTTCTGGAAAGACCCTTGCATAGAGCTTGTGGCCATTGGGCATGAGGGCTTCGTTGTAACCTTGATGCCAGACCGCGCCCTTGACCGGCAAACCGGCAATCGTCGAAAGCGTACCGGCAAATAAACCTCCCGGACGGTTCATGTCCGTCGCGGGACCAGGCAGCAGCTCGGTTGGCGGCGTGCGATCTGCTGGGACTTCCTTACCCTGAGCCTTCTGTCGCTCGACCCATTCGTTGTGTTGCCTGATCCGTCGTTCAAGATCCTTTTGAGGATCGAATTCGGCGATCTTCCTGTCCCAGTCGGCGAGCAGACTCGTCACTTCGGGAGTGTCGATCTTGCTCAGTTCCTCAATCGGTGTCCAGGCAGCCAGCGTCGTGCCGCCTCGCGAAACATCGACAAGGCCGATCGGAACTTTCGTCGCCATGTGAAGGCGGCGACCGAAGATGTAGCCAATACCTGACATGTCCGACACTGTCTCAGGCGAGCAGACATCCCAATAGCCCTGTCGAAAATGGCGACTAAAGAAATCGTTCCATTGGTACTGGCGGGGGAACGATGTCCTGACCTCCGGCCCATTCTGCTGAGGAACAGTGAAGAGTCGGATCTGATCGAAGTTCGCAGAGATAATTTCCAGCGGACCTTCTTCAAGCTTGTGGAGTTCAAACTCCATGTTGCTCTGACCGCCGAGCAGCCAGACATCGCCTACGAGGATGTTAGTCAGTTCGATTGTGTCGTCCTTGCCTCGCACCGTGATCGTGCGAGGCTCTGAACTTGCGGGCATCGGAGGAAGCTCGACTTTCCATGTCCTGTCTGCCACGGCAGTTGCCGACTGCGTCTTATCATCAAAGATCACCGTGATGGTTTCACCGGCAGCAGCCCAACCCCAGATTGGAACAGGCTTCTCTCTCTGCACCACCATGTTGGACTGGAAGAGATTGTGCACGGACAAACCGCTGCCGATGGCCGGCGTATCGATCCGATCCTTGCCCTCCTCCAGATGATCTTCGGAATGAAGCGGGGCAGCAACGCCGTAAGTTACAGTCAACAGCGCAAACAGAGTTGTGATCCGTTTCATGTTGTTTTCCAAAGTGACTGTAATCGTGAGTACAAAACGGAATCCGTGATACAGGAGAATCATCAATGAGATCGCGATCCCATTTGCCCCGTCCGGAGCAGTGGCGTTGGGCTACGCTCGCGGTCCGGCCGGCAGGTTCTGCAGCAGGTATCTCAGGATGTGCATTCGAACATGGACGACAGTACCATCTCCTTCACGCAGACCGTGATCACGATTGGGGTAGACCATATAGTCGAACGGCTTTCCGAGCTTGATGAGCCGGTCCACCAGGCCTTCAATAATCTGAATGTGCGTATTGGTTTCGCCGGAACCGGTCATGATCAGCAGCTTGCCTTTGAGACCTTCAGCAAAGTTGATCGGCGCTGATCGCTCATAGCCTGCCGCATTGACTTCCCGTGTCCGCATGAAGATCTCCTGAAACCATGCGTTGTAGAGATGCGGTTGCGGTTTTGGGACGACGGCGATGCCGACATGATACGTGTTCGGCTTGCGGAACATCGCATTCAGCGTGTTCGAGCCACCGCCGCTCCAGCCCCAGATTCCGACTCGGTTGAGATCGACGAAAGTACATTGCTTCGCCAGCGCCTTCAGGCCAGCTTCCTGTTCTTCCGTGGAAAGCGGTCCGAGACTGCCGAAAATGGCTCGTCGCCATGACGCACCTTTTGGTGCGGGAGTTCCTCGGTTATCGATCGAGACGACCACATAACCCATTTCGGCGACCACGCGGTGAAAATCCATTTGTGCCGCGCCCCAGTCGTCGAGCACCGTTTGGGCGTGAGGCTCACCGTAAACATAAATGAAGACCGGGTACTTCTTTGACGGATCGAAATCCCGGGGCTTCAGCATCCATGCGTCGAAGAAGAGGCCATCTCCGATATCAAGCGTGAGGAGCTCTGCAGGCGAACAGGAAACAGATTTCATTCTCTCGCGGATTGCATGATTGTCTTCAAGCAGACTGATGACTCGATGTGTCTCCACTTCGATCAGCTCGTGAACCGGCGGGTCATTCAGGGTGGAATACGAATGAACGGCCCACCTGGCATCAGGGGAAAACACATAGTTGTGCGTGCCAGGCTGATTCTTCGGGGCGAGTCGTTGCACCTTGCCGGAGCCATCGAGTGGGACTCGATACAGGTATCTTTGAGTTGCGTTGTCGGGGGAAGCGTAGAAGTAGTACCAGCCGCGTTCTTCGTCGATAACGGCGCGATCGATGATGTCGTAGTCTCCCGGAGTCAGCAGGGCCAGTTCTGTTCCGTCGCGGGAGTAACGCCGTGCGTGTCTCCAGCCATCCTTCTCACTGACGACGACAAACTCCTGACCGTCCTGAAGCCACGCGAGCCCCGAGTTCCAGCCCTGGCTTGCTTCAACCCACGCTTCGTTGGTTTCTGAATAGATGGTCGTTGCGCTGCCACCAACTCGGACCAGCAGGAAATCGCGGCGATCGCGGAACCGACTGAATGTCTCAACGAGCACTTCATCCGAGTTGCCAGCCCATTCGACCTGCCCCAGATACATCCCTTCTTCCGGGCATTCCACGGGCAGCCATGTCAGGTTCTTTCCGTCAGCATCCACGACTCCGATTCGCAGCTTCTCGATCTTTCCTCCGACTCGCGCGAAGCGATGCTGCTGGACTTCGGGATAAGAGGGATCACCGGGCACGAGCACTGACCGTTGTTTGACGTCGGTGAGGTCCGCTTCGATAAAGAGGACTCGGGCCCCGTTCGGACTCCATGAAGGATCACGAAACTCGATATCTCTTTCGTTCGAACCTGAGACCAGGATGGTTTCCTGCTGATTGCTTTGGTCGACAGCAACGATTCTGTCGCGACGAGCCTCAAGTCGTAACGTACCGTGCTCCAGATGAGTGGAGTCTTTCCGCACGAGAAGTTTGTTGTCGGATTCCCAGGCACGCCGAGCCCCGGTCGTGACATTGTGAAACCACTGAGTCGGCTTCCCGGTCGCCGCATCTGGTTCCTCAACGACAAACCCCGAACTGTCACTCAGCCATGTCGGCCGGAACGCTTTCGCTCGGAACTCGCCGCGCTCATAGATCGCCTTCAATCGCGATTCTGCGGTGGCATACCAGGTTTCCTGCGCCGGGAGGTCGCGCAAGTTGCAAAGTGCATGGACTGACACAATCGCCAGGAAGATGATCCCGGCGTTCCATGGAAAGACTGTGTTGATGTGTTTCATGTTTGCTCACCAGTTTTCCCGGTCTGACCTGAGCCTGAGGCGCTAGCCGATTCACTGTTCAAACCGGCCACCGTTAATCCGTCGTTGTTAGATTCGTCAGCTTCAAATTGGCTAATAGAAAATTCCCCAGTACGAGACCAGCTAATACGAGATCGGCTAGCGCCTCAGGCTCAGTTGGGACATTGCGCGGCCGAGGCGGTCGCCGGTTTCG
>CAZIGZ010000106.1:0-22644 GCA_964538835.1 uncultured Chitinophaga sp. | reverse complement strand
ACCTGATAGCTTCGCTGCAGTCCGAGATTATCCATGGCGGCGCAGAGGTCACGAGCAGACAAGCCACCAGCACCGCGAGGCAGCATTTCCGTCAGGATCGCGGCCGTGCCACAGCGTCCTTCGAGATCACGAACGCCGCCTGCGGGAAGCAGCAGCGACATGGAGGCAGACTGAACGTCGTGCATAGGCTCCACGATCACAAGGAGCCCGTTGGGAAGTCGAAAACTCTCGATGCTTTGAACCATACTCCGCCCAGTTATTCGCGACGCAGATCCGCGTCTATGAACATCTCAAAAAGAACCCGCACTGCCGGAACCCGATCACTGGTCCGGCAACGCGGAAAGACACATCCGACTACTTTGCGACCGGAATCGCAAAGTCGCCTTCCAGGCTGCGCCAGATGGAATGGACGTGATTCGCATCATTTTGAGTATTGTTGTACTCGATGATGAACGTCGGTCCCTGAATCACATAGTGGTGTCGCTTGTTGACTTCTGATTCGCCCCACCACCCCATTCGAATATTGTCCATGCCGGCCTTCTCAATCGCTTTCAGACGGTCTTTCACCACCTGAGCCGGCATGACCGACAGGTATTCTCCCAGCAGTTCGCGGAACAGTTTCTTCTGATCCGGTGACATATCCGCGAATCGAAGTCCGACCGCGGCGTCAACAACGGCCTGTGGTGCCGCAGCTCCACGAATGTCATCCGGAGCTTTGTCGGCAATCCACATCTGCTTCTTCTGTTCGTCGTTGCAGGCCAGCAGGATCTGACGTGCAAGGTCTTCGCGAGCTGCAAAGACTCGGAGTGAACGGCCCGGGCCCGCATCGATCAGAGCCGGATTGGCTCCGAACATTTCCGGAGTACTGCTGACAACAATGCCATCGCGGATCACGAAATTCAGGGACATATGATGCCCCTCAAATCGCCATCCCCATATTCCCTTCGCGCCGGGCGTTCCGAAGATCGTAATGTGGTACTTGTGAGTGTGACGTCGATCGCGGCGGTAAGCTTCGTCGCCGCCTTCGAACAGATACAGGACTTCCTCCAGACTGCGGACCTGCAGGGTCTTTGCGTAGCCGGCCGCTGACAACCCCGTCTTCACAAGTTCTTCTGCGGCTTTGCGAGGTTCGCCGAAGAGATCCCACAGAACGATGCCGTTTCGGTCCTTCGGGATGAAGTGCCAGTTCAGGCGTTCCGGATCATCGAAGCCATACATCAATTTCTTCTTCTGATCTTCCGGCAGAACATCAGCCAGCTTCTGTGCGGCTGTGGCCATAGCCACTCCTGGGGTATCGCTTCCATCATCGGCGAAAAGAACGGCTGGTTTCATCCAGCCACACAGCGCCATTGCGGCGATCAGAAGAGTCTGTTTCATGGAAGCTTCTTTCAAACTGGTGGGAAGTTGAATGGGGAAAAATGCAGTCAGAAGGCTGAAATGCGAACTCACTGGGCAAAGAATCACTGAATCTCCAGGACCTTGTCCGCCAGCTAACCGGGCGGCCACGACAGTGCTCGTCCGCCAAGAATATGAATATGCAGATGGAAGACGGACTGGCCACCATGGACGCCGGTGTTAACGACCGTTCGGTATCCGCCGTCCAGTCCCAGCGTAGCCGCAATTTTTGGGACCATCAGCATCATATGCCCGCACAGTGCCGCGTCTTCAGAAGTCAGTTCGTTCAGGGAGACGACAGGCTTTTTTGGAATGAGCAGCACATGGACGGGAGCCTGAGGGTTCACATCTCGAAACGCCAGACAAAGATCGTCTTCGTAGACGATGCTGGCCGGGATTTCTTTGTTGATGATCTTCTGAAAGATGGTCACTTCAATCCTCTGTGATTCTGTCGCATCAATTGTCGCCTGGTTCATCCTTTCTGAACCGCTGGCGGAACAGCCGGAAACGCGTTGTTTAGCAGGAATTTCGTTTATCGCCAGCAGAGGCGGGATTTTGCTCCCGGTCGTACACAGTTCGGCAAACAAGCCAGTGTTTTGTGCCGCAGAATCTGCAACGCTGCAGACACGACTATGGTGACAGGCCCGCCTTTCGCAGTTCTTCAAGCAGTTTCGCCTTATCCGCATCGGACGTGCCAACCCGCTCACGCGAAGGAGCTTCGGTAACGGGTGAACTGCCGTCGCTTTCGCGAAGTGTCAGTTCCAGCAACTTGCGAAACTCCTCTTCGGCTTCCTGTCGTGCCCCAATACTCCGCAAAAACTCACCGCGAATCTGCGCCATCGCCTTCAGAGTCACGCTGTCAGAAACAGTCTCGAGGACGGTTTCTGTGCGATCCATCATGGCTTCACCAAGGTCCTTGTGGTCCGACGTTTTTGTCAGAAGGTTTCCCAGGACAAACCCTGCCGCGGCAAGAGACTTCGCGCGGGATGCGTATTCTGAAGTGCCTTCGACGCTTTCTGCAAAGAGCTTCTTTTCACGCAGCATTTCCCGCAACCGAAGGTCTGCCGTCCGGGAAACTTCACGGTTCGAAGACCGAAGAAGCAGCACCGCAGTACAAAGAAACAAAGTCGAGTCCTTATGTTCTCCGGCCGATGCGTCCTGCCAGATCTTTAGAAGGGCCTGATCAGCCTGTTCGTCAGAGTTAATCTCGGTTTGGAACAGAATCTTCAGAAACTCGCAGTCCAGATCGTACCTCCCCGGACCATTCGTCACACTGACAGTGGACAGCAAAGGATGCGCTACAAGGGAGATGCCTGCCGCATCCGCCGATTGCAGACCCTGCCATTCCTCGATCAGTGTCCTCGAATGCAATGAACCCGCGATCGAACGAAACATCTGCGGCAATTTGGGAGCGGGCACAGTCGAGGCAAAGGGCTCTCTTGCGAGAACCGCAAATGCCAGCCATGCATCATTGGGCAAAAGCGGCTTCAGCAGTCCCTCAGCTTCAACGGCTCGAAACCACGCAGACATCACGGGAACAATCTTTCGAAGTCTGTGCTGCTTGCCTTGTTTTCGAACAGCCTGGATGAAATGTTCAAACAAGATCGTGCGGTAGGCCCCTTCGATGGATGTTACTGGCCGATTGCTGAGCGTCGCTTCCATGACATCAAGAACGGCCGCATCGGCTTCCTCGTTGCCCGTTTCCGCGTTCAACGTTGAGACCAGCCCGGCACTGAATGGCTTGATCGCTGATTCCTGTCGCATCTTCTGGAGCCAGACCATCGCGGCCGAATCGTCGTTCAGGCTGCGGGACAGGAGCGTCAGGAAAACCGTTCCCTCGCGCCAGGAAGGTCGTGCTTCGAAGTGTGTGCGGGCTTTCTCATAGAGTTTCCGTCGGTCATCCATCGACATTTGACGCAGCGACTGCAGCAATATCTGAGCACACGCTGTCTTGATGGGATCCGCTGCCCCACCAGTCGCGGTTCGAGTTTCGCTGAGCTGGTAGTCCAGTTCCATCAGTGTTCGACAGACATCAGGTCGATGCATCAATGGGTCGAGCGAAACCCTGTATATAGAGGTCCCAACGGTGGTTGCGTTGTACTCATACGCGGCTTGCAGGCCAGGCAACAACTGCTCTGTCTCCTGCGACTCTGACAGTCCCAGACGAAGCAGCATCCCCAGCGTTTCGTCCTCAACGACGATTCGCCGTGGAATTTTTCTGCTGGATCCACAGTATGCCAGCAGCAAATCGTTCCAGCGATTTTCTTTGAGCAGAATGTTGAGCAGTTGTTTGTTCTGAAGGATCGTCTCTACAGTGTCAGCGCGCCTGCCTGGATCACGCAGCTTTTGCAACACCCACTGAAACACTTCGTCGGTCTTGCCTTTTGCAAGAAGGTCTTCCAGCGACATCGAAGATTCGGGTCCGATGGGTGCGGCCGAATTTGAACGGACCTGTTTCGCTTCATCGTCTCGCCCGGCGGCCATCAGAAGAATCTGAAGTTCTTCTCGCAGGAGCCTGGAGTTTGGTGAGGCCTCAACCAGTTTCTGCTGGTCGGCGATCATGGACTCAAGGACACCTGCTTCCTTGAGCACCTCGAAGGCTCGTTCCCTCATCTGAAACGGACTGCGCTGGTTCTGCTGTCGGAAGTTGTAGCTGGCATCTCCGATCTTCTTCCGGGCAATCTGCTTCGCAATCTGAACGGCCGCCTGCTTGTTGCCAAGGCGAACATACTCTTCCATGGCATCGTAGGGCGTCTTCACTGCCGCAGCTGCTGAGGCCTGAGCAGTCGCTGCACGTTCTCGCAGTGTTGCTGCCAGCGATGCAAGTTCCAGTTTCTCGGCGGTGTTCGCAAACAACTCACTCTCAGTCCGAGATAAAGCGATGCCAGACAGTCGTTCCAGTGCCAGCTTTGCCCTGTTCGTATCACCGATATGAACCGCGAGTTCAAGAATGGAGCGCTCTCGGAATTTCAGGTCGTTCAGGTCATGGTCAGGAATCTTCTCCAGGACTGCGATGGCCTCAGGCTTCAGGTCATACTGTTGAAGAATTAACGCAATCTGCCATCGCAGCATTACGTCATTGGGCCGTTCCGCAAGTGCCCGAATCAGATGAATAGCCGCAGACGACTGCTGACTGTTACTGACATCCAGATAGGCCTGAGCCAGTTCAAAAAAGAACCGGCGATCGCCTGTTGATGATTCCATCACCAGCTTCTGCTGCTGCGTAAACTCCTGGGCGAGTTCCGGGCGTTCGCGCGTGACTCGGGAAATGGTCTGCCAGACGATTCGGTCGACTCTATCGCCGGTCAGCAGCATCAGAAGGTCCGGCGGTGCCGTTGAGCGACCCGCGGGCAGTCGGACAGTGGGTTGCGTTGTCGCACCTAAGCCGGACTGTGTTGTCGACACGAATTGCGGCTGTTGTGCTGTGACAACCGATGGCATCGAACCTGCCCCGACAGAGGCGGCTCGTCTCTGAACCGCAAATTGAGCCCAGTCTTCGGCCAACGACAGAAGTTCCGATGTGGTCACTGCATTCCCGGCTCGAACATAGCATTCGCAGAGAAACCCCCAGCGAATCTCGTCGAACGTCTGCGGTGTGGAAACCCCGAGCAGCTTTCCTGGACTGACGTAGTTCCTGGTGAAGCCATTGTCACCGTCGAAGATTTCTTCCAGTAACTTGCGATACTCAGAAATCGACCAGCGAGACGGCACTTTCGAAAACGCAGCTCGCTCTATCTGCAGTCCAAATAGTCGCTGTGCTGGTGTCCTGGACTTTTCTGTGAGTTCAGAAATCCACGACTGCACCGCATCGTCGCCCTGAATCAGACTTACGGCCGTTCCAGAAAGTGAGGCAAATGCCGCATCAGGAAAGTCTGCAAGAACCTGCGTGAGTCTTTGTCGCAACTCGTCAGATCTTCCCTGCCAGTACAGACTCACCCCTCGAGATTCCCTGAGACTCTCGTTCACGAAGATCGCGAGACCGTCAGGAACTCCGGTTTCGGCCAGTTGCTTCAAGGTCTCGAGTTTGGCTGGCTGAGGCTGACTCAATGTTTCCAGGACCCATCTGTCCCAGGCGGCAATTGCCGGGTTCGGAGAGCGATAAGGAGAATCACTCCCGACGTTGTTCAAATCGCCTTCCGTTCCAAACAGCGCACAGAGAGCAAACTCGCGAACAGCGGCAATCGAACGCATCTCCGACAAAGCGACACGCACGGCCCCTCGACCCGCTGTGCTGTTTAACCGGAGCCCAGTGGGATCATGATAGTTCGGCACAGAAACATACTGGGTTTCTTCCTCTGAGATTTCTTCCAGCCACAGAAGCACTCGAACGAGACCAAGACGTTCATTCAGCAATGACGGTGAGTGAAACCTGCGATCGGCGATGAACTCCTTTCCCGGGTAAACGGAATCTGTCAGTTTCTCAACGGGTGCATGATCCGTCAGTTCCAGGAGTCTGCGAAACGTGGCCTCCGCTTCTTCGGTTTCTCCGTCCGTCCATTGGAGAATCCCGAGTCTCAGCAATGCAAACTCGGCCGACTGATTGCGATCGATCAGGATGCCGCACAACCTTCGAGCAACGCCGCGCGAGCCTTCGCCCATGGAGTTATCAATCATCTGCAGGATCTCGGCTGCAGGCGTATCCGGCCCGACGTGAGTCAGAATCATGCCTTCGGCTTCTTCGAACATTCCGGCTCGCTGCAGCGCGAGGATCAGGCTTTCTTCATTCGACTTCACAGGTTCGAGTCGGAAGATGGTCCTTCGATACATCGCAGAGGCTTCGTGATCGCCAATGCGTTCACAGATTTCCGCGAGACGCCGTAGTACCAGAACATTTCGATCCTCACGCTGCGACAATCGCTCAAGGATTGCTCGTGCGTTGATCAGGTCTTCGGCCGTGACATGTGCTTCTGCAAGGCCCAGCAGAATGGCTCGATCATTCTCATTCTGCTCAAGGCGTCCGTTCAGTCTCTGAATCACGTCAATGAACCGCCCCATCTGCAGGGCCAGTTGCGACAGCTGCCGAATGGCATTGTCACGATCGGAGTCATCATCGGCCTTCAGAAACAGGTCCCACAGGACATCGAACGCCTCATCGTTCAGCTGGCGATTCTGCAGAACAGCGGCCAATGCCATTCGCGCCGCGTTGTCTTCCGGCGCGGCACGTGACAACCGCCGAATGACGCGAAGTCCTTCCTCGGGCTGACCACACTCGGCGGACAACTGTGCAAACCACTGAGCGTGTTCGAGGTTCCCCGGTGCCACGGCCAACAGTGTTCGACCGGTCTCCATCGCTTCCGGCATCTGGCCAAGCCGCTTCTGCAGCGAGGCAATTCGAACGAGGTACTCCTGCTGAAGACGGCGATCCAGTTTCAGCAATCGCTGATTGGCTGTCACGGCATCGGAAAGCCTGCCTGCGGTCTCATAGCAGGTCGAAGCAAGCTGCCAGAGTCCTGCTGATTCCGCAAATTTCCCCAGCCCGTCTTCCACCGCCTGAATCGCCTCGGCGTTCTGCGAGAGTTCTCGATGGCACATGGCCAGCAACATCCAGTCTTCTGCGGTAAAGTTCTCTTTCGCGTTCCTTCGCTGCTGGAGCCTGGTCAGAAAATCCGACAGCTGGCCTGAGGCCGTTAGAGATTCCATGCGAGACTGCAGCACCAGAATTCGATCCTCGTCAGATTCCGCGAGCGTACCGGCCTGATCGATCGCTTTCAGAGAATCTGCGGCAAGCGGATGTTGTCCGGCGACTTCATAACTCCGCTGCATCTCCGCAAGTCGCAGAAGCTGCGAGAACTCTGGCTTCAGCTGGCACGCGGCTGACAGCGCATCGATCGCTTCGGCTTTCAGATGATGAGCGGACAGAACCGACGAAAGTTCCAGCAGACTCTCGACACTGCGACGCTTTCCGGAGGCCATCTCATTCCAGACGGCCAGTGCTTCATCACGGCGCCGCAACTGAAAGAGGTACTCGCCAAGGTACCGACGATATTGAGGATTCTCCGGGGCCAGTTCAATGGCTTCGCGATACCGTGTCAGCGACTCTTCCGTAAAGTCCGCGGATTTCAGAATGTCGGCCAGCCGCCGAACAACATCCGCATCCTTATTGTGTCCCTTCAGAAGTTCGGTCCAGATCCTGATCGCGGTGGCACGCCGTTCGACTTCAGGGACATCACGACGACGCATCCACAGTCGTCCATGAGCTTCAATATGGTCCAGATTGCCTGGAGCAACGGACATCAAATGGTCGTATTCGCGAATCGCCCCGGCAATATCCCCCGACGATTCCAGATGATCAATCAAGGACTCTCGAAGTTCCACATTCGACGGAGCGACGGCGATGGCCCTGGCATACCACTGACTCGCATCTTCTGTTCGCCTCTGTCGTGCCAGCAGCTCCGCCAGACGGATCATCGTGGGCAGATCATCCGGATGCTGTTTCAGTCGCGACTCGAACCAGGTGATGAGCCCCGCCTGATCCCCGACTTCCGCATAAGAAAGTTCCAGCTGCTCTCGAACATCCCGGTAAAGCCAGCTCTCTGAATCCAGTTGCTGCAGAAGATCTTCGAGAACACTGCGAGCTTTCTCGAGTTCTCCCAGCCTCATTCGGATTGTCGCGGCTTTCAGACGAAACTGGGTCGTCTTGTATTCGTCAGAAGATTTGTCTGCGAGGGATTCATAGCGCTCAAGAGCCATCTGAACGTCGCCCTCTTCCATCGCCACACTGGCGATGATTTCAAGGACTCTCTGATCGTCGGGCTGTTCCTGTTCCAGTCGCTTCCAGACGCTGAGTGCCTGCTGACTTCCGCCCACAATTTTTGCAGCTCGACCGAGGTCGACAAAAATCGAAAGCCGGTCCGCTCTTGCGGGGTTCTTCGTCAGTGCTCGCTCAAACGCATCGACAGCATCAGAATAACGAGACGCGGCGGCCAGAGCTTTTCCAAGAGTCCAGCTGCACGCAGGGTCTGTGTCACGAAGCCGTTCCGCCTGTTCAAGTGCCGGAATGGCGGCGGTTTCGTTGCCCTGGCGAAACCGCAGAAGTCCAAGAATGAGCGGTGTGCTGCCGTCCCTCGAATCAGCCACCTCGCCCTGCAGCGATTCGCAGAATTCGTCGAGCGTTCCGCGTTCCTGATGGTATGAATAGACTCGATCAAGGGCTGTTCCTGCAGCAGGCCGCCGTCGCAGGACCGAAAGAAACCGCTCATAGGCAAGCGTTTCTTCCTGGTCTTCATCGCGATTCGCGTTGGCCGATGTTTCTGCGGGCTCTTCACCCTGCACTGTTGGTTCGCCCGCGTTCTGAGCAATCGCGGCCGAAGCAAAAGTGCTGTTCACTGCCGGAATCGCAATGAGCAGCAGTGTGCCGGGAAGGAGCAATGAGCATTTGAGGTTGAGCGTCGACGCCATTCCCGAAACTTTCGATTCCGCAGTACTGTTCGTATTCGCGTATCGTAGAGACTGCCCAAGACAGAGCAATACGTAGCAGACCGGGAACACACGAACCGGCAACCACAGCGGCTCTCACAAGCGTCATTCGGCTCTTCGCAAAATGGGCATATTTTCTTGATAGTATTCGCCGCTCAAGGCCTGAAGCTGTCCCCGAAAATCTCCAGCGATGAGCTCCACCGGTTGCTTTCGAAACAGTACCCTGGTCACTGGTGATGAAGCAGGCCCGACGGGGCTTGGCTCAGCGGTCGCCAGTGTGATGCGAACGAGATCGCCATTGGTCAGCGCGGCAATCACTGATGTGCCATTGTCTTCCCAGGCAGCGGCAACAACTTCGCGGTCAAGCCGTGCAAATCGAAGAAGTCGCCCGCTTAACGGCTGCCAGAATCTGAGCGTGCGATCGTCGCCCCAGGTTGCAACCGTGAGCTTTCCGTTCTGAAACCTCGATGCTCCGCGGGCTACCGCGAGTCCCTGTACTTCGCGAGTATGCAGGTCGAGTACCCTAAGCTGCATCAGCTCCGGCGAACCGGCATCAGCCTTCCACTCGAACACTCGCACTGACTGATCAAGACTGGTGGAGATCAGCACGCTGCCGGACTGCTGATCGTTCTCCGTCTTCGTCCATGCAAGATCCGTGATGGCTCGACTGTGATTCGAGGCCGTCGCCACGACCTTTCCAGAGGCTGGCTCACAGATTCGAATCACGGAATCGTGACAACCCGCAGCGAGAGACCCACCGTCCGGTGACCACGCAACCGATGTGACAACTTCGTCAAAGTCACGAACAACGACCGCGCGTTCCAGCGTCGGCCATCGAAGGATCTCCACAATCCCGAATTGTCCAGGCGTTCCGCCCGCCACTGCAAGCAATAAGCCATTCGGCGAAAACTCAAGATCATTCAGATGGTCCACTTCGAACGACTTCCGCATTCCGGACCCGGCGCCGCTGAGGCTCAGTACTTCCAGACCTGCGTGGTCAGCGACCAAAAGAAATTGTTCATCGGGCGAAATGGCGAGTGCGGTGACGGGGCTATTCAACGTTGGCGTTTTCAACACCGAAGGCTGTTCGTCAGCGTCTGTTGCTTGCATCAACAAGACCAAGAGCCACAAAGCAACTCCTGTCAGCCGACTTAAGGTCGGCAGGTGTCTGGTCGCAGGGATTGAGTAAGCCGTCTCCGGCTCCTGCGGCAGAGGCTTATGGCTCACGACGAATGGCTTTCCATCGAAGCCAGTGATCTGCCAGGACAATTGCGACCATTGCTTCTGCCATTGGGATAAACCTTGGCAGCAGGCAGGGATCATGTCGGCCCTTCGTGCGAATCGTCGTTGGCTGACCATCGCGAGTGACCGTCGCCTGCTCTTTGGCCAGACTGCTGGTCGGCTTCACGGCAGCTCGCAGCAGAATCGGCATGCCTGAACTGATGCCGCCCAGCATTCCGCCATGACGATTCGACGACGTCGTAATCTGAGGCTGGCTGGACGAACCTCCGGCGGTGAAAATGTCGTTGTTCTCACTGCCTCTCAAGGTCGCGCAGCCGAAGCCGATTCCGTATTCGACTCCCAGCACAGCAGGAAGACTGAAAAGTGCTTTCGCGAGATCTGCCTTCAGTTTGTCGAAGACCGGTTCACCCAGTCCGGCAGGAACACCCGTAGCAACGATCTCGGCAACACCGCCAATCGAATCCGTATCGCGTCGAACTTCATCAATCAATGCGACCATTTTTGCCGCGGCATCGTAGTCGGGACATCGAACGGCATTCGGAGTCCCGTCTGGAAGAGTTTCCACCTGAGCCAGCGTGATGGCTTCCGGATTGGGAACGTTCGCTCGGATCGAACCCACCTGTGAGACCCATGCGAGGACTCGGCCTCCGAACTCCTCAGCGATCAGCTTCTTCGCAATGGCCCCCGCAGCGACTCGCGCGGTAGTTTCCCTAGCGCTGCTGCGCCCGCCGCCCCGATAGTCGCGAAAGCCATATCGAGCATCGAACGTGTAATCGGCATGGCCCGGTCGGTACTTGTCCTTGATGTCCGAGTAATCGCCGCTTCGTTGATCTGTGTTGCGAATCAAAATGGCGATACTTGTGCCCGTTGTTCGCCCTTCAAACACGCCCGACAGAATCTCCGGTTCGTCGTCTTCCTGACGCTGAGTCGTCAGAAGACTCTGACCGGGGCGACGACGCTGCAGGTCCGGTCGAAGGTCGTCGACAGATAATGACAGGCCGGAAGGTACGCCATCGACAATCACGACATTTCCCGGGCCATGACTTTCGCCGGCAGTGGTAATTCGGAACAAAGTACCGAACGTGTTCCCAGGCATGATGGTTCCGACTTCTTCCAATCAGGATGTAATCAACAGACTTCAACGGCGTTCAAAACGCCAAACCGCCGAAAGCTGCACTCCGCGTCACTAAAGAATGACCACTAAAGAGTGACCAGCTGCTTCATCTCACGAACGGCTCGTTCAAATCCGACCAGCACGGCGTGCGACACAATCGAATGACCAATGTTGAGTTCATGTACGCCGTGAATCTCAACGACTCGACGCACATTGCGATACGTCAGTCCGTGGCCCAGGTTCAGCAGCAGCCCCTGTGCCGTCGCGAACTGACCGGCTTCGCGGATTCTGTCAAATTCGATGTCAGCTTCTTCGCGAGTCTTCGCATCGGCATATCGACCGGTATGAAGTTCCACCGCTTCCACGCCCAGTTGCTTCGCCTTTTCGACCTGTGCCAGATCGGGATCGATAAACAGACTGACCAGAATTCCAGCCCCCTGAAGCTGGTCGACACACTGACGAACTCGCTGAGCATGAGTGATCACATCCAGCCCGCCTTCCGTCGTCACTTCTTCACGTCGTTCGGGCACAAGCGTCGCCTGATCCGGAAGCGTGCTCAGAGCGATCCGAGTAATCTCGTCCGACACCGCCATTTCGAGGTTCAGACGAACTCGCACGATATCACGCAGAAGACGCACGTCACGATCCTGAATGTGACGCCGGTCTTCTCGCAGATGCACGGTGATCGCATCGGCACCACCCATTTCTGCCAGAACCGCCGCATGAACCGGATCCGGTTCGATCGTCCGGCGTGCCTGACGAACGGTGGCAACATGATCAATGTTAACGCCCAGCAAAGGCATGGTTCAGACTCCCTTGAGACGGTTTCTATGCTCCCACCGAGCACATGGCGAAATTGGCAAACGGTACAATAAGCGGCTGTTCGAGCGGCGACACAAGTCTCTGCAGTTCTTCTTCGCTGGCCAGCGGGAACATGCCAAGTTCTTCAATCAGTTCGGTCGGCAGTTCGCTGCGAAGATAGATGCGAGCCTTCCGCGAGGCTTCGATCAGCTGTGAAATTTCCACTGAGTCTGATGTTGGTTCACGACGCAGCGGCTTCAGCAGTTCTTCCGGATCCTGACAGCGTCGCAGCATCGTCGCCGCCGGACCTTCAGGAGCTTCGATATCGGCAACGACGATGATCCGCCCGCCCTGTTCGACAACTTCTGAAGCCGACTGCAGAGCCTGCCCGAATTGCTTCCAGGCACACGGTCCGCCAGGAATGGATGTGATGACGGACGACACTTCTTCGTCCAGCGATACTGACCATGTTTTTTCCACCAGTTCACAGCCTGCCGGGAAAACTTCTTCCGGCAATCCTGCCAGCACAACCGATGGCCCCCTGGGACCAGGGATCACCTGAATCGTGAACTGTGTCCCGAGCAGCCATCCGATTTCATCCACCAGTTCCCGCATCGTCTGACTTTCTTCAGTCGATTTGGCGGCGGCCAGTGACGCCAGAACAAGGTGGTGAGTTTCTTTGTCGGACAGTGCCGGGAACAGGCAGCTGGAAGTTCCTCGAAACCCAAGTTCATGATCGGCCTGAATCAGTCCGATCGTGATGATCAGGTCGGCTTCTGAAACAAGACGGTTCAGATAGACTCGCTCGCCGGAGGCTGAGCTGGCGACGTAGCTGACCTGAGTTCGGTCGGCGGGATCATGGATCACCATCTTGATCTGCTGCTGAACATGCAGCGGCAGAGATTCCTTCAGCCACTCCCACGACCGACCTTCCGGATCAGGAGGCAACACCAGTGACGCCGTGACGCCACCGTCGGCGACCATCTGCAGCTGCTCATAAACGCACAGCAGCAGTTCACCCAGCATCGGTGTTTCCGGGTCAACCACGATCGCGACCTGATCCCCTGGAATGGTGCAGCGGTGCAGCTCCGGAAAACCAAGCGGCTGATTCAGTGCATTGCGGCACAGCTCCGGCAGAGTCGCTTCCGGCGCAGCACTTTTCACAGGTTCCTGAAGACCACGAACCTGAAACTCAACGGAAAGACGTCCGCTGCTTAACTGCACAGAAGCATTTGCCATAACTGCCATGAACCTGTTTCAATCGTTACGCCCATCCGGCGATCAGCAACCAGCGTTATTCCGTGACACCCATTTCGTGACCACCGTGCGGAGAATCTCCCGCAGAACTGATGGTCTTTGCTGACCGGAGTTTACAGAAGCCGTCAGGTCATCCAACTGTTTTCGTCAGCGCCTTTGGTTTTCTCAGTCATTGCCCCGGAAGGACCCGTCTTTCGCCGTGTTATTCTGACTTCAGTGGTCGATTCATCAGTTCTTCCGTCGCTTCACGCGGCGATTTCCCTTCAAACAGCATCGAATACACCTGACCGGCAATCGGCATGTCGATCTGCTTTGCCGCGGCCAGCTGATGAACACTTCGAGTTGTCAGGACGCCTTCGGCGACGGCAGACATGGACCGCTCAATGTCGGCCAGCGTCTGGCCTTTCCCAAGACATTCACCAACGTGACGATTGCGGCTGTGTCGACTGTTGCAGGTCGTGACGAGGTCGCCCAGTCCCGCAAGACCGTAAAACGTTCTCGGATCTGCTCCCATCATCTTCCCAAATCGAACCATCTCGTTCAGGCCCCGAGTCAGCAAAGCGGCTTTGGCGTTGTCACCAAATTCGAGTCCGTCGCAGATGCCTGCCGCGATGGCAATGACATTCTTGAGGGCTCCGCCAAGCTCGACGCCGACGAGATCCGCATTCACGTAGACTCGAAGAAAGTCTGTCGACAGCAGAGCCTGCAACTGTTCTGCCGCACCCGCCGTCGCAGACGCTGCCACAATGCTGGCTGGCTTGCGTTCAACCACTTCTTCCGCGTGACAGGGCCCACCCAATGCAACGATCGGGTTGTCCGGGCAGAATTCCTGAATGATCTGGCTCGGACGGCGCAGTGTCGAAACTTCGATTCCCTTGATCGTGCTGACCATCAACGCGTGCTTCGGAATCTGGCTGGCGACATCGCTCAATACGTCTCGCAGGCCCTTCATCGGGATACAGACGAGGACGACATCGGTCTTCGACAGAGCTTCCGCGGCATCACTGGTCACGAGCACATTGCCTGGCAACTGGACGTTCGGAAGCAGTCGCTCGTTACGGCGAGTTTCCCGGATTCTGGCAGTATGCTCCGAACTGCGCCCCCAAAGCCGAACGTCCCTCTGTTCGTTCTGAGCCAGCACCCATGCACAGGCAGTTCCCATGGCTCCTGCGCCAAGGACTGTTGTGATCGTCATTCGTGTTTCCGTCCGCTGATGTTTTCGTCGTTCACTTCAAACGGCAGTCTTTGCTCACCGCTGGCGGTTCCTGAGAAGGACACCGGCCTGCCACCTCAGGCCCGACGAACTATACAGGAGACTTCTTGCATTGTCTTGCATTGTCCCGGAGCCCCCATTCCGTGCCAGACAATGTTGATTTCTTCGGCAATCGCGCCCATTCCGCTCACCGTGAAACATGGCACTCATGATGCCGGACGAGTCTCTTTCAGACCTTGGCGAGCGGCGGGGCTCGCGTGCTTCCGCTGCAGGCCCGCTGATCAGTTCCATGTCGTGCCGTGACTCAGTTCGCTGGATGTCATGAACTTAACGCCGCGCCGTCAGTGAGCATGCACCTACAACAGGATCGCAACGAGCTGGATCGCGAAGATCACGATACCGATCATCAGCTTTGCCGCCATCCCGATCATTCGTCCGGTGAGCGCTGCTGTGCCGATGGCTGTTCGGCGTTCCATGGATGTGCCTTTCCAGGCTTCGCCGAGCCATGCTCCAAGAAACGCTCCGCCGGCAGCTCCTGCGATTGCACCGATAATCGTGCCTGCGATCGGGATCGGAATCAGGAATGTTCCCAGGAAACTTCCGGCCATGGAGACCACCAGCGACAACAGCATGGCGCGTCGACTTGCTCCCTGCCTGGCTGCTTTCGCCGATCCCATCACGGTTTCCAGAATTTCGCCAAGCACTGCGAGCGACGCCGAGACAGCGACGATGCCCCAGCCGGGGCCTCGACCGTAGCTTGAGAATGCTGCGTACAAGGTCACCGTGCCGACCATCAGCCAGTTGCCGGGAAGCATGAACAGGTTCAGGACAACAGCCGTCGCGTTGCTGATAATCAGAAGGCAGGCAACGCCCCAAAAGCTCCAGAGAATAACGGAGATGTTCAGCAGACCATCCATAAGGAGCCTTGATCCCACAGGCGTTTTAAGAGAAGCAGCTGATTCCAATACTTCAACCAGGACCCATTCTGAACTGTGGCGAGGGACTTCGCCACGATCACATCAATCTGAGCCACCTTTTCAGCAACGATGTTCCGAATTCGGTGAATCGAGATTTCCGCCACGTGTCGCCACAATCGATTTGCGCCAAGCGTGCGGCTGTTAGACTCTGCATCCCGTAAGCGAAACTACTTCTGTCCTCTGGTCCTGACAATCGCTCCAATGACTGATCGAATTCTTCGCATCGCAACTCGCCGAAGCGCGCTGGCACTGTGGCAGGCCAATTACATGGCTGACAGGCTCCGCGCTCTTCCGGAAGCTCCGCAGGTGGAACTCGTCCCGATCGTCACCACAGGCGATCAAAACCAGACAGATGCTCTTCGACAGTTCGGCGGAACAGGAGTCTTCACGCGCGAAGTCCAGACCGCGGTTCTGGAAGGTCGCGCGGATCTGGCGGTTCACAGTCTGAAAGACCTGCCGACTCAAAGCGCCGATGGACTGACGATAGCATGTGTTCCCGAACGCGCGCCTCGGTGCGACTGTCTTTTGCTTCCGGCTGGGCATGCGGGGATCAGTTCGCTGAAGGACCTGCCACCAGGTGCAAGGATTGGCACCGGAAGTCCGCGTCGCCAGGCACAGTTGCGATATCACCGGCCGGACGTTGAGCCTCAGGAGATTCGAGGCAACGTGGATACTCGTTTGAGAAAACTGGATGAAGGTCAGTTCGATGCGATCCTGCTGGCGGAAGCCGGATTGCGACGACTTGGTTTGCAGGACCGAATCTCGCTGGTGCTGAGTCCTCCGGACCTGTTTCCTGCTGTCAGTCAGGGTGCCTTGGGAATCGAAACACGAGCCGATGACGAAGCCACCATGTCGCTGCTTGCACAGATTGCCTGTCCGGTGACCACCGCTGAAGTCTCCGCCGAACGTGCCTTGCTGCGAGCCCTCCGCGCCGGCTGCCATGCACCGCTGGGAGCCTGGTGCAGCGTGACCGAAGAGCAATTGACGCTCACAGGAGTCCTGTTGAGTCTCGACGGCCAAACACGTCTCGAACAGTCCGCCACGGGCAGCATTCACTCCCCCGACGCCGTTGGCATCCAGGTCGCCGATCACCTGCTCGCCGCCGGTGCCAGTGCACTATTGTAGCGACAACCGAACAGCCTTTCTGGCGTTCTTTAAGGTTGGCCCTGCCGCCGTGGAGCACTTCGCCAGGTTCGACGGGGTGAACCGTAGGTGCCGCTTGCCGAGCGGCACTTTGCGGCATCGCCGCAACCAGCGACCTGACGAGAGTCCATGTGAATGCAGGTGACCTTAGAAACGCAGCGCCGTCGAGCATGTTCTTTGGCCGCGAGTGGCTTTGGCATCATGTGCATGCGAGACAAGGTTCGCCTGACGGCGAAATCCTTTCCGACAGAAAGCACCTATAGGCGGGTGATCAGTACTCGCCGCGAAGCGGCTCGGTGAGCTCTCGGTCATGGAATGACCGAGCTACGTAGTCGCGTCATTCCGTGACGCGCACTATGGACCGGGACAATCGTTCTCCGTTGTTCAGTGTTTTCGCTCGTTTTCGGCAAAACTGCAGTCGCGGGTCGTTCTTTGTCGACAAATAGTTGTCTGGACAACTATCGTTTGAAGGACTATAAAGTTGCGGGCGGCAGAGATGCGGGGTGGATGTCGTACAATCCCAGCCTGTCGCACCGGATTGGTTGAAGATCACAGGAGGCATCCATGGTTACTGCGGCTCCCGAAAAAGTATCAGAGACCGATGTTGTGGTGATTGGCGGCGGGCCGGCGGGTTCGACGGCATCGACCCTGATTGCTCAGAAGGGCTACAAGGTTCGCCTGTTTGAGCGAGAGAAGTTTCCTCGCTTTCACATCGGTGAGTCGTTGATTCCGGAGACGTATTGGGTTCTTGAACGTCTCAACATGCTGCCGAAGATGAAGTCCAGCAAGTTCGTGCACAAGCACAGCGTTCAGTTTGTGAGCGCGAATGGGAGATTGTCGGCCCCGTTCTATTTCTACGACAACAAGCCTCATGAGTGTTCACAGACATGGCAGGTTGTTCGCAGCGAGTTCGACCTGATGATGCTGAATAACGCTCGCGAGCACGGCGTGAATGCTCAGGAAGGTGCTCGTGTTCTGGAAGTGCTGATGGACGGTGAAAAAGCCACCGGTGTTCGCGTGCAATTTGAAGACGGTTCTGTCGAGCAGGTCAACGCAAAGGTCGTTGTGGATGCCAGCGGTCAGAGCGGGATGCTGATGAATCGCCTGAAGCTTCGAACCTGGGACCCGCTTCTCAACAAAGGTGCGATCTGGACGTACTGGGAAGGTGCTTACCGTGACGTTGGTCGCGATGAAGGTGCGACCGTCGTGATTCAGACGGAGAACAAGCAGGGCTGGTTCTGGTACATTCCGCTGCATGACAATCGCATCAGCGTCGGTGTGGTGGCTCCGTTTGATTATCTCTTCAAGGGGCGAGGCACGCACGAAGAGACCTACAATGAAGAAGTCGAGAAGTGTGCAGCCGTCAAGCAGCGAACCTCCGGGGCGAAGCGAGTGACGGGCTACTTCGCGACACGTGACTATTCTTATCGCTGCACGCGAGTGGCTGGTCCGGGCTGGGTGATGGTGGGGGACGCCTTCGGTTTCCTTGACCCGCTTTACTCATCGGGCGTCCTGCTGGCACTGAAGTCTGGTGAAATGGCAGCTGACGCGATCACCGAAGGTCTGGCGATGAACGATCTTTCGGAAGCTCAGCTCGGCAAATGGGGAGACACGCTCAATCGCGGCATTGATAGAATGCGTCGGTTGGTGTGTGAGTTCTATGAAGGCTTCAACTTCGGAAACTTTGTTCGCAACTTCCCGCATCTTCGCGGTCGAGTCACCGACCTGCTGATCGGCGACCTGTTCGAAGACAAGGTCGACGAAGTTTGGGAGCCCATGGAATCTCTGTACAACGAGAGTAAAGTCGCTCCTCGCATGTGGAACTCCGGAACCGACCCCGAAGTCGCAGCGAACAAGCTGAACGAACTGTTCATCCCGGAAGGCGCAAAGCCATAGGGGCATTACCAGAGGTTGACGCTCGTTCTTGCCCCGGACTTCTGGATGGGGAAGCGAGGGTTCCAGCAGGAACGAGTCAGCGCTGTTGTTGAAGCGTAGTTGGAAAATCCCTGAGTGCTCCTCAGGGATTTTCTATTGCAGCAACTCGTGCAGTATCCTTCCATGGACATCCGTCAGACGCTGATCGCGACCTCCGTATCGATACGTGAGCTGTTCATGGTTCAGCCCCAGCTGATGCAGGACCGTGGCGTGAATGTCATGAACGGAAACCGGGTTCTCCACTGCGTTCGCGCCGAATTCGTCAGTCTCTCCGAAAGAGAAGCCCGGGCGAAATCCACCGCCAGCCATGAAAATTGAAAAGCCGCTTACGTGATGGTCACGTCCGGCTGATTCAGAGATGGCAGGAGTATGCGGCGTGCGCCCCATTTCGCCCGCCCAGATCACGATCGTTTCGTCCAGCAGTCCCCGCTGCTTCAGGTCCACGATCAGTGCAGCCACGGACTGTTCGGTGACGAGCGAGTTCTTTTCATGCAGCGTCTTTAGCTGGCCATGCTGATCCCATGGGGAGTTGTTGCCGTCGAAGCTGGGACACGTGAGTTCCACAAACCTCACACCGGCTTCAATCAGTCTGCGAGCCCTCATCATCTGCGAAGCATAGTAGGCCTGGTGCTGGTCGGCCGAATGAACGCCATATTGTTCCTGCAGGTGCCGTGGTTCCTGAGCGATATCGGCGAGTTCCGGGATCACTCGCTGCATCTCAAAAGCAGTTTCGTAGTTGGTCGTCAGCGCCTGAATCTGAGACGGATCAGAGACTGCGGGAGCAAACGCGTCACTTGCCTTCCTGAGCATTCGGAGCTTGCGGCTCTGCAGGTCGATACTGTCTGACGGTGCAATGTTGTCGACCGCCTGTCCCTTCGCACGCATCATGGTGGCCTGATGGCTTGCCGGCAGGAATGAGCTTCCAAAGTTTTCAAGCCCGCCGTTGGGAACCCAGTCGTTGTTCAGAAGCACATAGCCGGGCAGTCGAGTGTTCTCTGTCCCAAGGCCGTAGGAAATCCATGCGCCGATGCTCGGAGCCTGGCCAAGAATCCGGCCTGTGTGAAGCAGCAGGTTCGATTGACCGTGAAGCGGCAACTCGCCTACGACTGACTTCACGACGCAAAGCTCATCGGCCACCCGGGCGATTCGAGGAAACAAGTCGCTGACCCAAAGGCCGGATTGTCCTCGCTGCTGAAAACGCCAGGGACTTCCGAACCAGACGCGATTTGCGTCGGACTGGGACTTTCGCGAAACCCAGCGACTGCCGATCTTCTGGCCCTGATGCTTCTTCAGCATGGGCTTGTAGTCGAACGTGTCGACGTGACTGGGGCCACCGTCCATGAAGCAGAAAATGACGTTCTTCGCTCGAGGCGCAAAATGAGGCGAACGTTCGGCGGCCACTGCCCTGCCCGTGCACCGGAATCCCGCAGCAACGGCAGCGGCGAGGCCCATGAGCCCACGTCGGCTGACTGCCGTCGCTGGCGAAGAAGAAAGTTCCTTGGAGTTCAACGACACGGAAGGCTCCAGGGGCAGGCAGGAAAATAAGAGGCGGGCTGTGTGAACACTGACCAGTCTAGCCAGGAACAGTCCTCCATGTCACGTCGCATCGCGGGAAGGCGAAGAGCACAGAGCACTGGGCAGCGGAAGATTCTGAGCGGCTTGACCACTCTGACATGATTCGCCACAGTGACACTGGACGGTATTGATTCGAGACTGACTTTTGGCTCTTCCGGGTCGGAGGCAATTGAAAACATGGTTCAGGATTCCAGCGCAGTCAGCTTTGCGAAATCAGGATCGCATCGACGCTTTGCGACGATCGTGTTCATCACGATGTTCTCGCTGTTCGCTTCGTTTTGTGGTGATGTCCAGGCTCAGGCGACAGCCGGAACCGTGACGGCTTCGACCACCCGACCAAACATCGTGTTCATTTTCTGTGACGACCTGACTTGCCAGGCCATCAGTGCCTACGGAGAAAGCCGACATCTGCTGGAGACTCCGAATCTGGACCGGCTGGCAAAGCAGGGAATGCAGTTTAACCGCTGCCTGGTGACGAATTCGATCTGCGGACCAAGCCGAGCCACCATTCTGACGGGCAAGTATTCGCATCGAAACGGCTTCTACAACAACAGCAACTGCACGTTCGACGGGACTCAGACAACCTTTCCCAAACTGCTGAAGCAGGTTGGCTATCAGACTGCGGTGATTGGAAAGTGGCATCTGGTTTCGGACCCGACCGGTTTCGACTACTGGAACATCCTTCCCGGCCAGGGGCTGTACTATAACCCACCGATGATCCGCAATGGGGAGAAAGTCAAGACGGAAGGCTATGTGACGGACATCATCACCGACCTTTCAATTGACTGGCTCAGGAATCGTGATCGCTCCAAACCCTTCCTTCTGATGAGTCAGCATAAGGCACCACACCGGGAATGGGCTCCCGCGCTGAGGCATCTTGGCTGGGACAAAGATCGCGTCTATCCGGAACCAGCGACACTTTTCGATGACTTCGAAGGTCGCAGCAAAGCAGTCGCGGATCATGATATGGGCATTGATCGTACCTTCACCGATCTTGATGCCAAGCTGAAGACACCGTCCAACATGACGGAGGCTCAGGTGAAGGAATGGAACGCGTACTATCAGCCTCGCAACGAGAAGTATCTCGCTGCGAAGCCGACGGGAAAGGACCTTGTCCGATGGCGCTACAATCGGTACATGCATGACTATCTCGCCTGTGTCAAAGCCGTCGACGAGAGCGTTGGGCGCCTGCTGCAGGCACTGGAAGATGATGGCTCGGCGGCGAACACGATTGTTGTGTTCTCAAGCGACCAGGGCTTCTTCCTGGGTGAGCACGGCTGGTTCGACAAGCGATGGATCTTTGAAGAATCACTCAGAACGCCATTGTTTGTTCGATGGCCTGGCGTGACGACACCCGGATCTTCATGTGATCGAATCGTGTCACTGATCGACTTTGCAGAGACATTCCTCGACGCGGCCGGCGTTCAGGCCCCGGACGACATGCAGGGACGCAGCCTGGTTCCGATTTTGAAAGGCGAGATACCTGCCGACTGGCGCACCAGTCTGTACTACCACTACTATGAGTTTCCTGTCCCACATCGAGTTCGACCGCATGTCGGAGTCATCACAGATCGTTACAAGCTGGTGCATTACTACAAGCCGGATGTGGACGACTGGGAACTGCTTGATCGAGTCGTGGATCCGAATGAGACAAAGAACTTCTTCGCTGACCCGGCTTATTCTTCGACGGTGAAGGAACTGCAGGCGGAACTCGAACGCCTTCGAACGGAAGTCCAGGAAACGGAGGAACCTCCGCGAGCGGCTTACGGCGGTCAGCCGTTTGATGGAGAGCCCCAGCCAGAAGCCAGAAAGCAGGGGAAGAAGCAGAAACAGTAACCATTCTCCGAATCACAGGGGAAGCTTGCCACCTCATGATTCCTCGTCCCATCAACATGCGAACCGAGCTGCTGCCCGAGGGTGGCTTGCAGGATCGGAAGATCGAACAATCTGTTGGTTCTCTGCGAGGAGGCTGGGTGTCCGGAGAAACGGACGTAGGAGGCTTCCGGTGGAAGCTGACAGTCCCGGGCAATCCGGACGCTTTGCTGGACGATGATGGTATTGTCGCAGCCAGTCAGGCCGATGATCGCATGCCTTACTGGGCGTACGTCTGGCCGGCCGCTCTTCCCATGGCGGAAGCGGTACTGCAAGCGGACTGGCCGGTACCTTCTCGTGTCCTTGAACTTGGCTGCGGAACGGGACTTGTGGGCCTGGCAGCTCTGCAGCGCGGGCATCATGTGACGTTCACGGACTATGAGCCGCTCTCAGTCGCGGTCGCTCGTCATAATGCGGAACAGAACGGGTTCACTCAGTTTGAAGCTCGCACGCTGGACTGGCGCGAGCCACCGGATGAGCAGTTTCCGGTGATCATCGGGTGTGATCTTCTTTATCAGGAGAACCACTTTGCACCGATCCTGAAGCTGCTTCGACGCATGCTGCAACGGGAAGGAATCTGCTGGCTTGGCGACGGCGGGCGCAGCGTGGCTCGTCGCTTCTGGTATCTCGCACGGGAACAGGGCTTCGACGTGAGTGTCCTGGATGCCGACGGCGAACTGCTTGCTGCTCCCGCATCGGATTAC
>CAZIGZ010000105.1:0-22720 GCA_964538835.1 uncultured Chitinophaga sp. | reverse complement strand
TTCAGCAACGTCAGTGCCTGGGGAGCGACGATGGTCACATCACGCTGACCACACGGGAGAGTCGTGTCACAAAAATCAAAAGCGGTCATCATCGGCGGCAGCAGGCTTCGCTGCGAAAAGATATAGAGGCTTCGTCGCTGCTGTTCCTCTTTCGACGATGCCGTCCAGGCAGAAGCTTTGCGAGACAGTCCTTCCAGAGCCTCCTCGCTCACCGACGGAAAGAAACCAGGTCCACCCATCCGCAGATCAATTTCGCCGGTCGACGCCAGAAATGCATCACGGAGAGACTCTGCATCGACTCGCCGACGATTCGCTCGCCACCAGTATCGATTCGCGGAATCGACGACTCTGCAGGCAGCTTCGTCCGGGTGAATGGATGACTGTTTCCACGTCGCCGACGTCAGAATCAGCCGATGAATGTGCTTCAGGTTCCACCCGCTGCGAATCAGTTCTGCCGCAAGCCAGTCGAGCAGTTCCGGGTGAGTCGGCTGGTCTCCGGTAAACCCGAAATTGTTCGCTGTGCGAACGAGACCTTCGCCGAAGTGATACAGCCACAGGCGATTCACCATCACGCGAGCCGTCAGCGCCTCTGCAGGACCAGTGATCCAGTGTGCAAGTTCTGTCCGCAATCCAGTCGTGCGCTGTGACGATGCTGACATCCGAAACTCGGCCGGGTTTGTCCCGCTCGCGATGCACGACAAGGGCCCTGCATTGACCGCCCGCATTGGATGAGCACGCTCGCCGCTCTTCAGAATATGCAATGGGGCCGGAGTTCGAGTCACGTCGGTCCAGCCAAGGACATCCTTCGCCCCAAGCTCGTCCGTCGTGGGACCTCCCAGCAGTTCGCGACCACGAGGTTCGATGGGTCCTGGCCAGAAAGCGGCTGCCATTCGGTAGTAGTCGGCCTGCGGAATCGGGTCAAACTTGTGATCGTGGCATCGAGCACACTTCGTCGTCAGTCCGAGGAACGCAGACGAAGTGGCGTTGACCAGATCTTCCAACCGTTCGTACTTGTAATCCTCCGGATCATTCGGCTCATCATTACACGTCCCCAATCGCAAAAAACCGGTAGCGATGACATCCTGTTCCGTTCGGTCCGGCCGTTCGTCACCAGCAAGTTGCCGATGGATGAATTCGTCGTATGGCATGTTGTTATTGATGGCCTGAACAACCCAGTCTCGGTACTTCCACGCGAAGGGCTTCGGCTGATCTCGTTCGTAACCGCTGGATTCCGCGTACCGAACAACATCCAGCCAATGGCGAGCCCAGCGTTCGCCAAACTGTGGTGTTGCCAGCAACTGATCTACCAGCTTGTCGTATTCTTCGCGGTTTGCAGGAGGCTCATTCCTCAACGGCAAGGCCTGGGAAGGTAAGCCCGTTACGTCCCACGCAAGACGTCGAAGCAGGATGCTGGATGAAGCTTCCGGCGCTGGTGAAAGTTGTTTCTCTCGCAGCTTCGCTCTGATGAACCAGTCAATCGGGTTTTCGCCGCCTGAACGGGTCTGGGCTCCGGTCGCCTGTGGAGTTGTGACTTTCAACGGCTGAAATGCCCACCAGTCGCGCCCGCCCCGAGTCTCAATCGTTCGATCGTACAGGTCGAGTCTGACATCTTTGGGCCATGGAGCGCCAGCTTCGATCCACTTCCGAATCGTCTGAATCTCTGTCTCCGCAATTCGGCGAGAATGTCCGTTTCTCTCGGGTGGCATCTCTCCGGCATTCACACGCTGAAACAAAAGGCTCTCCTCCGGCCGACCCGCGGTAATCGCAATGCCACTGTCGCCGCCCTTCGAAACTCCTTCCGCAGTATCCAAAGCCAATCCACCCGACGGATTCACCGCCTGATGGCACTCCAGACATCGCTTCGTGAGCAATGGGCCAACGACGGCTGCAAAGTCAACATCGTCGCCTGCAACTGAAGTAGCGGACGTTGAGAGAAGCAGAAAGCAGAGAATCCATCGCATGGGACAGACTCCTCCTCGGCCTTCGTCACAGGCTTTGTGATCCGGCGAGGTGGCGTGGGGGATATTCGATCGGAGGAGAACCTTTGTGAGGAGCCTGATGGTACTGAGTCAGCCCATCACATGCACGTGGACCACTCCATCGGCAACACACCGCGCATGAAAAAAGGCCAGTGAATGATCACTGGCCTTGAGTGCTTGCGTTGTCAAACGGTCGCTTATTCTTCAGCAACGAATGGCAGCAATCCAATAAAGCGTGCTCGAAGAACTGCCTTACGGACGGCTCGCTGGAATAATGCGGATGTTCCCGTGCGACGGCGAGGCAGAATTCGGCCTTCACGATCGATCAGGGTTCGGAGGGTCTTCAGGTCCTTGTAGTCCACATACACTGGACGTGGCACTACACCACCGCCTGTGAACTGGCAGCTCATCTTTTTCTTCTTCAGACGAGCACGACGCTTACGGAGCTTCTTCAGATCTGCGCGAGAAATTGTTGCCATGAAACGACTTACAACCTTTTTCGAAACCAATTCAGCGGGCTGAAAACCCCGTCAAGTCCAGCAAATCCAATGAAACGCGGGACCGCCCGACGGACTGAATGATGCATTCAGCGGGGAACACCAGGACGCGGAGTGTAATTCGTCAAAACTCGAACCACAACACAATACCTTCTTTTCGCTGATTTTCAGTTTCACTGGAACTGTGCAGTATCCCAATGGACGCACCGTTCCAGAACGTCGGATGGAGTCGCTCAGGTGCCTGGAGTCGCTCAGGTGCCATGCACCTGAAGCTAATCGAATCTCCGTAAACTACTAAAATTTCTCATGTTGTGGCGATTCCGACATTGGGCGTCTGCGCAGACCTCGCCCGCTCGGCAATCAGCAACAACTGAACATAAACTGAACACCACGAGTCAGTACTTGTTGGCCCTGAATTGTGCAGATTGCCTTCTTAGCCATCTGTTTTTGGGTCCTTGAGTTTTCTGATGCGGGGCTGTAGAGTTTTTCAGACAGGTGCCTGAAAGCGTTCCGGTCGTTCGACGCGACTGACAGCTTTTTCAGGCTCGGCAGGAGAAAATGGATTTTCCACAGCCTGCCACGGGTGTGGCTTTTGGCGGCAAGCAATGCCGTAGCCCGCCCCAGTGAAATCTCTGCCGTGATTCATGGAGGAACCACAGATGAACCGCATCAATCTACGCCTGTTTCAGCCATCCGATTCTGAGTCAGAATCGCTTCCATTGCCTCAAGCGTCGGATGTGTTCGAGGACATCATTCCCATCGATCGCGCTCGGCGTTCTGTGGTGCTTAGCGGTCGTTTTATGCCGGCCGTTGATCGAGCAAAGCTGATTCACCGAAACAGCGAATGTCCGGAATGCCACAAGCACGACATCGAACCACTGGAACTGGACGATGCCCTGATGAGTTCCCGTACCCGCCTGCCGATTCCTGGCACGGCAACCATCATTGGATTTCACTGCAATGATTGCGGTAGTGAATGGCCTGTGTACGAACTGACTCGACGCAGCGTCTAGGCGTCGGTTATCAATGTTACGCACAAAGCACGCCCCGTCAGAAGGCCGGATTTCCGGGGCGTGTTGTCTTCCGGTCGATCGCTTAGCGTCAGCCGAACCTTGGATTTACTCGGATGCATGGCATTGATGTGCGGGTGAGATCCGACACAATATTCGCTTGACCCTACCAGACGTCTTCCACAGTGCCGTCGGCGGCGTGCACGAGTCGCCCAACGCCCGCCCATTCCGGGGGTTGCTGCAGGATTCGCAGCCATACGTGTGCTCCGCGAGCAATGCCCTCAAAGGAGAGATGGCTTCCCAGATCATCGTCCGCCGAGTGTCGTTCTGCCTGCCAGAAAGTGGCCGGTGGCAGATCGAACGCAGAACAGACTTTCGCGATGTCAATGTGAAGCCCGGACGGAACATGCTTCCCGTCCGCTGCACCTCCGAATACTTCCGATCTCGACACAAACAGCGAGATTTCCCACAGATTCTCCTCCTCGTCGAAGAAGAAGTGGCAACCAATGGGCGCGGTGACGGATCGGTCAACGATGCCACGAATGGCATCATTAACAAACCAGCGAATCCAGGCCGGTGGGTTGGTATTGGAGGAAGGAGGTGAAGTCATTTCAAAGGGAAACGCCAGCCTGGCGTTCAAAGGAGTTGGCCCGAGCCGATTCAGCAGCGGTCCGCTGATCGGTCGTACCATGCCCCAAGCAACATCTGCGCCAACCCTGGATTGTGAGAATCTGTGCAGCATTTCCACAACATCTCCAGCGACACACGAGCGAAATGTCAGATTCATTTATCGCAGGCATTTGCAAATTGCTAAGAGATTGAAACACTCAGTGCCCTGACACCAGGGATGTGACGCAATGCAAAAGTGGTGTTCCCCATGCTGGCACCGGCATGAGCCTGTTGAGCTCGCGGAAGTGAAGAATGTCTGAGAACGATCGCACGTTTGTGCCATCCCCCGGGTCAGATTTTGACAAGCCGACCTTGTTGTCCACCGAATCCGGAACGGCCGTGAGTCAACCAGCGGTCGACTCGATTGAATTGCAGGTTCCGGGATATCGCATCATTCGCGAAATTGCGCGCGGTGGCATGGGGCGGATTCTCCAGGCCTACGATCAGACGCTGGAGCGAGAAGTCGCAATCAAAGTTCTTTTGCCAGGTGCTCCGGCCGCTCGATTTGTTCGTGAATCACGAATCACAGCAAGACTCAATCATCCGGGAATTCCGCCGGTTCATGCCATGGGGTCTTTGCCAACCGGCCTCACGTATCTTGTGATGAAACTGGTGATCGGTCACACGATGGCAAAGGAAATGGAAGCACGAGGATCGTCGCTTCTGGAGATCTTTCACCAGGTTTGCCATGCCGTGGGCTATGCTCACAGCAAAGGGATTATTCATCGTGACCTGAAACCAGCCAACGTAATGGTGGGTGAGTTTGGTGAAGTCCAGGTGATGGACTGGGGGCTCGCGCGCGACACGACGGTTTCTGACAACGATGTAGAGACCGATTTGCCGCCGGAATCCGCGGCGGGCTTTTCTGAAGTCTCACAGCCGTCAACGCCCGCGCATGGTGACCACCGGACAGTGCTGGGCAGCGTGATGGGAACTCCGTCATACATGGCTCCGGAGCAGGCTCGCGGTGAAATCACGGATGCTCGTGCGGACGTCTTCTCGCTGGGAGCGATCCTTTGCGAAATTCTGACCGGCACACCTCCCTTTACCGGTGGCAGCGTGGTAAACCTCATCGAAATGGCCGCTTCTGCTCGACTCGAGCGAGCCACCAGGGCTCTGGATGAATGTCATGCCGACCCGGACCTGGTCTCACTTTGCAAGTCGTGCCTGCAGCCTGAACGCGAGAAACGACCACCGCATGCCGGAGAACTGCAGGACGCGCTGACTCGGTACCGTGACAATCTGAACGAACGACTTCAGAGTGCCGAACGAGACCGCGCTGTGGCGGAAACTCGACTGGCAGAACAGCGTAAGCGTCGACGAGTGCAGAGGCTGCTTGCGCTGGTCGTCCTGGCTTCGCTCGCAGTCGGAACTCTGTTCTATCAGCGATTTCGCGATGAAGCTCTGGCCAGAGAAGCTCAGGTCGAACGCGCCAATGAAGCCATGGAGACTCTTCTGGAACAGGCGAAAACAGCTTTGTCGAAAGGCGAGGCTGAAGAAGCGGAAGTCCTTCTGGCCGATGCAGAGTCTCAGATCGATCAATCAATTCACGATGAACTTCAACAGCAGTTGAAGCTGCTGAAGCAGGACTTGATGCTCTTCAGCGAACTCAAGGCGATCGATGAGTTTCGGTGGACGCCCGCTGGCAATCAGCTTCCTTCCCTCGACGCGGTCGCGAGCCGAATTACGACAATACTCGAGAAATTCGGAATGCTTCGCGATGTTCCTTCAACAGTCGCCGTCGTGCAGGGCTCTGCGGTCAAGGAACCGCTGATCGGAGCCATGGACCGGCTGCTTCTGATTCGACCTTCCATCCTGCTTCGTGATGTCCTTCGCGGAGTCGACGGTGATCCGTTCCGCAAGTCGCTGCGAACAACCATACTCAGAAAAGACTGGGAAGGAATGACGAGTCTTGCTTCATCGGAGGAGATCCTGAAGCAGCCACCTTTGCTGATCGCATTGCTCGGAGATGCCGGCCCGCTTCCGGTCGAGCTCAAACGGTCCGTGCTGGTGGCGGCTGTGGCGAATCGCCCAACGGACCATAATCTTCTCCTGACACTTGCTTCATCTTATGCCACACAGGAGCCCAGGGATCATCAGGAAGCGATCCGCTGGCTTCAGGCTGGCATCGCAGTCGCTCCAGGCAGCGCCGCCGCATATTGCAATCTGGGATCTGCACTGAGACGACTTGGCCGATTTGAAGAAGCGAAGACTGCCTTCGAGAAGTCTATCGATTGCATGCCCGACCACTTGAACAGTTACCTCGGTCTCGGGCTGACACAGAAACAACTCAACGACCTGCCGGGCTCCATCGCAACTTTCCGCAAGGCTCGTGAAATGTCGCCGAAGAATGTCGACGCTCTGGACGGCCTTGCGTCGTCGTTGGCGAGTTATGGCAACCACAACGAAGCGTCACAGCTGCTTCGCGAGGTTCTTGCCATTGATCCAAATAATGCATTTGCGAACAACAATATCAAAAAGTTCGACCAGCTCTCTGAAGTATCACGGCGGATGTCCGAGGTGGTCTCAGGCTCTGCCGAACCGACGTCTCCCAAGGAGTCCATTGACATTGCTCGGTTAGCCGCAAGGCCAGCCCACGCACACTACCAGTTCGCTGTGAAACTCATGGAAAAGATCATCACGGGTTCACCGGAACTGGCGAATGACATCAAGGGCGGCTATCGCTACGACGCCGCATGCGCTGCCGCCAAAGCTGCGTCGCTGCCAGATGCGGCACCGGGATCAACACTGCCTGCTCCGGAAGAGCGTACGCGCCTTCGAGCCCTCGCGTTGTCATGGCTCGGTGCCGAACTGGAATCCATGAAAGATCCTGCGATTGATGCTGCAACAAATGTGGTCTACCGGGATCGCCTTCGCCAGACACAGAAAGACGTCGACCTTATTTCCGTTCGATCAACGGCCGATCGCTCCGGATGGGCGCCCGAAGAGATTGCTGCCTGGGATAAGTATTGGGCGGATGTTTCTGCACTGCTGACCACACTGGAAACACCGTAGTACGCTGTCAGCGACAACAGAGTTCGATACGATCCCGGTCGCTCAAAAAAGGTATGTGAGTCGCTTCATCAGGAAGATTCACCGATCGTCAACAGCCTCAACATCCGCGTGCAAAGCCTCAACCTCAGTCTCAACTTGACCCTCATGAAAAACGCTGAACTGCTCACTGACTTCATCACCATGCTTCGTTCGGGGAATATGGGAAGACTCAGTGAGAGTGAAATTCGTTCGAAGGTTCTGGCGTTCGCAAAGATCAACAACATCGCTGTGACAGCGGACTTGCTGAAGATCCTCCACGAACCCGGGGCGGCCCGGAGTACACCAGCGCCGCCAGCCACAGAGTCTGAGCCAAAGCTTGAAAATTCTCCTTCCGGTCTGCCCCTTGTCACAGGGGCACTCCATTGGCTGCAGTCACTTTCCGACGATGCGAGAACCGACCTGCATCGCCAGTGGGTCCGAAATCTGAGCACCGGACTGCGCTTTCGCTATTTCATTAGCCAGAGCGAACAGATGATGGATCCCTCAAATGTTGAGTACCAGTCGGTTGATCCGAAAGGTTCTCTGACGGCCATCGTGAAGCCGAATCCGCTCTACGGTGGGAACGGAAGAACATCCAAAGTTCTTTTAACACTGAAGCCACAGGGATCAACGGTCGAGTGCAATTGCAGAAATCCTCAAAGCTGCGTTCATCAGCGCTTTGTCGTCAGCCGCGTTTGGCAGGACCTGAATGATCAGCAAAGTGCTTTGACGAAGACTCTTCTTGGGGCTGACCGCCCGGACTATTCCATTCGCAAAGCCATGTCGCTTCTTTCAAAGCTGACAGGCGACACTCGAGTGCACGGCGAGATCAATCCGGAAGAAGAACTCAGCACTGAACCGGAAAGTCGCCATGTCTGGAATTTCGAGTTTGATAACAAGCAAATCGTTGTCACGATTCTGAAACAACAGGAGTCTCGAAAAGGCGGATGGACAAAGGGCAAAGAGGTTCGCCTCTCAAACTTCTGTGCTCTTCCCGAATCAGAGCTGACGCCGCTGGAGCAAAAAATGCGGCGGCTGATCGTGGAATCAGGTTACAACCGCATTGATCCACGCGATGCCATGCGACTGCTGGAAAAAACAGACCTCGCATTTGTGGATTTCAAACCCTGCACGATTCGATCTCACAAACTTGAAGTGCAGATCGAAGCCGTTGCGGCTGGGAGCGGCTTTTGCTTCACCAGCAATTTGAATCACTTGTACAACAACCGTCATTCGAAAAGTTCAGGCGACCCAACTCAGGTGATAGCCGCCGTCGGTATTGATCATGTCCTGCTCATGGACCGTCTTCACTCCGAAATCCATGCGTTCGATTTTGACGAACGTGCCTCGGAGTTCGTGCGTCACATATTGACTCAGCCGGTCAACTTCCCAACATCTCGCATCAAGGAAGTGCTGAATTCCATTTCCGGAATTCAGCATTTGCTCCCGGTCGCCCTTCCAGCCACTCTCGGCGCTGAAGAAATTGTCTCCCCGGTAGAATCAATTCTGCTGCTGACCATGAAACGCAGTGGCGTTCTTGAAGCGAAGATGTGCATTCGAACGGACCAGGGCAAGCTCTTCCGTCCCGGCGAAGGAACGCTCCGGCGCCTGGAGACAGTCGATGGCAAACTCGTTCAATTCGTGCGTAATGCCGACGAAGAACTCCGCGGGATGTCGGAGTTTCGGGACCAACTCCAACTGGCGCGCTTCCATGAACCAGATCCATGGACATGGATTCTGGAAACATCGGATGCCGTAACGGCCCTCCTGGCGGAATCAGCAGATCTCGTTTCCGAAGGCAGGCTCAAAGTCCTGTGGCATAAGCACTCGGCCGGCCAGTTCGAAATCCTTGGGCGAGTCTCAGCAAAGAACGTTCAGGTCCGCGTGAATCGCCAAAGAGACTGGTTCGGCGTGCAGGGTAGCTGTCAGGTCGGAGATCAAACGATTCCCCTGCAAACGCTTCTTGCCGGGATCTACGGCCAAAGACGATCAGGGCTTGTGGAAGTGACTCCCGGCAAATGGATTGCCATCGCGGATGAGCTTCGTCAGACCCTGCAGCGACTTGCGGATGTCAGTTTTGAAACTCGAGGAAAACTGCAGCTCGATTCCAGCGCGGCGATCGCGGTTGCTGCTCTCGAGGCTCAGGAGATCCAGGTCGAGTCGGATCGTGAATGGAAAAAATGTCTCGATCGAATGAAGTCGGCGAATGACATTCAGCCCGAACCCTCAAAGCAGTTAAACTGTTCGCTTCGAGATTACCAGCTGACGGGATTCCAATGGCTCTGCCGACTCTCGGAATGGGGCATCGGCGGTATCCTGGCCGATGACATGGGCCTTGGAAAAACGATTCAGGCGCTGGCCGTTCTTCTGTATCGAATCGACTCCGGCCCCGCGCTGGTCATTGCTCCAACGTCGCTCGGGTTCAACTGGAAGTCCGAGTGCGAGCGGTTCGCTCCTTCACTGACTCCAATCCTGTTTCGAGACTCCGATCGCGGCGAATTGCTGGAGTCAGCCACAAAAGGCCAGCTCATCATTTGCAGCTACGGCCTGGCTCTTCGCGAAGCCGAGCGACTGAAGAACGTGTCGTGGGGCACCATCATTTTTGACGAAGCGCAGAACATCAAGAACAGTAACAGCAAGACAGCTCAGCAGGTGAAACTGTTTCCGGCCGGGTGGAAGATTGCCTTGACAGGCACGCCAATGGAAAACCATCTGGGCGAACTCTGGAGCATTTTCCACGTAGTCGCCCCAGGAGTTCTGGGACCATGGGAACAGTTTCGCAAACGCTTTGCTCAGCACATCGAGAAGGGATCAGACCCGGAACGTCAGGCGGCACTTTCCCGAGTCATCGCGCCGTTCATTCTTCGCCGTAACAAGGAAGACGTTTTGAAGGATCTTCCGGAACTTTCCGAAAGCAACCTGATCGTCGATCTCTCACCCGAAGAGCGCCAGCGGTATGATGCGATGAGGCTTGCTGCGGTGACCGAGATTGATTCTCTGACAGAAGGCGGTGCTGAGCTTTCTCATGATGCACGTTTCAGGGTCCTGCAGATTCTGACCCGCCTTCGTCAAATGGCCTGCCACATTCGTATGGTGGATCCGACATGGACAGGTACTTCCTCAAAGCTGGAAGTGCTGATGGAACAACTGATTCAGCTGAAAGAACGAGGCCATCGAGTTCTTGTGTTCAGTCAGTTTACATCGCATCTCGAACTGATCCGGACCGCATGCGAAGAAAACGCATTGAAGTATCAATACCTCGACGGCCAGACACCACCAGCGCAAAGACAGAAACGAGTCGAGAATTTTCAGGCCGGTGTCGGTGATGTCTTTTTGATTTCGCTGAAAGCCGGGGGCAGCGGTCTGAACCTGACAGCGGCAGACTACGTCATTCACATGGATCCGTGGTGGAATCCGGCAGTTGAAGACCAGGCGACCGACCGTGCTCATCGAATCGGCCAGACTAAGAACGTGATGGTCTATCGAATCATCGCGCGAGGAACTGTCGAAGAGCAGATCCTGAGTCTGCACGAAGAGAAACGCGGCCTTGTCGAAAGCGTTCTCGCGGGAACAGAAGCCTCCGCGTCACTCTCAACAGCAGAACTCGCCAGCCTGATCCGCGGTGAGGTTTAGTGGTCCCGCAACTATGACCGCTATCCGCAACTATGTTTGTCATCTCATTCATTTCGTCATCCCCGCGAAGGCGGGGACCCACCACCTGCGATTGCCTACCACGCCCTTCAATTCGGCTTATCCGTAAACGGCGACTGTTCAAACGCCGGAGGATCTGTCGTGACGCGGGGGTCGTTCGTCTCCTTGAGGATTCCCATCAGCCTTTCCGACAATCGTCCCCGCACATCTGCATACTTCGAGTCGTCGGCCACATTGTGGATCTGATCCGGATCGGTTCGGAGATCAAATAGCTCCTCGGCGGGTCGCTGCGCGAAGGCTCGATCAAACCAGATTTGGTTTTCAGAACTGTCGTTCACGTGAGTAATCAGCCAGGACTTTGTCGGGCTCGCATCCATGTCCGCAAACGCGCCAAACGTTGTCGTTTCGAGTGCATTGGCATCGGGCATTTTTCCACCGGTACCGAACCCAGGAGCCGTTCCCATCGGCCAGCGATCAGGAGCAAAGTTGCGGATGTAAAGAAAGTCAGCCGTTCGAATCGCGCGCTGAGGATACGGACGCAGCTCCAGCCGCGCGGACGCGACATGTCGCTCTCGACCGGTCACGACAAAGTCACGAGTCTCATCCACGGTTCCGGAGCGATCAGACTTCAGCACATTCAGCAGGCTCTTACCCGTCATTACTTTGGGGATGTCAACTCCTGCCGCTTCCAGAATTGTCGGAGCCAGATCCGGAAGACAGACAAAGTCGTCGACCACTCGTCCGCCGGGAATCCTGTCCGGGCAGCAGATGGCCAGCGACACTCGAGTGCCCAGGTCGTACAGATTGCACTTTCCGCCGGGAACGCCTGGCATCCCGTGATCGCCGGAGACAATCACCAGCGTCCGTGATGCTTCTCCGGTCTCTTCCAGCACTTGCAGCAATTCCCCAAGCCCGGCATCCAGAGCCTGAACTTCGCCGAGATAATCCGCCACGTCTTCTCTCACATCAGGCACGTCCGGAAGATGCTTTGGCAGCTTTCCGTTCAGCGACTCGGGGTCAATCTTCCAGAAGCGCTGGCCGGAACCTTTGATCCATGTGCGATGAGTGTTCGTGGGCCCCCACCAGTAACAGAACGGTTTGTCACTCGGACGCTGCTTCAAAAATCCCTCAAAGTTTCCCCGCACTTCAGCCAGGAGTTTTACACGAGTCGATGTTTCGTCGGTCGCCTTATCGAGTGCTTCTGAAAAGTCATTGAACTGCCGGCCTGCTTTGTTGTAGCCAGTACGCTGAGCTCCAATCGGCGCATTGGCCGGAGTTCCAGGGCTCCAGACTTTTCCCGTATGCCCCAGAGCATAGCCACTCTTTTCGAGCAGCAGCGGAAACGTTGGTATCGAGGAATCCCACACCGCGCCCTGCAGGATCGCTCCTCGCCCCGTGCGCCAGAAGTACTGACCTGACAGGAGTGAGCTTCGACACGGAGTACACGACGGAGCATTCACGAAGGCTCGCGTGAACAGTACACCGTTCTCTGCCAGCGAATCAAAGTGAGGCGTCTTCACCACATCGTTGATGGTTCCTGGTTCACGTTGGCTATAGATGCTGGCGTAACGTCCCCAGTCGTCGGCAAAAACAAACAGTACGTTGGGACGCCCCAAAGCTTCCTGCGCCGATGCAGGATGCTCAACGGCAATGGCTGTGATCACACAACCGATCAGAAGAATTCGCTGATTCATGGGCATACCTGAAGTTCACTCGGGGAGTCGTCCAACGTCGAAGCGACAATAAGCATCACCGGAGTATGACGTCGCCCTGCAGTGATGCAACGGGACGCCGACTCGCCGTGTGCAAGCGGAACTCGCTGGCCATGTCGCCACGCAGACTGAGTGGCATTTAGGTTCACAGCAGACTCATCTTCCCAGGATGGTCATTTTCCGGAACGCTGCACCTCGCTGGTCAGCAGACACCTGACCTTCGCCCGAGCATGGCTGCTGCGTGAAATGACGCGACAGGAATCATCCGATTCGCAGGGGTGATTTCCTCACCGGAAGGCTGCTGCTTTTCTTTCTTCCGCCTAGAATCCAGAAACTCTGCTGCGACTCTGCGCGGTCGCAGAGCAAACAACCAACGAATCGTTTTGTATCGACCAGGAAGGTCAGGACACACCGTGGCGAAGAAAGCACCCAGCAAGAGAGCAGCATCAGCACCTGCATCTGCGGAAAAAACGACCTCAAAGAAAGCAGACAACAAGACGAAACCGAAGAAGCTGCCAAAGCGGATCACAGAGTCAGCTGCACAGAAGAAGGCTCGAGCGGAGAAGATCGTTCAGCGTCTGGCAGAGCTGTTTCCAGTCGCCGAATGCGCGCTGAATCATGAGTCAGCCTTTCAGCTGCTCGTTGCGACCATCCTGTCGGCTCAGTGCACCGACGAACGAGTCAACATGGCGACGCCGGAGCTGTTTCGGCGGTACCCGGATGCAGATGCTCTGGCGAAGTCGCGACAGGAAGATGTCGAAGAGATCGTAAAGCCGCTGGGGTTCTTTCGAAACAAAGCCACCAACATTCGCGGCATGGCGGCAGAACTTGTGGCTCGCTTTCACGGTGAGATCCCGCAGGACATCGAGCAGCTTGTGACGTTGCCCGGCGTGGGGCGAAAGACAGCCAGCGTCGTTCTCGGAACATGGTACGGAATCCCATCGGGCGTCGTCGTGGACACCCACGTTCGCCGACTGACGAACCTTCTGGGACTCACGGAATCCGAAAATCCGGAGATCATCGAACGCGAAATGATGGAGCTGATCCCTCAGAACGAATGGATCAATTTCTCACATCGGCTGATCCACCATGGTCGCCGAACCTGCATCGCTCGTCGACCAAAGTGCACGGAATGCGGTCTGCTGGATTTGTGCCATCGCCAGGGACTTGAAACCCCGTAGCGGAACTCACCAGAGTTCCTTCCACCGGCCCGTCGAACGACGCATGACGCACAGCACGCCATCCACATCAATCGGCGTGCATTCGACGTTACGAACCACTACAGCGAATTGTCATCTCGACGTCGAGCGGCACGCGCTGCAACCATTCGACCCACCAGAAGCGCAACGCAGCCGACAAGCAACACGGGAATCGCGTGGATTGGATTCAGGACGTAGTGCATAACACCAGTCTGCCACGAATCATGGCCGTGGCCTTCATGAGCCACTGCAACAGTGCTCTGCAAACATGTGACCACCAGTGCCGCTGCCAAAATCCCTCGACGCATGTCGTTTGTCCTGTTTCGTGCGAATTTCGCGTTTCATTCTCGTTTCAGCCGGCGCCATTGTGAAGGCTATCGAATTCGACTGCAAGCCGAGCTGATGCGGTGGAATTCCTGAGACTCCGCCGCACGACCCTCTTGCCGGCGTTCCGGCACATTTAGGCCCTCGAAGAAAGCACCGACGCACCGGTTGATCGAATCGCCTGAATCAGTTCCTGTAGATCCAGTTCCGTTGTCAGGGGATTCATCACGGTGACTCGAAGGGCAGCCTGACCGTTCAATGTCGTCTGCACAATGTAGAATTCGCCGGATCGAATGAGCTTTGTACGAACGGCACGCTGGAAATCGTTCTGAACCAAATCGTCTGCATGGCGTATCTGCTCAGGCAGATAACGAAATGCCAGAATGTTGCATTCCGGCTCATGCAGCGTCTCAAAATCAGGCTCTTCGTTCAGCATCCCGTGAAATGTCTCCGTCAGATGGATGACTCGATCCACAAGATCTTCGAAGAGCTGTTCGCCAAAGATTGACCACATGGACCACAAGCCGAAGCCGACAGCGCGTTTCGTGCATTCGATGGTTCTCATCCCGCTGTCGACATCCGCCATCCCTGGCGCTGAGGGATCGAACAGATATGGGGCATCCTGTCGAAACGTCTCAAATCGATGGTCCCGATTTCGGTACAGTACGGCCGCACAGAGAGCCGGGACGAACAGCATTTTGTGTGCATCCCATACGATACTGTCGGCCAGCTCAAGACCTCTCAGCCGGCCGCGATATCGGCGACTCATCAGCAATGCTCCGCCATGCGCCGCATCGACATGCATCCAGACGCCAAACTTCCGACAGAGCTCAGCAACCCCCTGGAGATCATCAATGGCTCCGGTCGGCGTCGCACAGGCACATGCAGACACGGCGATGACTGGCATCTTCTGACGCCGACACGCATCGAGTTCCGTTTCAAGTTCGTCGAGCCGAATGTGTCGACGTGCATCCAGCCCGATCTTGCGAACCTGACGTGCCCCCAGTCCAAGAATGCCGGCGGATCGAGTCACGCAATAATGTGCATCCGCGTTCGTGATCAGCACGGCTTTCGCGGGAACACCTTCTTCCCACGAATTCGGAATGCTGACATTTCGAGCCGTCAAAAGTGCGGTCAGATTCGCAAGTGATCCGCCATGAGTCAGCAGGCCGGAACTCAGCTCCGGCTGCCAGCCCACTTTGCCACAGAGGCGCTGGACAAGCGCGTGTTCGACCGACGTCGCCCATGGCCCCATTTCATAAATCGCCATGACCTGGTTCGTCACAGCACTGATCGCGTCGAAAAGTCCTGCCAGCGGAATCGACGGCGGTACCTGATGCCCGATGTAATGGGGATGATGAAGATTCTGGCCGGCCGACAGCATGGATTCCATCAGCTGGCCGGCCGCGTCCGCGATCGCCGGATTTGACACATTCGTAATCGGCGCATCCATCCAGCGATTGGCCGCTACAAGGTTTTCTTCCGGGTCTCGCCAGTTCAAAACACGAGTCGCCCCGGTTGCAACTTCCGTCAGGTGACGACTTAGTTTCTGCCGCCAAAGCTCCGCAAGCGAAGAAAACACGGAAGGCGAATAGGCCGCTTGAATCAGCGGAGAAATCGATGTTTCTTGAATCGAAAGCATGTAGCACGAAAGCCATTTTTCCGATGGTCAGACACCGCCAGGATTGGCGATAGAAAGTGAAGTCTATCAACCACGAGGCGAACAAAAAACAGGGAAGACTGAACTCAACCACATCATCGAATGGCCCCTAGCAGCCTGTTAAATTCTCATAACCCGATACGTCCTTGAGCGATCGAAACCTGTGTGATCGCCAACAATGTCGCTCACTCACGCCACCTCTTGAGATCAATCAACAGGCCCGACTAGCCCATGGAAGCACGAGGGACTATCGGCGGATCGGGACCGCAACACTGAACAAACGAACCGTCCCATCGTCGTATCTCACGTTCGAAAATCTCCCGTTTCAATTCTAATTAAGACGGTTTGTCTGTGGAGTTCTGAATCAAACCTGCGATACTTTTGAGAGGTGAGACTGAGTCTCATTTTCGAAACACGAACATTCGAACAGTGCTATGACGAGACCTCTGAAGCAGGCGGGCATCGACGTGAGTACGTTACGACTGGCAGACCTGAATCCTGGTGAATCCGCGGTTGTTACTGACATCTCGGGCGGACTCAGAATCTCGGCACGATTGATGGAACTGGGCTTTATTCCCGGATCCGTTGTGACTGTTTTGCGGCGTGCCCCGTTTGGCGGCCCGGTTCAGTACCGTGTGCGAGGTGTGTCTGTTTCGATGCGACCAGCGGATGCTTCCTGCATTTGTGTGGAAATGCGACGTGCGACAAATACCATCGCCAGCGAGTCCTGTGCGTCTCTCGAACTGGTAGCCCACTAGATCATTTTCAGCACCTGCTGTCTGCGGTCCAACTGCTTGTTGCCATGAAGTCAGTTCGGCCTCCTGGTTAACCATTTTCCCCCGCCGCTGATCGCCGTGACTTCTCATCCTCCATCCGCTTCCCCCGCGCAAAGAACCTACCGCGTTGCTCTGATCGGAAATCCCAACACCGGCAAGAGCACCCTGTTCAATGCACTTTCGGGACTGCGTGTCCGAACCGGCAACTATCCCGGCGTTACCGTGGAGCAGCGAATCGGCCGGATTACGTGCGATGGGATTGCGATCGACCTGATCGACCTGCCTGGAACATACAGTCTCGCTCCGAAGTCACCCGATGAAATGGTGGCTGTTCAGGTCCTGACTGGCTGTGGCAAAGAACCTCCTCCGGACCTTGTGATCTGCATCTGCAACGCGGCAGCTCTGGAAAGAAACCTGTACCTCGCGTCTCAGGTCCTTGAACTGGGGTTGCCTGTGATCCTGTGTCTCAATATGTGGGACGCGGCAGTGAGATCCGGGATCTCAACGAACTGCGAAAAACTGTCAGGCTGCCTTGGAGTGCCTGTGGTTGCCACTTCCGCCAGCCGCCGTGAAGGTCTGGGAGATCTTCAAAAAGCCGTCGTGGCTCAGCTACGGAAGACACCAGAATCAACTCGTTCGGAATCTCCACAGGTTCTTTCGGAAATTCTGCAGGGGGAAATTGATCGCTTTCGAGGATGGATGCAACAGCATGACATCGGCCGCCAGCCGTGTTCGGGTTTTCTCGCTTCTCGAGCCGTCCTGGATCCGGGCGGCTCGGTTGAGGAACTTCTGGTGACAGCGACGGGCCCAGCCTGCACGACGCAGCTCGCAGAAGTGCGGCAGCGCCTGAAGGATCAACATCAGGAAGTTCCGGCCGCAGAAGCCCGACAGCGATATCATTTCATCGGGGAGCTGCTGACGCGCGTTCAAACTCAGGAACCGAACCGGCGTTCGCGACTATCGGATCGCATCGATTCTGTTCTGACCGACAGCATTTTTGGATTCGCCATCTGTCTCGCTGTCCTGATGCTTGTCTTCTCAACAATCTACTGGTTCTCAACTCCGCTGAGCGACGCCGTCGAATCAGGCCTCGGCATGATCAGCGCCGCTGTGGAATCGTCACTTAGCCCTGGCCCGCTCCGTAGCCTTCTCACAGACGGCGTGATTTCCGGTGTCGGATCGGTGATCGTTTTTCTTCCTCAGATTTGCCTGCTCTTCCTCTTCATTGGACTGCTGGAAGACTGCGGCTACATGGCTCGTGCGGCTTACATGATGGACCGCATCATGTCATTGCTGGGCCTGAGCGGTCGCTCGTTTCTGCCTCTGATGTCATCGTTCGCCTGTGCTGTTCCCGGCATCATGGCAACTCGTGTGATTGATGATCGCCGAGACCGCTTCGTAACAATCCTGATCGCTCCACTGATGAGCTGTTCGGCACGGCTGCCGGTGTATGTGCTGCTGATTGGCACATTTATTCCCGATCAGAGAATCATGGGCAACCTGATTCCTTTGCGAGCTGTCGTGTTGTTTCTGATGAGCAGCCTGGGGTTGATCGTGGCTGTTCCCGTCGCATTGATTCTTCGCAAGACCATCTTTCGAGGCGAAGGAGCTCCGTTCCTGCTGGAGCTGCCTGATTATCGCATTCCAGCTCTTCGAGTTGTCCTGCTGCGAGTCTGGGAAAGTGCGTGGTCATTCGTCGGCCGCGCAGGAACGCTCATCTTTGCCACCAGCGTGTTGGTCTGGCTGGCCGGATCGTGGCCAGGGGATCATGCAAAACTCTACGAGCTTCAGGCACAAAAGGAGCAGCTCGAGGCAGCCGGTGAAGAAAACGCGGAACAGGTTGAAGCGATCACTCAGCAGATGAACCAGCTCAACGCCGAATCACTGCGAAACAGTGTACTCGGTCGCGTGGGCCGCACAGTCGAACCAGTCTTCAGGCCACTCGGCTGGGACTGGCGCATTGGTGTTGGTGTCCTCGCGTCATTCCCGGCACGCGAAGTTATCATTGCGACGCTCGGAACAATCTACAGTCTTGGCGGAGATGTCGACGAAGAAGACGAGGGCCTGAAGGACTCGATCCGGAACGCAACATGGCCCGACGGAACTCATGTCTTCAACATTCCTGTCGCACTGTCCGTCATGGTGTTCTTCGCTCTGTGCGCGCAATGTGTCTCCACGCTGATGGTGATCAAACGAGAAACCAACAGCTGGAAGTGGCCTGCCTTCTGCTTCGTCTACATGACAGCGCTGGCGTGGATCGGTGCGTTTCTAACCTACCAGATCGGCATGCGTCTGTAGCAGAGTACCCGTCACTCTCCGAGTGACGAACTGTTGCTCAGGCGATCAAAGCGTGGCACCAGAATCCCCAAACAGCGAATCGATATCTTCATCGTCAAACAGGTCTGGCGATGCAAGCCGAGTACCGGCGGTACCACTGCCCCCGCCGGTCCCGGCGATGCGAGTGATCTGGATTCCCGAGATCATCGGGTTCTGAACAACATGCAGGAACTTCAGATTTAGAAGCCCATCGCTCACAATCTCAAACGACTTCACAAGAGCTTTGTTCGCGCCAACTTCGGCAAACACATCCAGATCGTTCAGTTTGAGAACGCCATCAGCCAAAACATCGAACTTCCGTCGCCCAACGCCGAACGCGCCGCTCCAGATTTCTGCAAACATCAGGTCGACTCGATATGTTCCGCCTGAACTCAGAGGGATCGAATACTCAAGTTCCGGTCCCGACGCGGGATCAAAGACCTGTGTTTGAAACAGAGCCTGAGGCAATCCCGTAGAACCCACGTTGATGACGTTCCGTGTCGAATACACAAGCCCTGTATTTCGATAACGAATGTCTGCAACAAAGTCTGGTGAGCTGGAGAGTGTTCCTCCGCCGGCATTCAGCTTCAGGCTGCTGCTGACTTCAAACGACTGAGTTGTCGTCACAAGGCCATCACTGACCGATACCGTGATGGTCGTCGTTCCCAGAGCAGTCCCGGGAACCAGTTCGAGGCGGCGATTGCGACCCGATCCTCGAATGCGAAGGCCGCTGATCACAGCTGGATCAACGGCCGTCGCTGTTATCACAAGCGGATCATTCTCCGCGTCAGTGATCGACAGGGGAATTGCGACGCTCCTGGCCGCATTGATGATCTGATCAGGAATCGGCGCTACCACTGGAGCCGTATTCGGCGCGGCTTCAATCTCTGTCACAACAATCCCGGCTATCGAAGGGTTCCCGATCTGACGCACAAGCTCAAGATTGATCTCCCCGTCTGCCGTCAGTTCAAAGGATTTCACGAGGGCTTTGTTCGCCCCCGCTTCGGCAAACACATCCAGGTTGTCGATGCGAACCTGACCGTCGGCCAGTACATCAAAAATCCGCGCCCCCGTTCGGAATGCTGACGATTGAATTTCCGACGTGAGGATTTCGACTCGATACTTTGCACCACTCGTTGCCGGGATGGCAAACTTCAGATTGCGCCCGCCGGCCGCATCCCACAAATTTGACTGAAAGACACTCTGTGGATAGCTGGAGGCTCCGGACATGTTGATCGTCGCGCGAGTCGTGAAGACGCGTCCGGCACCGTTCTGATACCCCGCATCGCGAACAAAGGACATCGTCCCGGAAACTGCGGACCCTCCAGCATTGATGCGAATGACCGGCCTCATTCGCGAAGACGTGATGTAGTCGGCAATCTGACGACCGGAATTCAGAGCCGCCTGGTTATCAAACTCATAGTGAATCCCACCGTAGATACGACTTCGGCCAGCTTCAGCAGCGGCCTCAGACAGGGAATCATACGAACGAGCAGCGACGCCCGTGACTTCCGAGGGCACAGTAAAGCTGATCTCATCGGTCCCAAAAAATGCCGCCAGCGCGGTTGAAGCCGCACCGCTGAATGTGCTGTGTCCGGAAGAATAACTTGGAAATGCCGGCGTGTTCAGAAGCGGCAGCCATGAGACATCTTTCGTTGTCGCATCGTTGCCATCCGTATCCGCTTCTCGAATCGCCGTCACCGGTCGCCACAGCTCGTACTCATACTTCGCGGTCCAGCAGGTGATCGCGGCATCGGCGAGACAGACATCGAGCACCGCAAACATTCTGGCATTCTCCAACAGGCTGTTGCCGCGGTTCTCCGCAATTGCCTGAGCAATCATGTTCCATTGACCGGGAGGAGTCGCCGTTCCCGGCCCACCGGCCCAGAACTTCGCAATCGCTGTTTGATCCGCCGTTCGCGTCGAACTGTTCGCCGCGCCGAGCGACTTCACTTCATTCAAGTCCTGCGCATATTGAGCACTATTGAGCGCAGGCGGCGCGGCGGGCATGAACTGGCTTCCGCTCATGACGCCAAACGTCGTCACATTGGGCCACTGTGGAAGAACGGCTGCCTGAAATCCATTCGGTGTCGGACGCCAGTCACCGGGATCGGTTCCCGGAGTGTAAGTCACGACCGTGTTGGCCCCGTCATTTGCACGCGCCAGCAGAATCTGAGAAGCCACGGCCTCACCCAGCTGAACACCTTTCGTTTCGGCCGTGCCGTCCGGAACATCCGCCAGGGCCGTCGTGAACGCCGCATTCAAAGTCGAAGCCTGGGCCGGAAACAGACTCACCAGTGTCTTATGGGCCGCAGCAGCAACAGCGGCTTCGGGTGACGCGTTCGAGTATCCAGAGAGCCGAACGAAGTACGCTTCGTACTGACCCTCGATCGAATTCACCGCATCGAAGACGGCCGTCTGCACGATCGCCATCGCCCGCGAAGCCGCCGGCGGCGCCGTCCGGTCAACCCGAATCGCATCCAGCAGAATGTTGTTCCATTCGATTACCGCATCGCTTGTCAGCAACTGGCGAGTTTCCAGGACTTCCGCCGGGCTATTCGAAACCGAACGACAATCGTGAATGCGACGACGCTTCCATCGTGAATCTGTAACACCGGCAAATCGACGAAGAGAGATACCAAGCGTGGATGACATCGATGCTCCTCAGCCTGAAAAGCAGACTCCGATGCAGCCGACCCCGGCCACAAGCAAAAGCCCGGACAACTTCCTGAGGACACTGTAACGGCTTTCTGGAGGCCGATTCCTGCAGAAACTTCCGATTTTGCTTGCCCTGCGGATCAGATCTGCGCAACCAGCACAACGACCGATTCGAGCAGTAAACCATTGCCGCGGCAAACGTTGCGCGAACCACTCTCCGTACATCAAGCCCCACTCAGACCGCCGACCGAGGCACCGAACGCACCAAGTCCCGCGAACCCATCCTCGAGCTCAAGCGGAACACAACCACAATCAACCCAACAGGAATCCCAATCGGCCCCGTAACTGACCACCCCAAAAATCAAAGCGGCTGAAGGGAATCGAACCCTCACCAGGAGCTTGGGAAGCTACTGTGCTACCACTACACCACAGCCGCAGAATCGAGGAAGTAGATGACAATTTGCAGTGTATTCGGCATTTCCAGCCATTGCAATCTACATCATTCGATTGCAAGCTTTGCACGCCATTTCGGCCCGAAGCGGCGACAAGTGGCGACCGCTTGTACAATCACAATGGAGAGCGAACTGTTACCTCCGCATTGCACAGCACTAGGCTGGAACATCAACATGGGGCGAGCATTCCCCGTGAAGCGTTTCCGGCTGGGTTCTGGCAGAGATCATTCGTGTGATCGGCCTCTTCGGATCCGTCAGGGTCAGCACTTCTTCAAAGTGCAGCGTTACCACACTTTCGCGGGTCGGTACCGAACAAGACCGCGCTGTACCGGTTCTGCATTGAGAAGGGGCTGCTGAATGCGAATCAAATCGCGCGAAACACGTTCAGCCGGATGGTCAACACGTACGAATTGCTGGCCGATGATCCCGGTGAAAACAAAAGTCGTCTGGCGTTCAGCATGCAGTACGCCAATCAGCTGTGGCAGGCCGATACAATGTTCGGACCACATGTGCAGGGGCGGCAGGCGAAACTGATTGCCTTCATCGATGACGCCAGTCGCGTGCTCTGTCACGGCGAATTCTTCTTCGACGAAAATGTCGATTCGATGATCCGGGCGATTCGCAGGGCATTCTACAAACGCGGTCTGCCCGAGCAGTTACTCGTCGACAACGGATCCGTTTACTGCTGTCAGGAGATCACACTGAACTGTGCGCGCGTCGGCTGCCTCCTGCGGCACACGGCCGTCCGGGACGCCGCTGCCAAAGGAAAGATCGAACGCTTCTT
>CAZIGZ010000104.1:0-23208 GCA_964538835.1 uncultured Chitinophaga sp. | reverse complement strand
CTGACTCCAACCACCGCTCCTGTCGCCTTCGATCAGTGGATGCCGATCGCTCAGTATGTCTCCCTTGGACTTGCGGCTCTGATCGCGTTTGTGATGGGCCTGATGATGATCAAGCGAATGAAGCCGATCGTCATTAAGGAAACGGTTGGTCCCGGGATTCCGCTTGCAGATGCTCGACGACTAGCCTCGGTCTCTGAACAGGCGAAGGCTCATCCGGAACTGGTGGCCAGCATTCTTTCAGCGTGGCTGAATGAGCAGGAAACTGAGGAAACCGCAGGCAAGACTCCACCACCGGCAGCTCCGACACCCGAAACACCGCGGGGAAATCGAGGAGCATCGGTTCCCAAGTCGGCCACAACGGCTTCCGGACTCGGAACATCTCAGGAAAGGCGTGCGGCATGATCGAGAAACTCGCAATCAACTGACACTGGGCCAAATCAGATAACACGATTTCAGGTAACTGAAAACACCGATGGACCGAGAACGGCAAACTCTGGAGCTGCTGCAACTGCTTGGCGATGAAGTCGCCGACGCGGTCCTGTCACGCCTGCAGCCGGAGCGAGCAGCCAAACTTCGTGCCAGCCTGAAGGCTCCGACTCCCGTTCGTTCCACGATCTCACGACAGCGTGAAGTGCTGGATGAGTTCGAGTGCTTCTTCCAGTTTGCCCTGAAAGCACTTCCTCCGGAAACGAACGACGAAGAGCAGACAGACGAACAACAGGCTCAGGACGTTGCTGTCCCTGCACCTGCTGAATCACTGGCATCCACAGCGACGACGACGGAACAGACGGGCGCTGCCGCAAAGCCGGAATCCAGTACCTCCACGGACGCATCCTCAACGGAAACCGCTGAATCCACATCGACCGCGTATTCGACGGAAGCAGCCACTGGAACTCCCGAGAATGCTCAGGAGTCGAATTCATCGGAAACAACTGGCGAACCGGAATCCACAACTACGCCGGAGGACACAATGCCTGCACCTTCCACGGCGGCACTGACAGGAAACCCGCTCGAAGATCTCAAGCAGCTCAGTGCTCATCAGATCTCTCAGGCACTTGCTTCGGAACAGTCACGCACATCCGCCATTCTCCTCAGTCGTCTGCCGGCATCGCTGGCCGGTGAGATTCTGAATCTGCTGAAAGGCGACTATCAGAAGGCGGTGATGAAGGAACTGACGAAGCAGCAGGTCGCGCCGGATGTTCTAGTCGAGCGAATCGCGCGTGCCACATTCCAGCGGGCGCAGCAACTTTCGCCGGAACCTCCGGACTCGCGCGATCATTCAGACCGCGTTGCTGAGGTTCTGCGAAGTGTTCCGAAGGCCGGACGAAGGAACATGCTGGCCGCGATTGAAGAACAGGATCCGGATCTTGCAAAATCGCTGTTGACAAAGATCTACCGTTTCGAGGATATCGCTGCTCTCAGCAAGACGATGATGCAGCGAGTGCTCGGCGAGATCGACAGTACGAACCTGACGACAGCTTTGTATGGTGCTCCACAGGATGTCACCGAAGCCGTCTTCTCGAACCTCTCCAAACGAGCCCGTCAGACGATCGAAGAAGAAATGCAGTTCATGTCTGGAGTTCAGGAGTCTCGCATCACGCAGGCTCGAAATTCCATCGCAGAAATCATTGCTCGAATTGATATGGAAAGCGAAGGCTAGAACACAACATGGCCACTGTCCGCGTCACACTAAAACGAAGTCCACGAACGATCGCCGCCGGCGGTCAGGTTCTGGAAGTCGTTACGGCCTGTGACAGCGACGAACAGATGACCGCCTCCGTAGTCGTCACTGATGACTCTCTTCCTGAAGACGCGCTCGAAGACGATTCGACGGCGGGAGCAACGACTACCGGCGATCCGATGACGTCCGCTCCACAATCCGCACCGGCACTCGCGCCAACCGTCAGCAGTGATCGCAGCGTCTCGGTCTCGTCGAACGGATCGGCCGCAGCCTCCGGCCCGACGGTTGCGACTGTTCTGACGGACTTGTCCAATCGAGTTGTCACGCCGTTTGCTCAATCGGCCGCTGTGCCCGTCTGGAACTCACCAGGACATCTGGCGGAAATGGAAAAGGTTGTCGAGCCACCAGCTCCGATGATCGCTGATGAAGACCTCGCGGACCTTCGAAACCTGCTGGACCAGGCTGTTGCGTCCGTCGAAGAACTGCAGCAACAGCACCGACAGTCACTTCAGGAAATGCAGGAAGTCGCAGTCGAACTTGCTGTCGCGGCTGCGTCTGCACTGACTGGAGCGGCGATCGAGCGAGGACAATTCGCAATCGACGATCTGATCCTTCAGGCTCTGGATCAGATGCAGGTGACCGAACCTGTGCGAGTCCGCATGAATCCGATGGATTATGAACTGCTTCAGACGCTGATGAAGGAACCAGACGCGTCGGAAGAACTCAAACGGCTCTCAGTAATTCAGGATGACAGTCTGAACCGCGGAAGCTGTCGAGTCGAATCCGGACGTCGGATTCTGCTGACCGATCTGCAGTCACGACTGGACGATATTCGTCGCTCATGGATGGAGAAACTGGATGACTCTCAGATTGAACGTCGCGGAGATGGCTCAACAGCCCGCTCACTGCGCCGCTTTCCGGACCGCCGGGAGGCTTCGCAGCGTGCGAGGACTGATGCGAGCTGATCTGCCTGCGTTCGTCGGAGAGACGTGTTCAGTGACACTGTCTTCCGGCGAACGACTGATGGCCGAAGTGGTCGGCTTTGATGAATCCGAATCGCAGCTGATGTGTTTCGACAGCACGTCCGGCCTGCGTCCGGGACTGGAGATCGTTGCAGAGGGAAAGCCTCGCAGTGTTCCCGTCGGTCCCGCGCTTCTTGGGCGAGTCATCGATGGACTCGGACGTCCGATTGATTCGCACGGACCACTGCGAGTTCGTCGCTGGCGAAGCGAAACAGCCACCGTTCCGGATGCGATGTTTCGATCTCGCATTACCGAACCACTGGTCACAGGACAGCGAGTTATCGACGGGCTGCTCACGATCGGCCGAGGCCAGCGTGTGGGACTTTTCGCCGGTAGCGGCGTCGGAAAAAGTACCCTCATGGGCGAAATCGCCAAGTACGCCGAGTCTGACGTGAACGTGATTGCCCTGGTCGGCGAACGAGGTCGCGAAGTTCTGCCATTCATCGAAGACTGCCTCGGCGAACAGGGTTTGTCGCGTTCGGTTGTGGTCGTCGCCACGTCGGATCAGACGCCTCTGATGCGAATCAAGGCCGTCCTGACCGCGGCATCGATCGCAGAAGATTTCCGTGATCAGGGTGCACACGTTCTGTTCTTTCTGGACAGCCTGACTCGTCTCGCAATGGCTCAGCGAGAACTCGGATTGCTTCTGGGAGAACCTCCCGGGGCTCGTGGTTATCCGCCGTCAGTGCAGTCTCTTCTGGCCAGCGTTCTGGAACGACTGGGCTGCGGAGAAGTCGGAGCCATCACGGGACTGATCACAGTGCTTGTCGACGGCGATGACATGGACGAACCGATCACCGACGCGGCCCGAGGTATTTTGGACGGACACATTATTCTGAATCGAAAGATCGCGGCCACCGGTCACTTTCCAGCTGTTGATGTGCTGAACAGCGTTAGCCGAGTCTTCAGGGAAGTCACCACGGACGACCATCAGAAACACGCGGCCAAGCTGCGTTCTCTGCTGGCCACCCATTCAGAAATTGCAGACCTGATTCAGATCGGAGCGTACAAAGCAGGAACTTCGCAGCAGGTCGATCGAGCCGTGCAGATCATGCCTGCCGCCAAACGATTTCTGCAGCAGTCTGTCAATCAAAAAGCCCCATGGCAGGAGACTCAGGATCAGCTGAAGGCACTTGCAGGAGCATGGCCCTGGTAGGTCTGGCCTCAGAGCAAGCCTGATACTTCACGAGCCTCCGAACTATGAAACGATTCATTTCCCGATACGAAAAAATTCGCCATCTGCGGGCTCAGCAGGAAGACACCTGTCGAGCTGCCGCGGCAGCCAGAAACACCGAACGAATTGCAGCAGAGAATCATCGAAACGATATCCAGAACCGTCTGGCGGAGTGTGAAAAACTCGTGGCCAGGGAAATCACGATGGGACTCAGCGGAGCCCTGTTTCAATCAGTGACCAGCCTGATTGAAAAGTGCAAAGCTGACTTGAAGATCGCCAGCGAAGAACTTCGGCTGGCAGAAGAAAGACTCGAGGAAGCACTCGCACAACACAAGCAGGCAAGAGCCGAACTGAAGATTGTGGAAGAGATGATTCATCGAGAGCGAACAGAACATCGTCGGCAGCAGTTGAAGGAACAGGAAAACCAGCTGCAGGAACAGGCATCTCAGGCCTACTATCGCGAGCAACAACTTAGTCGGAGTATCGAGTCATGAAGAAGTTCATCGGTCTGATCCTGTATGCCGGAGTGATGTTTGGTGTGACCGCCGGACTGGGCATGTTCATGCTCAAGAAGGCAACGCCGCACGCTGAGACAGCCCATGGAGAAAAGGGCGAAGAAGGCGAACATGCTGCAGAAACCGAAGGACATTCTTCTGATGTCGCGGCGTCGGAGCATGGAAGTTCCGAAAGCGGTGACGATGCCGCTTCGCACACGAGTCACGGTGATTCGGGCCATGAGCCAAAGCGCACAGCTCAGGTTGATGAACAACTGCCAGTCGCTGTTCGCGCCAATCCCATGAGCGTTGAAGAGATCGTTCGCATGGGCCTGAGCCTGAAGTCCCGCGACGAAACTGTTCGTAAACGGGAAGCCGCTCTGAAAGAAATGGAGACACAGCAGAAACTGGCCGTCGCTGACATTCAGACGGCTCAGCAGGAGATTGAAAACCTGCTGGCCCAGGCCTCTGAACAGCGAGCAGCGACGGAAGAACTTCTGACACGCCTGAAAGATCAGGAAACAGCCATCGCCAACGACCGAGCAGCTATTGCTGCTGATCGCAACAAGCTGATTGAAGACTTCAAGAAGCTCGAGGAGGACCGCAAGAGCCTTGCGGCCAAAGAAGAATCCATCAAGACGACGACCGAAGAGCTGGCCCAGAAGCAGCGCAAGATTGATGCGGATCAAAAGGCATTCAATGATGAGAAACAGCAGTATGTCAAGGACCTGGATCGGCTTAACAAGCAGCGTGATGGTCTGACAGAAGAGGCAGCAGCGAACAAGCAGGAGAGTGAGAAACTGGCGACGCTCCGGAAACAACTGGATGAAGAGCGAGAACAGCTTGAACAGGATAGAAGACTCGTTGGGCCCGTTCCACGGGACACTGCCAGTGATCCTGCCGCTAATCCTGCCGAACGGATGAAGACTGTTGAGTTTCTGGAAAGCATGCCGCCGGATAAGGCCGCGGCCATCATCACAAGCATGGCGAAGAACGAAAAGACGGATGCAATCCTGGATCTCCTGCTCGCCGTCGACAAAAAGAAAGCGGCACAGATTTTCGACGCTATTGAGGATCCGGAACTCGCAAGCAAACTCTTCACCCAAATGGATGAACGAAACAAGCAGACAAAAGCGGCAGAGAAATAAGCCACGAATGCTCAGAACCGGCCGCGAGTCGGAAACGATTCGGCCGGCTGACCTTTAGAGAAAGTCACACGCATGGATGCGCTGGATGTTGTTGCCATTGGTCAGGACCTGCTTCTGACTGCGATGTGGATCTCCGGACCTGCGATTCTTGTCAGTCTCGTGGTCGGACTTGCAATCTCCCTGATGCAGACCGTCACCAGCGTTCAGGAGCAAACACTGTCCTTCGCCCCGCGAATTATCGCCGTGGGTGCCGTGATGGTGCTGACGCTGCCATGGATGCTGCGACTGTCGTCTGACTTCACTCTTCGCATGATGGATCGCCTTCTCCAGGTGACTCAATGACCGATGCGCTGATCATCGCGAGCGTGCTGATTCTGCTCCGAATCGCGGCGTTTGTGGCGTTCCTTCCTCCCGTTGCCGGGCAGGGACTCCCGAACACCGTGAAGATCGGCCTTTCGCTCGCGCTGACCGTCGTGCTGGCTCCTCGCTTTGCTCCCGCCACCGCAATGATGCTGAAGATGCACTCCACACCGACAGGTGCCTGGATGTCGCTGGGCTTCTTCGCTGTTCGTGAAACCGCACTGGGAGCGGCGCTCGCGTGGCTCTTCAGTCTTTGCATGGTTCCCGTGCGAGTCGGCGGAGCATGGATCGCGCAGGAAATGGGTCTGACCCTCGCCGGACTGACGTCTCCCATGGACCAGCAGCCAAGCAACGTGGTCTCACAGATGCTGGAAACTCTGGCCATCGTCCTGTTTTTCCTGTTCGATCTGCATCACATTCTCTTCCTGACACTCGGCGAATCGTTTGCTTTGAAACCGTCTGCATCCGACTGGGCCATGCCTTCGTGGGATGTCGTTCTCTGGAGCGTCTCTCAGTCCGTCGGCCAGGGCTTTCTGGTCATCGGGCCTGTGGGAATTCTGCTCTTCGTTGTCTCGCTGACGATCCTGATCACGATGCGGACAGCCCCCCAGTTCAACTTCATGTCTTATGGAATGACACTTCGCCTTGTCGCGGGCATTGGCGGTTTGTTTTTCTTCCTGCCGGAGATTTGCGGAGCAGTGCAGAGACTTCTGACGTTTGTGGGTCAGGAGGCACTGGGCTGACATGGCAGATGTCGAACATAATGGTACCGAAGCACCAACACCACGTCGTCGCGAAGAAGCGAGGGCGGAAGGTCAGGTCGTCTTCAGCACAGATCTCACAGCTGCGGTCGTGCTGCTGGCTGGCTGCCTCGTTCTGATGTGGACCGGCACAAGCCTGATGGAACGCCTGATGGCCGGGATCCGAATGTGGCTCGTGGATGTTCCTTCCACCGACTGGACCACCTGGCACACATCGGTCGGCGCCTACTGGGTGTCCGGCGAACTCCTTCGAACCTGCGGCGTGCTCGTTGTGACCATGATGGTTGTCGGGCTCGCGTTTGGCTTTGCTCAGGTTGGCTTCGTTCTGACTCTGAAGCCACTGGAGATCAACTGGGAACGCATCCTCCCGACGACAGGCTGGGATCGACTCATCTCGATCGAATCCGGCGTCCGTGGAATGTTGAACGCAATGAAAGTCTCGTTCCTGCTGGGACTGACCGTCCTGCAGCTCTGGATTCGTCGTCACGAAATGTCACTCAGTCACTTCAATACCGTGGGAGGCATCGCGGCCTTCGCATGGAAAATGGGGCTCGGCATCTGCATCTCCATGGCCGGCATTGTGATCGGACTTGCGATTATCGACTACCTGATCAAGTGGTTTCGCCACGAGCAGAAGCTGAAGATGACTCGGGAAGAAATCAAGCAGGAACAAAAGGACGACATGGGTGACCCTCACGTCCGTGCAGCGATGCGAAAGAAGCAGCGCGATGCGCGTCGACGCCAGTCGGTCAAGGATGTTCCCAAGGCGACCGTGATTCTGACCAACCCGACTCACCTTGCCATCGCGATCCAGTACGAAGTAGGCAAGATGCGAGCCCCGAAGGTGGTAGCCAAGGGAGCGGGTGTCTTCGCTGCGAACATCGTCCGTATCGCCAAAGAAAACAAGATTCCTGTTCTGGAACGCAAGCCGCTCGCGCGAGCAATTTTCAAGACGGTCGACGTTGGACAGGAAATTCCATTCGAATTCTTCAGAGCCATCGCTGAAATTCTGGCCCAGATTTACAAGGCTCGCCGAACCGCGGCCTGACAGGTGACCTATGACTTTTTTTCATCTACCAGCACTCCTGATCACACTTGGCGGCACACTGCTGTCCGTCTTCGTGCAGTTCTCTCTGAACGGCACACTGCAGGCGGTGCAGCACTTGCTGCACGTCCTGAGCAACCCGCTTCCAACGGCCGCGGCAATTTTGAAGCGGCTGCGGTCGTACGCCATCACAGCTCGCAAGGACGGCTTGCGACAACTGGAGGCCGAGGTGCCTCGTGAACCCGATGCATTCGTACGACTGGGCCTTGAACTGATCACAGCCGAAGCGGACAAAGAGACGCTCCAGTCCGCGCTGGATCGCGAATGTCTGGTGCTCGATCAGAAGTATCGAAGTTCTCGACGCCTGTTCGAAATGATGGCCAGCGCGGCTCCGGCCTGGGGCATGATCGGAACACTCTTCGCCCTCATTCAGATGTTCTCACAACTCACGGATGCTCGTCAGATCGGACCGTCCCTGGCCATGGCGCTCACGACAACTTTGTATGGCGTTCTGTTGACGAACCTGATCTTCATCCCCATCGCCGGCCGTCTTGAAACACGACACACGGACGATCTGCAGATCCGCCAGATGATTCAGGAAGGCCTGCTGGCGATGAACGAAGAATACTCCCCCGTGCTGATCGAAGAACGCCTGCGAGCATGGATCCCGGCACGTCCGATCGGGGCGGCGGAGGAAACGGCAGGCAAGGCAGAGACACCCCGAGCAGCCTGAATTCGCTCATCCTTTTTGAAGGCTTTCAAAAACGTCGAAACTCACTACGTCGGCAACTGACGATCCGCGGCATTCTGCGACCTCTTCCATGAACCATAATCGACTGAAAATCTATCAGGGTGACAACTTCGGTTCTGGCGACAGTCCTCAGCCTATCCGTTCATCGGTCATGCCGGTGTCCGTTCGACTCTGGGGTACTGCCGGGCTTTATCGTTATACAACACTGCTGCTGTGGTCGTGCGGGATCCTGCTGGTCTTTATCCTGCCTGTCTTTGCTGCTTCACTTGAGACACCGGGCTTCAAGACCGCCACTGGCCCGATGGCAATCAAACGCACGGCTGCAGGGCCAGCGTCTTTCGGCGATCAGTCGCTTCTCAAGCCGATGGATTCTTCATTGGAGCATTTGCTGGCGGGAACTGAAAACGTTGATCAGCGAACGGAGAATTCACCAGAAGCAGAACTCCCGCCAAACATGGAAAGCCTGCGTCTTTTGCTGCCGCATGCCAGCGTGAATCAGGGAAGCCGTGAGTACATTACTCGCACGAAACCCCTCGCGCAGATCCTGGCACGACGGATTCAGGGAAGCGGCCTGAAACTGACTCTGACTGTCTCTTCCGCCGACAAGTTGCCCAGCGCCATTCAGTTTGTCAAAGAGCTTCCAGTAGCGGCAGCAATCTCCAGTGATCGAGTCGCATTGTCCGTCAGCGACGATGCGCCACCGGATTTCCTGACGATTGAGATTCAGTGTCCGCTGCCAACTCCAGACAGTCAGGAGTAACCATGTCGCGCACGATCCCCGGCTCATGGCTTTCGCGACTTCCCGCAGGATTCGGTGCGGTCGTGCTGTGCCTGTCGGCCTGCGTCGTTGTTCAGGCGATTGCATCATCGGATGATTCCGGACGAATGGGCCGAGAGATCACGAAAGGTCTCAGAGTCACTGAACTTGAAGAGGATGGTGTTTCTTCCGATGTTCTGCATTTCATTGATGCTGACCAGCCAACCACGGTTAAGAACGATCCCAAATCGAAAAAGCGGACTCGCGACATACGGAATGATCCAAACCCGCGAGATAGTCGAAAGAGTCTTCGGGAAGACTCCGAGTCTTCTGGAACTGACCAGCTGCTCGAGACGCTGTTGAGTGATTCCCAGGCGTCCGTCACTGAAGACCCGTCGCCCGTCGATACGCCGCTTTCATGGCTGGCTGTGGAACTTCAGAGGTTCTGTCAGGCAGACAAGCTGGCATTGCGGGGCCCCGAAGCCACGATTGACATCTACGGCGCAAGAGAGGAAATCGAGGCAACACTTCTGATAACCATGGCTCGTCGGCTTCAGTCCGGCAATCCTGATCCCGAGCATTTGACGATTACGTTCTGGACACCTTCGCCCGAAGCACAACTCTGGCAGGAAACAACGATTCACGCCGCGGAGTTTCGTAAGTCACTTCTTAACGCGAACCCAGAGACGAACGCTTCCGCCGTCACAACTCAGTCCAGCATCTGGCCGTGGACCAAACGTCCGTGCCCCGCCATCAGCGTGACGATGAATGCCCGATTTGTGAAACCCTGATTCGATCCGGAGCGGAGTGCTGGATCCGTGGATCATCTGAGGGTTGGGAATTGTTTCACAGGCTCTTATCGGAGCAGTTCTTTCATTCGCCAGAAACCAAACACCAGAGCAGCAATGCCACAGCTTACGGGCACCAATCCGATGACACCGATCAGCACCGCCACAATTCGAGCTGTTGTACCGGTGAGCTGAGTCGTCTCGCTCAGCGGATACGACGCGTCACGAAAGCCGACCCACGCAAGTCGCAGCAACGTCGCCCCGAAGCCAAGCGACGTCAATGCCGCCCCCAGAATCACAAAGCCAACTTTGACGGGATCCGGGTTCATGCAAGAGTACCATCATGCTGGGTGACTGACTGGCGACCGTTCAGATTCGAAATCACGCAATCTACACAATGCCTGCAACGACTGAAGCAGGAAACTCATCGCGACTGACCGTTCTTCTGCTAAGAGATCAATAAAATGGAGGCCATCGGGCTCTGACCAGCCGGCTATTGTTCCGTCAAGAGACACTCACTTAACTTCCAGAAGGAACTGCTGACTCGTGTGACGATCAGAGGACTGACGTCCCCCGCTCGCCATTTCATTCCGTCTCGGCAGGGCAGACTCGGACGAGCTCTTCCAGAGTCGTCTCGCTGGCGAGGACTCGTTGCCACCCGTGTTCGCGAAGGGTTTGCATGCCCTGGCGAATGGCGATCTGACGCAACTCACTGGCGGCACTGCGTTCCATACATCGATGGCGAAGCTCGGAGCTGTTCACAAGCAGCTCGAAAATCGCAACGCGGCCGGAGTATCCCGAATAATGACATTCGCGGCAGCCATGATTCCGCCATAACTGCACGTCCGCTGGCAGGATCAGGTCCTGCGGCAGATCCTCAGGATTCGGAACCCACGGGGTCTTGCAATGAACACACAGTTTCCTGAGAAGCCGCTGTGCAAGAACAGCTTCCAGTGTGCTTGCCACAAGGTATGGCTCAACGCCCATGTCGATCAGACGCGTGAAGGCTCCCGCGGCGTCGTTGGTGTGAATCGTGCTGAAGACCAGGTGCCCGGTGAGCGACGCCTGAATCGCGCTCGTGGCGGTTTCGGCGTCGCGAATTTCGCCGATCAGAACAACGTCGGGGTCGTGACGAAGAATGCTCCGGAGGCCGGCGGCAAAGGACAAACCAATCTGGCTTTGAACATGGATCTGACTGATCTGCCGCAGATTGTATTCAACAGGATCTTCAATCGTGATGATCTTCAGATCCGGTCGTCGAATCTCACACAGTGAACTATAGAGCGTTGTCGTCTTGCCGCTGCCGGTTGGTCCGGTCACCAGAATCAGACCGTGCGGACGTCGAATCAGCCGATTCCACCTGTCCCGAAGCGACTCCGGAAACTGCACACTCTCCAGACTCAGCGACGCGCGAGCTTTATCCAGCAGGCGCAGGACCACACCTTCCCCATGCAGCATGGGAATGATGGAAACTCGTACGTCAATCTCACGACCTCGAATCGTCACTCGAATACGACCGTCCTGAGGCAATCGTTTCTCAGCGATGTTCAGCTTCGCCATGATTTTCAAACGACTGACGATCGCCGCGCGGAAACGCTGAATCTCCTGCGGCACCGGCTGAAGGCGCAGCATGCCGTCCACTCGGAAGCGAACAATCAACTCCTCTTCTTCCGCTTCAATGTGGATGTCACTGGCCTGCTGCTGAACAGCTTCCAGAATCAGCTCGTTCACGAGCTTGACAACCGATGACGCCTGCGACGCATCACCAATTTCATCACTCGCCGCGGCCTGAAGACTGTCGAATTCCTCCTTCGACAGATCCATCAGCTCACGAACAGTTCCGCCTCCAACTCCCAGGCTGCGTTTGAGCAGAGTCTGAATCTGCTCTTCGGACGCAACCACGGGCTCAAAGTACAAACCGGTGCGAACGGTCAGCTCTTCCAGTGCCGCGATGTTGATCGGGTCCGCGATTGCCACTCGGACTCGGTTACGAATCTTCTCCAGCGGCAGAATCGAATCGCGAAACAGCGACTGGCTGGGAAAAAATGCAACAAGAGCATTATCAACCTCGACGCCTTCGAGATCGATAAAGGGCAATCCAAACCGACTGGCCAGGGCCTGAGCCGGTGTGGGCTCATGAATCGGGCTGCGTTGGATCATAGGAGTTCACAATCGCCGTCAAAACAAACGTCCATCGAACTGTCGATGTGCACGAGCGCCTGGCTATCGGAGGCGACACTTCCGAAAGGCTAAACCATGAAACATGGTCGTTCGCAGAATCCGCGGAAGGCGAACACAGATGCGGCAAGGTACTCAGTCGAACCTGCCTGATGTTTCGGCGTGTTGAGTTTGGGCAACGCCAGTTCGAGTCATGGAATGACTCGACTACGCAGCTCGGTCATTCCATGACCGAAAGCTCTTCGAGCCGCTAGCGGCGAGTTGCACGCCGCTGCTGTTGCTGGCGAAGCACTTCGGGGGAAAGTTCCGGCCGAGCCGCCGCAGGAGCTGGATTCATATCCTGTGCGGAGACGTCCGGCTTCTTCTTCATCCACGGAATCCCCGCCTTCAACGGCCAGCTTCGTTCTTTCTTTGGCGCGGGCGCGACAGTCCCCTGAGAACGCAACGTGGTCGCGGGTGTTTCTGAACGATCCGACGATCCGGTTCCGGGACCAGACGACCATCCTCCGAGCCCGCGTGCGCCGGAAGACGTGTTTCCGTTTCGTCCGTTGCCGGACGCCGACGCTGGATTCAGCGCGGCCGGTGAATGTCCGGCCAGTCGCACGGGAGATCTGCCGGACGGACGTGCTGCGGTCTTTGGTTCGGAGAGACTTGTGGGAACCATTACAGAATCCGCAGTGGCGGAATAAGTGCCGGTCAGTTCGTCTCCGAAACTGAAGGCTTCGGCGGGCATGTGGATCTTTTCCACTTCGCGGCTCTTCAGGAATTCTGCATGCGCATCATCTTCCAGCATGATGGGTGTCAGAAAGACCAGCAGTTCTTTGCGTTTGTGGCGATCGAGGTCGTAGCGAAACAGGCGGCCGAGGATCGGAATGTCGCCGAGCCAGGGTACTTTGCGAGTCACGACCATCTGATCGTTTGTAATCATTCCGCCCAGCACAACGGTCTGCCCCGACTGAACACTGACAGTCGTATCGGCGGTCGTCACATCCTTGATGGGCGCCTCGATGACGTTGCCATTCGTTGCATCGGTGAAGATCGGAACGCCGGTACCGGGTGTGAGATTGAAGGCACTCTTTTCCGCGTTCACATCCAGCTGGACGCGACCATCAGGGCTGATGCGAGGAGTCACTTTCAGAATAATGCCTGCCTGATCCTGACGAATGACCGGATTCGCACTTCCCACAGGAGTGACCGCGACACCGTCGACGACGGGAACCTGCTGGCCAATCTGTATAAAGGCTTCCTTGTTCTCGATGGCTCGCACCTGAGGACGACTCAACACATCAATGTTGAATTGAGCATCGAGGGCTCGAAGCAGGACGTTGACAGACTCCGAACCTGCCGAAAGCACCAGTCCCCCGAATCCGAGGTCGCCGTTGACACGACCAACACCGAAATTGGACAGGCCCTGAGAACCCACTTTGGACGGATTCGCCGCAATGTTGTTTCCAAGCGGCTGGTTATTGAAGTTAAACCCCGGGGCCGCCGTTTGCGAGATAATCTGCTGGTTTGTCGTCTGTGTTCCGTTCGGGGCCGTTGTCGTCTGAGAAATTGTTACGAGCTTGTCGACGACGCTTCGATCGAACAGAACGGAGTCCTGGAATCCCAGTTCGACGCCCAGCTCGTTGGTGTTGCCCAGTTCGACTTCCACGAGCAACGCCTGCACCAGAACTTCTCTCGGTGCACGGTCCAGATCCAGAATCAACTGCTGGATCGTTGCCATTTCTTCTGTTGTGCCGCGAACCAGCAGACTGTTCGTTGTCTTCTCCGCGACCACACGCTGACCAGGATTGTTATTGTTGCCTAAGGAGATTGGAGCGCCATCAGCACCAACTCCGCCGGACATGCCAGAGTTGTTCAGAAAATCGGTGATGGCCTTCGCAACATCCTCAGCCTGAGCATGGCGGAGCTGATAAACCGACGCATGCTCGTCTCCGGCGGCAATTCCGGAACCAAGCAAGAGGTCACGCATTCGACGCAGGTAGCTTCCCGTGTCTGTCACGATGACTCGACCGGAATTCGTCAGGGCCTTGACCTGCCCCACAGAGCTCTGCAACTGCCGAATCTCTTCCACGGCCTGAGCTGCATCCGTGCTTTTCAACGGGATCGCGACAGAGGCCAGTTCATTTCGTCCAAGTCCATCCAGCTGGTGGATTGTGACAAACGGAATGATGTTGCCAGGGATTTCGGACGTGGCATTTGTCAGAGTCAGCCGGCGTCCTTCACGAACAAGGATGAAGCCGTTGGCCATCAGATGATCATTGAAGACATCGATGGCTTCCGTGGTGCTGTAGGAGCGAGCATCGTAGTAAGTCAACGTCCCGACAGGCTCGGCAATCAACTGCAGCGAATAGCCTGACGAGTCGCAGAAACTGCGGATCACCGTCGTCCACGGAGCCTGCTGAAAGTTGAATGTCCACGGCTGTGAGTCATCAAGACCTGGCGGAACTTCAGGAACCGGCGGAATAACAGGAGCCATCGGCTGCCCGTCCTGAAAAACGCCCTGAGCCCCCGTCAACCCGCCAGGAATCTGAGGCGACAGGAGTCTCACTGACGGAGGTCCAGCGGATCCCTGCCCCGGATTCTGCGGAAACCCGGTTGATCCAGGAGTTCCGGGAACAACCGCTCCGCCCGGAAAAGACTGGCCGGGAAATTGCTGGTTAGGCAGACGAGCATCAGGAACCGGAACCGGGATGCCCGGAACCGGCCCGGGACCGGGAATCTGTGGAGGGTCCTGGGCCATCACCTGCGAACATAACAGCAGCGCGATGAGCGGCTTCTGTAATTTTCTGTGCAGGCTTGCCACGTGTATTCCTCGAACAACCGACTGGCTGCGCGCAGTCAGACGGTAAGATTTACCTGGATTCACTGATCGTCACCATCGGCATGATTTGTGACGATGCTCCATTCGAATCGCAGAAAATCCTCAAGTCCCATGTGCGAAAGTGTCCTCGCACACTTCGGCAGAAACTGCTGTTGCCAATCCGCAACATCAAGTGTTGTCCCCGCACAACGCGCTGCTACGACGCAAAGCTGTCTGCCGACAGTGATCCACCACACTCACATCGTGACTGTTTGTTGCATTTTGGCACATCGAGTTCCAGGACAATTCGGAACTCGTGCGTTCCGTTATCTCCGACTCGAAATAGCCTCTAGCTGTTCACGTCAGGGTTCTGAGCAGGCATCCCAAACGCGCGGTTCTGCCGCGTGGCTCTGAACTCAGATGCATCTGCGAACACGCTGCCTCAGGCAGAATCGATCGCAATTCAGCCCTGCTGACAATCGGATGCGAGTGATGTCCGAAGGATTGCGAAGAAGTGAAGAGAAAGAGAGGAAGAGAATGAAGAAATGGAACTGGGTCAAGGATCACAGTTGTTGTGGTCGCCCGCTTCAGCTGCTCGCATTCTGCGCAGCAATGGTACTTTCCACATTCAGTGCTCAGGCAACTGATCCCGGTGATGTGGTGAATGACGGCATTTTCGGTCTGACCGGTGCTGCCAGTCCATTCACAACGTACAACTCGGGAACGACGATCGGCGCATGGACCGTGGATTCCGGCAGCGTTGATGTCAGCGTTAGTTTGTACAAAACTCCGCCAACGGCTGGTAACGCCGTCGACCTCAACGGCTCAGCTGCAGGCAGCATCAGCCAGACAGTAAAGCTTGTTCCGGGCAAGACGTACACTCTGTCGTTCCAGATGTCCGGCAACTGGTCTTCGTTTTCGTCAGCCTCGCGATCGATGACTGTCAGCGTTGGATCATGGAGCCAGAACGTCTCCATGAACCGACCATCCGGCTGGTCACGCACGAACATGGGCTGGAAGCCACAGACGTTTCAGTTCGTCGCGTCAACGACATCCGCTGTCCTGCAGATCAAGTCAAACTCAACCGCCACTTCAAGCTTCGGCCCGGTCATCGCCAAGGTCGAACTGGAAACTGACGTTGAGCCACCAAAGGCACTGGACACCATTCCGGTTCCGCTTCCTTCGGATCTGGCGACCTACGTCCGTGACCGGGAAAAAGCCATCCTGCTTGGCAAGGCTTTGTTCTGGGACATGCAGACCGGCGGTGACGGCCGAACTGCCTGTGCGACATGCCACTGGCACGCAGGTGCTGACATTCGCACAACGAACACGCTGAATCCAGGTGCTCCATCCGGAACGCCGGATCTGGCGAACTTCCGAGGCCCGAACAAGACTCTGAAGGCATCCGACTTTCCATTCCATCGCTTCCTTGACCCGACTCGACCTGGCGAAAACAGCCCGAACGGTTCAAGCAGCAATCCTGTCACGTATGACACGATGGAAGTTGTCGGTTCACAGGGTGTTGTCAGCAAGCAGTTCAACAACATCGTTCCCGGCAGTGCCGTGGACAATGGCACGACAACCGTTCATCCGGTCTTCAGCATTGACGGTGTCAATGTTCGTCAGGTCACTGGTCGAAATGCTCCGACGTCAATCAACGCCGTTTACTTTGATCGCTCCTTCTGGGACGGTCGAGCCAATCGGTACTTCAACGGAGTCAATCCGTTCGGCAATCTGGACCCGAATGCACGCGTGCTGCGACTGAACTCCAGCACCAATGCTCTGGAATCCGTCCGCATCCAGATCGACAACGCGGCTCTGGCTTCTCAGGCCGTCGGTCCGCCGAACAACAGCGTTGAAATGAGCTGGGATGGTCGAAACTTCAAGGAACTTGCTCGCAAGATGCTGTCTCTCCGCCCACTGGCTCTGCAGAACGTTGCCGGCGACGACAGTGTTCTGGGTGCTCATCGTGATGCCAGCGGCAAGGGCCTGAACGCGTCAACTGCCGGCTACGCAAAGCTGATTCGCGAAGCCTTCCAGCCACAGTGGTGGTCGGGCTCATCTCTGACCGCTGACGGTTACACCCACATGGAAGCGAATTTCTCGCTGTTCTGGGGGCTGTCCATCATGCTGTACGAGTCAACTCTGACATCCGGCGAAACTCCTTACGATGCTTATGCCAAGGGTGACAGCAGCGCTCTGAGCGCCAAGGCGAAGCGAGGATTGCAGATCTTCCTGAAGGAAGGCAAGTGCATCAACTGTCACGGTGGTCCGGAATTCGCCGGCGGGACTGTCAGCAGCCTCCGCGGAGTTCTGTCCAACGACGGGCTGATCGAATTCATGGCGATGGAACTGGATGCTGCGTTCTACGACGGTGGCTTCTACAACATCGGCGTGCGACCTCAGGAAGAAGACCTGGGCGTCGGCGGATCACATCCTCAGTTCGGTCCGTTCTCGTACACTCGACAGGAACAGGCCGGTCGAAATCCTGATCCAAAGGTCTCTGTTCCAAAGCGAGCAGCGATCGCGGTCGACGGTGCCTTCAAGACTCCGACGCTGCGAAACATCGAACTGACAGGTCCTTACATGCACAATGGCGGCATGAAGAATCTGACCGAAGTCGTTCAGTTCTATACTCGTGGTGCCGACTTCCGTCACACGAATCTTCTGGACCTCGATCCGGATGTCAGCGGTATTCCTGAACTTCAGGGTAATCCTGACGACATCGATGCGGTTGTCGAGTTCATGAAGCACCTGACGGACCCGCGAGTGAAGTACCAGAAGGCTCCATTTGACCATCCGGAACTCATCATTCCGAACGGTCACACGGGCATCTCCAACGGCGAAGCTCTGGACAATAACTTTGTCCTGCCAGCGACCGGCCGCGATGGTGGCGCACCATTCGGTACCTTCGAACAGGCTCTGAGCAACGGACTGTGAGACAGCGTTCTCGCTTAATCGTGAAACGCAAAACGGACGGTGTCGATTTTGACACCGTCCGTTTTCATTTGCGGCTCCCTGTTCGATACTGTCAGTCCACAATGATGGTCAGTTTTGCTTCAAACTTCCTGTCGCCGGTCATCGGACACACTTTCATATCTTCAATCGACGGGATGACTGGCAGCGGATCTTTCACGTCAGGAAATTTGTACAGCGCAACTGTTTCGCCGGTTTTGTGATCCCAGAATGTCAGTGCAGGCTTCGGTGCTTCTTCACTTCGCTTCCATTCCAAGTACACGAACTTCTTCGAAGCCGGATCAAACGCTGTATAGGTCTCAAACAGCTTCCCTCCGCCAAAGCGAACCTGGTACGTCACGGTCTTCATTCCATCGGTACTTGTGACGTCGTAGATGTTTCCGGCCAGCGAAGTGGCCTGAGAAAACAACAACATGGCAAACAGCAGAATGGTGCGTCGAAACACGGTGGCTTTCCTCTCTTGTTCCCCAAAAAATCCTGAGTGATCTCGTCAAGGCTTCGAATGGACGCGACCTTCGAAACCGTTGTTCCCAAAATCCTGTGCATTTTGGAGCAACTGCCCGCCAGACTGATCTTGCCAGGAATCTCCAGACCTTCGATCGTTCGCCTATCTTCAGAAGGAACAAAGGTCGAGGTTCATGGGACGCACGATTTCACCTCAGCGCTCGTCAGGGCTGGATTTGCTCCGGTTGGCAGCCATCGTGCTTGTGATCGGTCGCCACCTGCAGATCAACGACACTTCGCCGCTCTGGATCCGAACCTGGAACACAGGCGGATGGGTAGGTGTTGATCTGTTCTTTGTTCTCAGCGGTTTCCTTGTTTCGTCTCTTCTGTTCGCGGAACTGAACAGATCCGGACGTCTTGATGTCAAACGATTCTTCGTGCGACGTGCGTTCAGGATTCTGCCGGCATTCTGGCTTTGCATCGGACTATCAGCGCTCGTCCAATTCCTGATGCACGATCCTCCTCGCCTGCGTGAACTGGTCGGCGAAGCTGTGTTTCTCCAGAACTACCTTGGTGGCGTCTGGCCACACACATGGTCGCTGGCCGTGGAGGCTCACTTCTATCTGGTGCTCCCCTGGCTTCTGCTGCAACTCCAGCAACGAGACGCCATGAACAAACTGCCGAACTGCCTGGCTGTGACTGTGGCAGGATGCCTTCTACTGCGAGCAATCTCGTTCGTCGTCTACCCTGAGTTTCATGCAAGGATCCACTTCTTCGGTACTCATCTTCGGATCGATTCGCTGATGCTGGGTGTCTTTCTGGCCTGGCAACAGCAGAGACGCTCTCTTCCTGCTGCTTCCATTGTAGAAGCTTCAGAGCGAACAATGATCCCGTCGTGGTTCCTGTGGCCAGTGGGCTTGTCGCTCCTCGCACCGGCGTTTGTGCTTTCGCTTGAGACGGATCGATGGCTCACGATTGGCGGCGTATTGATGTTTGCTGTTGGCAGCGGCTGTTGGGTCCTGGCGGCATTGAGAATTCCGGAAAACGCTCTGCAATTGCTGAGACCATTCACAGCACTCGGAACAGCCAGCTACAGCATCTATCTCTGGCATTTTCCAGTTCAGAAGTGGCTCTGGCCAGCGATCGAGGCATCAGGTTCACTGGCGTCTCCGGTCTGGCAGCCATTCATCGTTGTGAGCTGTTCGTGCGTGCTCGGTTACCTTCTGCATCATGCTCTGGAAGCCCCCGTACTGCGAATCAGAGATCGCGTTTTTCCCTCGAAGGCAATTGCGCCCATGGACCCGAATGACTCGAGTATCGGCCACACTGCGATGTCAAAGGCCGCCTGACGTTCGTTCCGCCTGATGGCTTCGAACCGCACATCACTCGAATGCAGCTTCTTCTCTTTCGCAAAGTACCAGGTACTGCCCGGCCAGCGGAAGATGAATCAAAGCTGGCTCGAGAAACCGAAGCATCGACAGCATTTTGGGAAACCAGAAATGATGCTCCGTCCTGACAATCCGAAAGCCATTGGCACGCAACAGCAGACGCGAATTTAAAACTGACAGCGTCTTCGCATCGCGATCAAACGGAATCCGGCTCATAACCAGGCGAGTCCCCGGGTTCCATGGATTGTTCTCCCAGAACGCGAAACGACCAGTCGACGACATCACTCGGCGAATTTCCCTCAGTGCATCACCTCGCTGAGCCGGATCGATGTGATGGAAAACGCCGTTGCAGAACACAAGATCCACGCGACTCTCAAGCGATGTGAGGCTCGACATCAGCTCAATGTTCTGCAGGTCTGGATTGCGGCGCGCAATCTCAAGGCTCTCTTCCGATGGGTCACTGCCAACAATCTGTGCGTTCGGGAATCGCCTTCGAAGAAGCGCCAGGCTGCCTCCGGTGCCACACCCAAAATCCAGCACAACCCTGGGAGCATGCTGGCATAGCGAAGCCACGACTTCGACTCGCCGCGCTGCAAAATAGTCGGGCGATTCCCCCGTCAGGTCCAGCCCTTTACGGAGCTCCCCGCGATAGTCCGTCGCAAACTGATCAAACTCGGCCATGCCTTGTTCTCTCATCGCCCGACGAATGACTGTTGTGATGTCGTGACCAACGTTGGTGTCATGCGGAACGAGCAGCGATCAGGTCGTCCGGTTCCAGGGCCAGTCGGACCAGGGGCGTTTTCGCAGCCACCGAAGTCGCGCTTTCCTGAGCCAGCAGCGAGATGACTCGAAGCACGGCCGATGTTCCGCCCACAATGCCGGACATCAGAATCAGGCTGGCTCCGAAAATCAGTCGAGTCCAGTGGAGCGTGCAGGTGCGAGTCGTCAGGAATTCCACGATGCCCGGCCAAAGCACTGCCACGGAGGCTCCGAATCCCAGCATCACAAGAGACATGGCAACTCGGCCTCGGAACAATCGACTGACGGCATACGCCCAGTACGAATCTGTTGCCTCAGCCCGTGGTCCAAGTCGTGTCAGCTGATGGCACACGGCCACCGCCGACAACGACAGTAGCGACAAACCTCCAAACAGACACGCACACACAAATCGATAAATCATCCATTCTTCGACGCGACCGTTCTGCAGATAGAACTCCGTCGGATACATCGCCAGCATCGAAGCGAACATGAACGTCGCAAGGAATCCCAGCGTAAACGGACGATCGGGACGAAAGCAAAATGCCGCATCGATGATGGAGCAGAAGAAGCGAATGCCGTCGGAGAAAATCCGAAGCTTGCTCTCGCCGACTCGCTCAGCATAACTCATCGGAACTTCCACGACCTGAAGTCCTCCCAGCAGCGCGCGAGCACTCATGGCGGGTGTAAAATTCAGGCCTGTCGGAAGTTCACCGAGTCGTTCCAGTGCCGATCGTCGCAGGACTCGCATGCCACTGGCGGTATCGGTCACACTGCGACCGCAGAGTACTCCCAGCATCATGGCATACACTCGGTTGCCCAGCCTTCGAATGCGAGGCATCTGAGAATCCGGGCCCATTCGAGTTCCCAACGCGAGGTCTGCATTGCGTCGAATGATGTTCAGGCAGAGATCTTCAAAGACATCCGGATCGCATGTCCCGTCGGCATCCAGAAAGGCCAGGAGGTTACAGTCCGATGTTTGCCAGCCCTCCTGAATGGCCGCCCCGTAACCTCGGTTCTGAACAAACTCGATCGTACGAATGCCGTCAACGGAACGAGCCAGTTCCAGAGTCCGGTCGGTCGATCCGTCGCTGACAACGACGATGTCCACATGAGACAACAGCCGAGTCCCGACGGCCAGCTCGCGAAACCGCTTGCAGCGCTCCGCCGTGCTGACGATTGATTCCTCTTCGTTCAGCGCAGGAATGACGATGCAGAGTGAATCTTCTGACTGGTTCCAAATGGCGGCTCGCATCCCTGCCCCCGTTTTCCAAACAAGGGCCGAACGCCCTTGACCCAAAGGAGCCTGGCGGCTGGTCGCCAGGTTGTCGCTCACGTTGTTCGCTTGTCTCATACATGCACGCACTGTGCGTGCAAAACACAGAGTTAGACCCCTTCTTTGCAGCAAAATGTAGCATTTTCCGGTGACGGCGAGAACACGAGATTTGGCAGGAAAAACACGCCTTGCCGGATCTGCTCGGGTCCGCTAATTCTGGCATGGAAACTCGGAGTACGCCTCATGCGGCAATCACGCCGTCCCAATGTTCTTCAACTGTTTATCGTCGCCGTCGTCGCCGGTTGTGCGCTCGTCGCGTTTCGATGTGTGCTGCCAGATTCGGCCCGAGTCAATGAGAGCTTTGACTACGTCGACTACTACGAACCCGCCGCCAGGTCGCTGCTGAATGGGGCGGGACTGCAGTACCAGAATCGTCCGGCCACGAAGTATCCTCCTGGCTTTCCGCTCTTCCTTGCCGCACACTTCCAGCTGGCGTCGATCACAGGAATCGCGGAATCCACGCTGCTCGATATTTCCGCTGTGCTCTGCTTTTCCGCGGCCACAGTGTTGCTGTTTGCCTGTGCGCGTCGTCTTCGCCGAATCGAATCTGTGAACGACTTCGAACCACGCTGGTATCGATCCCCCGAAGTGATCGTCACGGCGCTGTGGATCGTCTACCCACCAAACCTGTGGCTCTTCAAGCAACCGAACAGTGAAGTGCCGTTCGTCGCCTGCCTGTTCGCGACCATTCGACTCTTCGTTCCTATGCTGATGGACGGCGAACAGTCCTCGCCGACGTCTTCAAGAGCCGTGCAAGTCTTTCTGACCGGGATACTCTGCGGGCTCACGTCTCTCATCCGCCCAATCACAATCGGAATGGGCTGCGTCATGGCGTTGATGCTGTGGATCTCGCTCTCGCGCATCGAGACGCAGGCGAACTCGGCAGGCTCGCGGCGAGCCCTGAAGTCTGCCGGAATCCTGCTGCTGGGCAATCTGCTGGCCGTCCTGCCGTGGGAACTGTGGGTCTGGCAGAAGACCGGCCGAATCGTGCCGCTCAGCACACTTGGCGTCCAGGCACTCTATGAAGGAGTCACCTATGGGCTGCACAACGATGGAACTCGAAACACCAGCATTCGTGTGCCTGATGATCTGCTGCCGATCATGAACACGGTTCACTCGAGAGTCGCGGATGGCACTCTCAATTCTTTCGGAGACATGACGGGGATTCTCTCTCGCGAATTTCAGCGAGCACCAATGTCCGTCCTGAAACTTTATGCACTGAAAGCCGGCCGAGCGTGGATTGGAACAGACAGCGGCCGAATGGAAAACTTGGTCTTCCTGATACAGGCCGTCTGGCTGACACTCTTCACGATTGCGATCGGTCGGCAATACTTCAGAAATCA
>CAZIGZ010000103.1:0-23519 GCA_964538835.1 uncultured Chitinophaga sp. | reverse complement strand
CGTGATGCCCAGCAGCGGAGATGAGTTTTGGGCTAGCGGATTCGGTTTGGCTTTCAATTTCGCGGTGTAGCACGCTTGGTTGTCACGCGAAGGCGCAGAGGCGCGAAGAGGCGGTGTGAGTCGCCGGTACGGCTTCTCATCGTGCCGGTCAAAAGCCATGGCCTTCGTAGCTTCTTTCGCTTCAACCTGTGCCATGGCTTCTGAGTTTCCGGCCCCGAACTGAGGCACGGAAAAGTCCTGATTCTTCAGCAGGCTCTGAAGAAGTCGCGAGGCAGCTTTTAGTTGCCATTCGTCAGTGCCTAAAGCGATTCTTTGGCCGTTGCGAGGAACTGAATTTCTTTCTCGGTCAACGCTTTGCGGAAGATCATCAGGTCATCCAGATCGCCGACGTATTCGATTCCCAGCATGATGAGCACATTCGGCTTTTCCCAGGTGAACTTCATCGGCTGCCTGAGTTCTCCCTGACTTTGGCCGTTCAGATACAGTGTCGCCGTGGCCGGTGACTTGTCGGCGGCGTTGATGTTCTGGAATGTGAAGGCCACGTGAGTCCATTCCGTTTTGGCAAACGGTGGCTTGTGCACGGTCACCATCGGACGCTTTTCAACGGGCCACTTGTCCCATTCGATATTCTCCGGGTTCCAGTAGAGCAAATCGGAGAACGTGCCGAGTCGAAAGTCGCGAGGCAGATCCTTGTCGAAGTCGACGAAGAAGGCTCCGTCGTTCCATGCCTTCTGAGTAATCTGAAGTGGATCACAGTAGCCGGCCGGAAGGTCTGTGTCAGGAGTCAGCTTCATCCAGAAGGACACACTGCCTGACCAGTCCTTGTCGGCGTAGTGCATGGCCGTTCCGGGGAAACACAGCACCTGATCGGTTCGGGCGGTGAATCTCAGGCAGTCTCCGTAGCGACCTTCACCGGTCACGAGCCTGACGTGTTCGCGATGAATGCCTGGCGTCAGAGTTTTTCGAGCCAGTGATTCCGCGGTCAGTATCCGCTTATCTCCTTCCGCGATCTTCGCATCCGCCGTTCCGTCAAACGGTGCATGAAAGTGCAATGCTTCGCGAAGCTGATCCGCGGTCACTTCCTGAGCAGAAACACGGCCCGCTGACTGTGCCAGCAGCAAGGCCAAAGACACATTCAGAAGCGTTCGCAAAGATCGCATCGCAAGACTCCCGTGTTGATCGCCGCATTCTGGGGGCCTCTGCGGCGCTGTGGTTCGACAGGACAAATCAGGATTCTACAAGACCGAGGGGTGCATCAGCGGGTTCGGGTTCCGAACCCGCTGGATGCCATCCATCACGAACCAAAAGCTACTTTTTAACGACCCAGATGTTTCGATAAACCACCGGATTGCCATGTCCCTGCAGGTAGATCACATCCGGTCCGGCAGCTTCCGGATTCTTGCCGGGTGTTCCGTGGGGCAGTTCCAGATTGTCATGAATGACGATACCGTTGTGTCGAATCGTGACGCGGGCATTCTTCACCTTCTTGTCACCTTCAAACACCGCTGCCTTAAACTCGATGTCGTACGTCTGCCATGTCAGAGGTGGAAAGCAGGCGTTGACCTTGGGTTTGGAGATCGAGTAGATCCCGCCACATTCGTTGTTCTCCCCTTCGAGCCCGAAGGAATCCAGAACCTGGCATTCGTAACGTCCCTGAACGTAGACGCCGCTGTTGCCTCGCTCCTGTCCTCGCGCTTTCGGACGGAATGGTGTTCGGAATTCGATGTGCAAAGTGTGATCGCCGAACTTGTCCTTTGTTTCGCAGTCAGCCGCCAGAAGATCCTTCATCGTGATCTTGCCGTTTGCGAACTTGTCCGCTGAGGTTCCGTCGAACAGAACAATGGCCCCTTCCGGAGGTTTGGCTCCGAGCGTCGGGCTCTTGCGTTCGACCTTCTCAAGTGTCGCAACCTTCTCACCGGACTCCGAGTGCAGTTCGAGCTTACCTTCGGTGATGATGCTGTAACCATGATCGTCGCTGGCCGTCAGCTTTGTCTGGCCATTTTCCGTTTTGCCTTTGGCTCGAATCTTCGTTGTTCCATCCCAGCCATCCCCAGGCAGTCCGCCCGGATAAGCGACGGCGTCATATTCATTGTTGCCCAATGCAATCACCTGAACACCAAATTTCACGTCCTGACCATCAATCTTCACCTTGCCGGAGTATTCACCCTGAATCTTGTACTCCGGACCGGCTTCTTCGGGCGTCAAAAAGATGTCATCGGCCACAACGGTCGCCGAGCAAAGCGCGAGCATCGCGCAGAGAAGAGTTCGAAACAGTTTCATGTGGGAAAGTCCTGTATGCGTCTGTGACGGGCAGGCGAACCGTCGATTCAAGGAGTTCAGTGCCAGGCAACCAAATCGCCTCACCCGGCCCAACACCCTGATTCTGGACCAGACAAACCCCGGATGCAAACGAAGTCCTCTCCGTAGCTCAGTCATTCCATGACTGAGTGCTCATCGAGCCGCACCGCGGCGAGTCCTGTTCCGCGTTTCGCGTTCACTACCTTTTGCAACAAGCGACTCGAATGCCGGTTGGGGCCGACTTGTTAATGCGTCCTGCAGGGAATCGAGGTCGAGTCATGGAATGACTCGCCTACGTAGCTCAGTCATTCCATGACTGAGTGCTCATCGAGCCGCACCGCGGCGAGGACTGTTCTGCGTTTTGCGTTCACTACCTGTTGCAACAAGCGACTCGAATGCCGGTCGGGGCCGACTTGTCATTGCATCCTGCAGGGAGTTGAGGTCGAGTCATGGAATGACTCGCCTACGTAGCTCAGTCATTCCATGACTGAGTGCTGATCGAGCCGCAACGCGGCGAGGACTGTTCGACGACAGCTCAGCGCAGCAAACTTCACATGTGTGACCGAGGCACCGCCCGCTCGTCAATACGGCATTCAGGGACCAAGGTCGAGTCATAGAATGACTCGCCTACAGGCGACTCGCGAGCCGTTCGGCCAGACGCTTCAGAGCAGGGCTGACGTCGTGTTTGTCGAGATGCACGTTCAGCAGGCTGAAACAGTCCTGATTGGCAAACGCGGCTTTGAAGGCTTTTTCAAGGTCGCCTTCGGTGAAGACTTCAAAGCCCCAGCCGGCACCGAGAAGCTCGGGCATCTTGTGGTACTGCCAGTTCAGAATGTCGTTGAAGGGGCCTTCCTGGATAAACCGCTCCGTAGAATAGCCCTTGTTATTCAGCACGATGACGATCGGATTGAACTTCTGACGCACCGCGGTCGACAGTTCCATGCAAGTCATCTGAAAGGCACCGTCACCGACCAGGACCAGAGGCCGCAGCTGGCGGTTTGCGACCTGAACTCCCATCGCCGCCGGGATGGCGAATCCCATGGACGTGTAGTACGCGGTACTCAGAAATTCCGTGTGCTGAGTAATCGAAAGGTCAGCGGCGGCAAACAGAGAATCGCCGGTGTCGGAAACAACGACCACCTTCTGATCGAGCACTGAATTAATCTTCTGGAACAGTCGCTTCATCGTTACCGGAGCGGCCGACGTCGGCTTCCATGGCGCAATCTCCGGCTGAGTCACCTTCGGAGCGGCTCGACGACTTGCGAACTTGCGATCGGCGAGTGCATTCATGAAATCGGCGAAGATCACATCATGGAAATGATGATGGCGGATTCGCAGTTTTTCGCTGGTCGCGTAGATGCACTTTCCGGGATCCAGCTGAGCCGTGAATCCTCCCAGGTTGATATCGCTCATGAACGCGCCGAGCAGAATGATGCAGTCGCTTTCTTCCACATACTTGCGAACTTCTTCCCGGCCCATCGCTCCTTCGTAAACGCCAAGGTACAGCGGGTGTCGTTCACTCACGACCGACTTGCCCAGCAGGGTTGCACAGATCGGAATGTTGTTCTGTTCGGCGAATTGAACAACCTGGTCCTGAAGTCCAAACCGATGCAGTTCAATCCCTGCGATAATGACTGGCTTCTTCGCGGCTCGGATATTCTCCCTGGCTTCCTCCAGAGCTTCCTTCAGAGCGGACGCGTCGCTCGTGAAGTGTTCAACAAGCGGTGTATGCTGGTGTCCTGGTCGTGCATGCACCTTGTCACGAGGAATCTCAAGGAACACAGGACGCTTGTACTTTACGCACGCCGCAAGGCAGCGATCGATTTCCCGGAAGGCCGTCAGTTCATCTTCCAGCGATGCCGACGCGACCGTGATCTTTTCAAAGACTTCCCTCTGAGTACTGAAGTCGCGGACTCGATGATGCAGCAGCGGATCCGAACGTCGCTCGTTCATTCCCGGCGCCCCACTGATCACAATGACGGGACTTTTTTCCGCGTAAGCACCAGCCACAGAGTTGCAGAGACTGAGGCCACCCACGCAGTAGGTCACGCAGACGGCACCAATTCCATTGATGCGGGCATAGCCGTCCGCGGCGTAGCCCGCACATGCTTCGTTTGTGGTCCCGATGACATTGATCGGGCTCTCTTCCAGCATGCCATAGAACTGAAGAACGAAGTCGCCGGGAATTCCGAACACATCCCGGACGCCATGATCCTGCAGTCGCTGGATCAGATACTCACCGATGGAGGGTGACTGATGGACTTCAGCCTTTGACGCTTTCGCTGCTTTCTTCGCCTTGCCATTGGATCGTGTGGAAGCCATCGTCAGTGTCTTTCTGGAAGTTATTTCCCGGCCCCCTCTTTCGGGGCACCGGATTCCTTGCTGAGTCTGTCTCGATAATCCTTGATCGTTCCTGCCGGATCAGCATCAAACGCCTGTTTGCAGCCTTCGCAGCAAACATAGTACGCCTTGCCTTCGTGTTCGACTCGGATGGTTCCAAGTCCTCCAGTGACAATGCATACGGGGCCGCCCGTGTTTCCCCTGGCAAGTTTTTCGCCCGCACGAGTCAGTCCGATTTCCGAGAGTCGTTTCCAGCTGGCCGTCGCCGACGCTCGTTCCTCGAACAACAATGTCATGCGGATCTCACTGATCGCTCGGATGGTGCATCGTCGCTGAGCATCCTGGCTGGAATCTGAAGCAAAGCTCCAGACGCCATCTTCAGCCGATTTCCGCTCTTCACCGGTGGTAGACACTTCGCGAGACAATTCAAATTTCTGCCCATTGGAATCTTCTGCGGTCAGAATCGGGCCGTTAGATGCGTCCCCCGATGGTTTGGAAACGGACAAAGTCAACGTTCGAAACTGCTGGCCAGGATCAAGCCGGAACACAAGCTCCGATGATCCTGACGCAAACTGCCACGCCACCTTGCATTTTTCGGACCAGGCTCCGGCACTCGAGCCCCGTTTTGGCTGAGCCACCCCGCGCCATTCCCCGACGAAGCCATTGAATTCACTGAGAGCCTGAACGACTTTCTGGCGTTCCGCATCGTCTTCGTAAAGCGTCGGACTGCCAGCCACGAACAGAAAAACGGCCGACATGGAAACCGCCCACAGCCGAACCCGGCCAGGCAGTCGTGTCGGGACAGCATGAAGAACAGCAGCGGAGCAAGCAGAGACTGACATCGCCTGGTTTCCTGCGTTGAAATGATCCGACAGAACAAAGACGGAAAATTGTGTCCCAATCAGACCTGCCGGGAGATTCGAAACCGCCCGCACACGACGTGTCACATGGTTCCGACATGCCGACAGCGTGAGCAACAGTCCGATTCCACCCGACTGGTCTTCCGGAGCAAACGCTTTTCCGCCCTCGTTCGAGCCGAGCTTATTCGCTGATTCTGACGAATCTTCGACTTTTCAGTTCAAACCGGGGCAATTCTCCCACACCTGCCGGACGAACATCAACGGCAAACCCGAGTCTCTGTCGCAAAGCACCGCCAACTTTTGTTACCAGCTCCGTGACCGTTTCGGCGGCGGAAGGAGTTGGTTCGATGGCCACACAAAGCGTCTGCATTTCGCGGACAGTCCGCAGTTCGATCTGGAATTCCGCAACTTCCGCTATCTCTCGCACAACCGCTTCGATACTGGATGGAAAGACGTTGTTGCCTCGAACGATCACCATATCATCGGAACGTCCAAGGACTCCGCCTTCCAGCCATTTCAGCTGCCGGCCTGAAGGATCCGTCGCAGAGGAAACGCGTACGAGGTCGCGGGTTCGATAGCGAATCAGCGGACTGCCCATGCGCCCCAGATTCGTGATGACCAGTTCCCCCGTTTCCCCTGGAGCCACCGGTTCCATGGTGTCCGGACTCAGCACTTCCGGAATGCACTCGGTCTCCAGAAGATAAAGGCCGCCCGGTCGGTCTTCGCTCTCGACGGCCAGCGAACCAATTTCCGTCATGCCCCAGTGGTCAATCACGCGAGCTTCCCAGAGTTCTTCCAGGCGAGCACGTGTTGCGGGAATCGTTCCGCCGGGTTCACCCGCCACAATCAGCATTCGAACGGACGTTTCCTTGAGATCAATTCCTTCCTGTGCTGCGACCTCCGCCATGCGCAGTGCATAGGTGGGCGTGCAGCAGACAACCGTCGCTTCATTCTCGATCATCGCCTGAAGCCGAACGGTCGTCGACATTCCGCCGCCGGCGATACAGAAGTTGCCGAATCGCAGGGCACCTTCGAACGCGGCCCAGAATCCGATAAATGGTCCGAACGAAAACGGGAAGAACAGTCGATCCCATTCCTGCAGGCCGGCCAGAGTATAAATCTGTCGCCAGCAGAGCATGAACCAGTCCCAGCTTTCGGCCGTATCCATCCAGCGAACCGGGCGTCCTGTTGTTCCCGAGGTCTGATGCAGTCGACGATACCGAGTCGATGGAAACGACAGGTTCGATCCATACGGAGGCTGTGCCGTCTGGTCCGCAACGATCTCCTGCTTGGTGCAAAGAGGGATCTTTCGGAGGTCATCGAGACAGGTGATGTCTTTCGGCGCGAGGCCGGCTTCGCGAAATCGCTGAGTCCAGAAACGATTGCGAGGAATGATGGCCTGCAGAAGTTCCTGCAGACGCTGAAGCTGAACGGTTTGAATCTGCTCGCGGCTGGACCAGATCTGCTGAAAATCGACAGTCACCTTCGGTAATTCCTCAGACTTCGAACTCATTCCATCCCCAATTTCTGAGTGCACATTGGACCACGCCGCGCGACTCGAAGCAAACCAGTCTTCCGACTGCGAAAACTGGTCTCAGCGCGGATCGAAACTTCTGCCAGAATTTCTCATGACCGGGCGTTTTCGGCACGACGCCCACCTCGGAAACGGCGGGCTCCGAATGAGCCTCAGCTGAGAATACTCATGTCACCGACGCTGACCACAATCCTCCTGCTGACGGCGAGCAACGTCTTTATGACGTTTGCCTGGTACGGCCACCTTCAGGATTTCAAACATAAGGCCTGGTGGATCGCCGCACTCGTCAGCTGGGGCATCGCGCTGTTCGAGTACCTGATTCAGGTGCCAGCCAACCGGATTGGTAATCAGGTCATGAACGTGGGCCAGCTCAAGATTCTGCAGGAAGTCATTTCCCTTTCGGTCTTTGTCCCGTTCGCCTGGGTTTACCTGAAGGAGAAGCCGAATTGGGACTACCTGTGGGCGGCTCTGTGCCTGCTGGGAGCGGCTTTCTTTGTGTTTCGGCGCAAATTGATGGGAACGTGAGCCAGCGGTCGACCAGTCCGGGCCGCCTTATTTCTGCCCGCGAATCGTTCGAAATCTGAAGTGTGTCGGACTATGCTCCGTTCAAAATCACGCCGAAAAGCTGATGAGAACCGATGGCCTCCGAGATTATTGACCACCAATACGACTTTCTGGAACTTTGTGATCACATCCGAAGTTGCGGTCTCGTTGCGTTCGACACGGAGTTCGTGTCGGACCTTGGATACCGTCCGGAACTAGGGCTGCTGCAGTTCGCGACGGCCGAACGATGCGTCGCCGTGGATCCTCTGACGGTCCCGTCGCTTGGCGCGTGGTGGGACATTATGGCGGATGAGGAAACCACCGTCGTGGTTCACGGAGGCCAGGCAGAGATTCGATTCTGCATCCAGCGCAGCGGCCTGGTGCCTCAGCGGCTGGTCGACATTCAGATCGCCGAAGGTCTGCGAGGCCGAAGTTACCCGATGTCGTATTCAGCCATCGTTGAACGAGTCCTGGGCGAGACGCTCCAGAACGATCAGACTCGCACGGACTGGCTGCGACGTCCTCTTTCTCCGGAGCAGATTCACTACGCTCTGGAAGATGTGGATCATGTTCTGGAAGTCTGGAAGCGACAGTCTCGATGGCTGCAGCAAAAAGGTCGCCTCGAGTGGGCTCATGCGGAGTTTGATCGCATGTGCCGGGAGATCTTTGAAGACGAGCAGCAGGAACCATGGGAGCGACTCTCCGGAATTCACAAACTGCCTCGCCGTGAACTCGCTGTCGCTCAGCGGCTGGCACACTGGCGAGAAGAAGAAGCGGCGTTCCGAAACAAACCTGTGCGCAGAGTCCTGCGAGATGACCTGCTGATCGACCTCGCCCGTCGGCGTCCTCGAACCGTTCAGCAGGCTCTCCAGACCAGGGACTTGAATCGGCCGGAATACAAAAAGCGGCTCGAAGATATCGTTGGCGTGATCGATGAGGCTCTTCGCATCCCTGATGACGAACTTCCTCGCCGTATCAAGCACGCGGATGATTCGTCATCGGACGAGCAGGTGATTTCACGACTTCTGGGCCTGGCTCTTGGCAACGTGTGTGCCGAACTGGAGATCGCTCAGTCACTGGTCGGAACCAATCGCGATCTGAATGAGCTGGTGCGAGCCATTCGCCAGGGCGAAACAGGGGAAACGCCAAAGCTGCTGAGTGGCTGGCGAGGCGAAGTGTGTGGCGATCTGCTTCGAAAGGTGCTGGAAGGACGAGTCCAGTTCCGCGTGGCTCCGGCGAATTCGTCCACACCGCTGATCTTCGAAGAAAAGCCCGAACGCGGCCGCGGCAAGAACTGACGCGTCACCATCATTCCTGTGCCTCACATCACTCCCATCCTTGCCATCACAACCGGCCATTCCGGTCGCCCTTTCAAATCACCTGATTCACCGCATCATTCAGCATGCCGACGTAGATCATCGCAATTCGGAAGATAAAGAAGACAACCACGCCGGCGGTGAAAAACCAGACTGTGGCGGACAGTGCCGATGTCAGTCGCGACATGCTTCGCCGAGCATCCTCTTCGAAGAGATGACTCAGGCGATCCAGTTGCTCCGGCACAGTGCCGGTTTCTTCCGCGGTGGCCACCACCTGAAGGTATTCCGTCGTAAAGAGCCTGGAGGCAGACAACGCGTCCGTCAGCGATTCACCTTCGGCCAACTCCTGCCAGATGATCGGTTCTGCCATCACAAAGGCACCATTGCTGGTGGCTCGCAGAGCGCAGTCAAGTGAAGGTCGAATCGACATGCCGGCCTGTTGAGTCAGAGCGAAGCACCAGGAGAATCGACTGATCGCAAACGACCGCATGCAGTGCCCCAGCACGGGAATGCTGAGCAGCATCGGATCGAGAAACGCTTGCCCGCTCAGGCTGTTCCGGACCCATTTCCATCCGAAGAAACCTGCGGCTGCAAGCCCTGCCCATCCACCAACCCAGATCAGTGCTCCGGTCGGTCCGTAAAGTCCAAGTCCGGTCACGTTAAATGGCTTGCCGTCAGGTCCAGGAGGCAGGATGCCCAGCACAAAGATCAGCAGTCCGATGATGCAGATCGCTGCGATCAGCTGAATGACGGGCCATGCGGCCGCCGATCGCAGTTCGCGAACCTGAGCGATGCGTGAATCGTAGTACCTGGCGAGCGCCGCGAAGACTTCCGGTACGTTTCCTGTTTGCTCGCCCACATTGACGAGATCGCGAAACAAGGCAGGAAACAGGTCTCCCTGTTCTTTCAGTGCTTCGGCCAGCGTTCTGCCGTTCTGAATCGACTTGCTGACCTTCTCAACGGCGGGCGGAAGGCGGCTGTCCGGAGATTGTCGCGATGCCGTCTGCAGGGCTTTGCGAATATCCACACCCGCTTCGAGTGTTCGTGCCATCGATCGGGCGAACGCTGACAGGGCGAGCCACGATAAGTCCGGATTGCGAAACATTCCAACCTCTGATCTGTCAAAAGACAGATCGCTTACGGTTCGCGCCGCCCTGAGGAACTCCGGCAGGCACTGATTCAGGCCCGACAGGTATCCCCTGGAACACACGCTGTTCGGCAGCCCTCCTGGCAGTGGAACGAGGACGATCGTATCCTCGCGGATTGGCATCCGTTGATGGCCCGATGTCCGGGTCCGAAAACGGATACTGACTTTCATAAGCCTCGTTTTCGGCCGCTGGAAACCAAGAGTACATCGTTGGGAACCGCGTCGTCTGAGGATTCAGGCAGCCCACATTCAACAACGTCAGAACCCCAAGCAGCATTCGGATCGAATGTCGCTTCAGTTGCTGTTGCTGACAGAATGTAGAAACTCCGCGCATCATGAATTTTGTCTGCGGCTTTTCGCGAATCCACAGGAAACAAAAACCGGCAGTTTCTCCGGACTTTCGAACCTTACCAGCAAATCCTGCCGGGCCGCAACAGCAGTTTGAACCTCGACTGGAACGTCAAAATGCACTGGATTTCGTCCACAGATTCCGGATTTGTCCCCGCTTCGCACGAAAATCCGCTGAATCCCGGGGTCCTCAAGCGTGTCATCGCAACACGCGACCTTTTTCAGGCCGGACATACTCAGATGCTGAACTGGGCAAAGCTCCCGGCAGGCTCTTCTTTCGCGCTCCATTATCATGAAGACATGCAGGAAGTCTTCATCATGATCTCCGGACGGGTGGAAATGCGAGTTGGCAACGAAACACGAACTATGGGGCCGGGCGACACGGTGTTCGTGGATCCTCGCGAAGTTCACAAGATGACCAATATCGGAGCTGATGCCGCCGAGTACCTTGTCTTCGGAATCTCGTCGGGTCAGGGCGGCCGCACGGTTGTTGTCGAACAGCACTCCTGACAAATGTATCGCTGTGAATTCGTGGCGCTACGCGGATGCCTGTTTCAACAGGGCTGCGACTGTGAACACAGTACGAGCAAGTGCACAGCAGAGCGGTGGCCGCACACTTGCTGGATTCACTGGACATGGCGAACCCACCGAAAGATGCTCTGGGGATATGCAGCCGATCACCAAAAGGAGTCGGAAGGAGCATTCCATGTGTAGGCACGGCGGTCTGTAAAGCACGATTCCGGTCTTCGTTTCTGTGCTGGATGGAGCAGATGGCCAGTGAACTCCGGACTGCAGAAATCGAGTATGTGCAGTGCGAAATTCTGCTGGTGAGGATTTCACAGTCAGCGTATTGTTCTTCAGCAATGCGATTTGCATGGAGGACCCTGGCGTGAAGATCCTGGTTGTTGATGATGATGTGCTGGTGCGAACCGTCTGCGTCGGAATGCTTCGAGTACTCAAGCATGATGCTGAAGGTGTCTCCAGCGGAACGGAAGCCATTACAGTGCTGACCGCCGGGGCTCCGTACGATCTGCTGATCATGGATGAGTCCATGCCGGATATGAATGGCTCAGAGACAATTCGAGCGTTGAACTCCCGGGGAATTCGAATTCCGTTCATCACCTGCACCGGCCGCAATCACGTTGAATCCGGACTGTCCGGTGAGATGGATCAGCCACCGATCGCCGTGCTGTCCAAACCCTTCACACTGCAGCGCCTGCAATCTGCCCTCGCCGCCGCCGCATCGTTGTAACATCCCGTAGGTGCTGCTTGCCGAGCGGCACCCTGCGGCCCCGCCGCGACCAGCGCCCTGACGAGTTTCCACCGGATAGCCGGTGAACGTGGAAACCCAGTTTCGCCCCCGCCTGTTCGTTCGAGGCAAGTGGCATAGGCATCTAGTGGATGCGAGAACACGGTTCGCCTGACGGCGAAAGTCTCGCCCGGCAGGCGAGACCTACAGTAGGTGCCGCTTGCCGAGCGGCACCTTGCGGCTTGCCGCAACCGTCGACCTGACGAGTTGCTATCCGAACGCCGGTGGCCGTGGAACCACAGCGTCGACCTGGCTTATTCGTTCGAGTCAAGTGGCTTAGGCATCTTGTGGATGCAAGAACACGGTTCGCCTGACGGCGAAAGTCTCGCCTGGCAGGCGTGACCTACAACGTTACGCGGCGCGACGCATTGATTCAGCGGGCTCATCATTCGATGCCAGTGCTTTGCGTTCTCGCATGATCAGCTGCAGGTTACGAGCGTAGATGAACAAGCCTGTGGACTGGCCAAAGATAATGACGACATCTTTTCGGTGAATGCCGTAAGCCATCAGCATGATGGCTCCGCCGATGCTGAAGTACCAGAACATCGGAGGCGTCACGCTCTTTTTTGCTCGTTCACTGCTAAGCCACTGAACGACGAACCTCGCGCTGAACACCAGCTGACCCAGTAAACCGAAGGCTATCCAGATTTGTTCGCTCGTCATCGGCCTGATCCATCAGCTCAAGAACTGGTAAGTGGGTGCGGTGCATCAGCCATGCGACACCGGCAAGGTCTATGATTCCGTTGAACAGTCGTCGCAGAGTGTCATAGTGGGATCGACCATGAATTCGAGGTCGATGCTTGACCGGCACCGAGATGACTCGACCACCACTGCGGACCACGAGTGCCGGAAGAAACCGGTGCATGTGAGTAAAACGCGGAAGCTTCAGAAATGCATCACGGTAAAATACCTTGATTCCGCAACCGGAATCCGGCGTCTGATCACGGAGAATTCGTCCACGTACGTAATTTGCGATGCGCGAACTGACAAGTCGCCAGGTCGAGTCTTTTCGGCGAGTCCTCTGGCCAGCAACCAATTGAACTCGCTGTGCCAGTTCCGGTTGCAAGAGAGCATCCAGCATGGCTAGCAAATCGGACGGATCATTCTGCCCGTCACCATCGAGGGTTGCGATAATCGGGGCAATAGCCGCATCAATCCCCGTGATCAGAGCGGCACTTTGACCGCACTGATTCCTGTGCCGGACAACTCGCAGTTGAGGGACAGACTGCTTCAGCGACTGCAGCACCGACAGCATGGAGTCTGAGCTGCAATCGTCAACAACCACGATTTCAAAGCGAAACAGACCACCGAGTGCCGCGCAGACTTCATGGATGAGCGAAGAGATATTTTCGGCCTCGTTGTGGGCCGGTATGACAACTGAAACCTGCATGAGCTCCTCCCTGACGCTCATTCGTCGTCGCGCAATGGAGGCTCGGCCATCTACGACAGACGTAGCAGAAGTGTGAGGACGCCAGACAATTCTGTCAACGGGAGTTCCACTCCATCCCACCGTTGTCCCAGCGCATGAAAACGCCCCGGAAACAGGCCGTTTTCGGGGCGAATCGTTCAGACGATCAAAAAGGCCGCCGCATTAGCTGGCCGAGGCGGAAGACGCCTTCACGCGTTCCTGATGTTCCCGGTCCATTTCGCCGCTCTTGAGTTTCGCCCAGTATTCATTCAGGTCCTTTTTGACCTTATTCGAGAGCAGGAACAGGCCGATCATGTTGGGAATCATCATTCCGAAGATCATCAGGTCTCCAAAGTCCATCATGTTCTTGGCGGAGACGACAGAGCCGAGGAACGTAAACACCAGGAAAATCCCTCGATAGACCATCGAAGACCCATCGCCAAACAGATAGGCCCAGCATCGCTCACCGTAGTACGACCATGAAATCATCGTGCTGTAGGCGAACATAAAGGTGGCGAATGCCAGCACATACTTGAACCCACTGATCTGGCTGTCCATGGCCGCTGACGTCAGTGCAGCTCCACGAATACTGGTCGCGATGCCTTCTTCATTGAACTCATACTGAGCCTTAAAGGCCGGGTTGAATTCGGGGTTCTTGTAGTCGTGGGCACCAGTCACAACAATCACGAGTGCCGTCATTGTGCAGACGATGATCGTGTCGACAAATGGCTCCAGAAGAGAAACAATGCCTTCGCGAATCGGATACGGAGTCTTGGCGGCGGAATGGGCGATCGCCGCGGATCCCACACCCGCTTCATTCGAGAATGCAGCTCGCTTAAATCCCCACACCAAAACACCGACCAGACCACCTCGGAAAGCTTCAGGGCTGAAGGCTGACGTGATAATCGATGCAAACGCTGCCGGGACGATGGGTGCGTTCTTGAACAAGATGATCATCCCCGCGAGGACGTAAACGCCGCACATGATCGGAACGATCTTGTCAGCGGTGGAGGCAATTCGCTTGATACCGCCGATGATCACGATGGCGGTCAGAACCAGCATGATCAGACCATAGACCCATGGCCACGTTTTGAAGAACGGGATCGTCTCTGCGACGGCGGCAAGACTTCCATTCACCTGATAGGAATTGCCACCCGCAAATGAACCACCGATGCAGAGCACTGCGAACGCAACCGCGAAAATCTTTCCGAGCGGAGCCAGGCCGATTTCTGCCAGTCCTCGTGACAGATAATACATGGCACCACCCATGATCGTGCCGTCCGAACGTACCTGGCGATACTTCTGCCCCAGAGTACATTCGACGAACTTGGACGTCATGCCAAGGAAGCCTGCGAGGATCATCCAGAAGGCTGCCCCTGGTCCGCCAATGGCGATCGCCGTTGTCACACCGGCAATATTCCCGAGACCGACCGTCGCGGACAATGCGGTTGTCAATGCCTGAAAATGACTCACGTCACCAGTGGCGTTTTTGTCGTCATACTTGCCCGCAGTGACCGTGATAGCATGGCCGAATCCTCGCAAACTGATAAAGCCCATTCGAAACGTAAAGAATGCCGCACCACAGACCAGCAGCAATACTGCAAACTCGATGCTGTTCTTTCCGCCCAGCGGAATCGGGAAGAAGATGACCTTCGCGACAATACCGTTCACGGTACCGAACTTCTCGTCGATTGGCTTCAGGGCATCATTGACCTTGTCAAATACGCCCTTCTCCGAAGGCGTCGCCATTTCCGTTGTCTGGTCCGTCGCGGCTTCTTCAATCTTCTTGTGATCGGTAGCGGCGGCTGGCGGCGCAGTCGGATCATCCCCTGTTTTTACTGCTTCCTGAGCACTGGCCCGGCTTCCACTGAGGAACATTCCCGCGAGTGCAAGCAGGACGACGCACAATCTGCGAACTGTGGTTGTCATTCTTTGTCCGTTCATTTCAGTGCCGAATTTGCGGCGTGGTCGTCGATGAATTTGTGTCCGAAGAAGGCGAACAGAATAGCCTCAATTCGCGATCCGCCAAACCATTCGGCACATTCTTCCAGCGAAACCGGGCTATTTTTTGCCCTGATGCCTACGGACGAGGCGGCTTTGCCTGTGGAACTGGCGGCTGAACCGTCTCTGTTGCTTCCACCGGTGGTGAAATTAGTTTCTCCACCTGTGTTTTCAATGCATAGCCAGCCACCAGAGTGATCGAGATGGCCGCGATCCACATCAGGACGTCGGTGATTTTCCGAGGCTCCATGCGCTGGTCCATCTTGCGGTAGCGGAAGTAGATCGTGGCGAAGGAGATAATCGGAAGCATCAGGGCCTGTCCGAACCCGCCGACGACAACCATCCATTTGGGTTCCTTGAAGGCAAGGAAAAGGATCAGAGCGAGCACCGGGATGGAGATCGAAAGCCAGTGAATCATGCGGCCTCGATGTTCCGGATTCCTGTACGTCACAACTCCCGCCAGACTGATGAAGTCGGCCAGAAGTCGTGCATTCCCTGCACTGCTCAGATAAAGAGTCTTAAACAGCACCGCCGCCGCCCCGATCAGAAAGACGATCTGAGTCCAGCCGCCAAAGCTGTCGACAAACATTCGTGACAGGGTCAGGATCATCTTCTGACCTTCCGGGTGCAGCCCCTGCGGATGCAACACGGCAGCTCCCATGAAGTAGAAGGCCAGTGTCGAAATCGTGAAGACAATCATGCTGACCCACGCGTCCAGATGCATGACTCGAATCCACCCCTTCGCTCGAGCTTCCCATTCCGGGCTGGAATCCGCCGGCCCCGCATATCGAGCATAGCCCTTTTCGAGACACCAGTACGGATAGAAGAACAACTCTGTGGCACCGACGCCCGTGATCCCGAAGACACCAAAGGCCACGGCAATGCCTTCTGCCGGCAACTGAAACTTCAGACCGTTCACGACGTCGTTCCAGGGTATCGGGAACGACGTGAATGGCAACGCGCAGGTGGCAACAACCGTCAGCAGTGTCACGCTGACAACAAGAAAGGTCGTGACAACTTCAATGCGGCGATACGTGCCGCTCCACAAGAGAGCAATGGCGGCGATACAGACGACGACGGCCCATGGCACTTCCGGTCTCTGCGTGGGAGGAACGCTGGCGGCGTCTTTCGCTGCGGAACTGCTCTTTGCTGCGTCTTCGGTTTTCTGATTTGATGGAGTGTCTGATGGCTTCTGTTCGCCGGAGCTGGCTTTCGATTCAGCGTCACTCTTTGAAGGATCCGTGGCCTCGGCGACCTGGGCCGGTGGATCGACCGGAACGCCGGTGAATGCCAGATGCAGAGCCTGGCCAACGGTTCCGGTCATGGCCCCCAGCTGAAACACGGTGGACAGCATCATGAACAGCCAGCACCAGGCAATCCAGTGGTTTCCCAGACGAGGACCACTCAGTTCATTGATGGCGCCAAGTGTCGGTTTGCCGGACGAAATCGCGTATCGACCCAGCTCAATCTGCACAAAGACTTTGATCACGCAGCTGTACAGGATCAGCCAGAGGAACACGAATCCCTGTTTGGCTCCTAATGCCGTGGTCAGCAGCAGTTCTCCAGACCCAACGATCGTTCCGGCCAGAATAATGCCGGGACCGATCTGCCGGAGTGCCTGCCAGAGTGATTTCGGAGGTTCCTGGATGGCTTCCGGGGGAAGCAGATACGGATCGAATTCAATGGCTTCCGGTTCATCCAGCGTTGCACCGGCGGTCTGATTCTGAGGCAGCGGCATGCGTGGGGCCTTAACGAAGGTCGTCTCAAAGCCTGGTTGGGGCCAAACAGTGTACAGCCACCATCCCCGCATCAACAGCCCGCCGCAAAAGTCCCTCCCAATGTAGAGCAATTGTCCTCAATTGCTCCCTCTCATTGTGACCAAATCGCGATCCACCAATTCGGCATCGTCAATCCGCCCTGCCAGCTCCGGAACCGCTCCATGAACAGGCATCAGCGGAGGAGGTATCAGCCGTGTGGTGCGAAGCGATTGAGGACAATCGCTCTACACTGAACACCGAAAACCGAAAACCCTCGTTCATCCCCTCGTGATCCACGGGTCCGGTTCAAATCGTGTTCCCACGAATTCGGCGTCGTCGTGGCCATGCACTTCATACACTTCCACGCAGTACACGAAGCCATCCACGGCATAGGGAATGGCCTGGTCCTGCAGGTCACGGCGAAGATTCACGAGAGCAACACAGCCGGCGACTTCGACTCGACTTCCGTGCTGACGGATGGAACGGATCTCTTCGAAGTGCGAAAGACTGAACAGTGCCTCGAGCTGATCATACAACTGCTTTTCTCGAGCACCGCTGGACGTTGTGGAGGCCGGCACGGAGATGTCCGGAATTCCCGTCAGGTGCCAGTAGGCGGTCGACGCGGAATCCCAGATGCTGCGTGATTTTTCCACCAGGTCCGTACGAGCTTCATTCGGATGCGTCGATGCGGCATACTCTGCCAGCCACAACTCGGCCGTGCTGACAACCAGGGCTTCCACAACCATTTCTTCAGTCGCATCTTCTGTCGGGCCATCGTGCAGCAGGTCACGAATGGCGGCTCCGCAGGTCAGTACCTTTTCACGCAACTCATCAAACTCCGGCGCTAAAAGATCCGACTCCAGAATGGCGTCCAAAAGGACAGGCCAGCGCTGGAGTCGCTTTCGTATCGATTGGGAGGAATGTATCGAAGATGTCATCGCCGAGCCCAGTCGAGGTGGCCAGAGGAAGGTATTCATCCGAGCATCACGTCTGACATCGGACGAGTTTCCTCGCGACGATGACGTTCATGACGGATGCTGTTCGAAAATACCTGCAAGTCTCGACCGGGCCCAGGGAAAATCCGGAAATGTTGACTCCCTCAGGCTACCGCAGCTGCTGTCTTAGCCGCTGAATGTCGTTCGGGATGTCAGCAAATCGCTCGTCCCACTTCGTTGTAGCCAGTCGGTTCAGTGTTCCCCTTGCGGCAATCCGATCACCGAAACGGATCTGAGCTTCCGCGAGACGAACCAGCAGTGTTGGGTCCTCCTTCCGAAGTTCTGCCGCCCTTTGCCGGTGAGCCAGCATAGCTGCCAGGTTGCCCTCTTCTGAACGGATCTCCGCCAGCACGGAATGATGATCGGCCTCTTCCGGTGCGACTTCGACAACCGACGTTGCTGCCTGTTCGGCGAGAGCATCATTATGAGTCTTCCAGCGTCGATAGAGTTCCCGATACAGACCCGTGTCCCGACGGTTCACATCCGAGTGATCAAGCAGGGCATCGATGGCGGCCTGCTGCTTCAGTTGTTTGTCCAGACTGCTTAGCAGCCAGGCCCATGCTTCAGAATCCTGAGGCTGAAGCTGCAGCGCGATTCGGAGCTGCGTTTCCGCGTCTCCGGACATTTCGCGATCCAGCAGTGCCTTGCCGAGTGCACGTCGCAGGAACGAACTGTCGTCGCCATTCTCCGCGGCCTTGCGATCCAGCAGGGCCACAATCGCTTTCAAATCCGCAGCAGCCGTCATCACGGACTGCAAGGTGGCCTGAATCGAACTGCGAAGGTTCTGGTCCTGCCCGCATGTGGCCCAGGCAATCGACAGGGCTCCCAGGGCTTCCGGCGTTTTGCCCAGCTCCGAAAGACAAGCCGCGCGGCCCTGTTGAGCCACCGCGTAAGGTGGTGTCACAAGGACAGGAACACCATGCGTCTTGATTCCGAGGTCGTACAGATCCAGAGCCGTCTGCCATTGTCGACATTCCGACACAACTGTCGCCAGAGACCACAACTGATCCGGCGAGGAATCATCCGGAACGAGTTCCTTTCGAATCAGCACGATCTGTTCGGTGACTTTGTCCGTCAGGCCCATCAGATGAAGAAGCTGCAACAGCCGCTGACGTGAGGCTTGCTCCATCGGACAGCGATCAGTCAGAACGCCCGCCAGATGCTGAGCTTCCGGAAGGCGCGACTTCTCCACCAGCAGGGAAACGAGTCGGTCCATCTGAGGAAACTGCAGATCGCTCCGAGTATTACCGACCAGCAGAACTTCCAGCGCGAGTACTTTGTTCTCCATGGAAACTTCGCACCAGGACGCGAGGTTGCCGAAGTCACCAGCCGAGTCTGCCACGGTCTGTGCGACTTGCCGTACGATTGGCTCGATTTCGTCTACTGGCACCGCTTTCTCAAGGTACCAGGTCATGTCCAATGGAACTCCCTGCTCTTCTTCCATCGCCAGTGTCAGCACGGACTCAAGTCCTTTCTTCATCACGGCATTCAGTCTCTGCTGATAGGCACCGGCTTCCGGCTTGCGAACCAGCATGGCTCGCGCGTTTACAACCGCGACTCGATCGAAGGACGCGGCAATGAGATCGTCAAACCAGTTGGTCCAGCGAGCGGTCGGTCGAGTCCACTGCAGAGCCAGTGGCTCCGCTTCCAGCTGCCGCAGCAGAAACTCAATCTGTTCCTTCGTTTGTTTCGACAAGCGAAGTGCCCCGAGGCATTCACTGATCAGCCGATCTTCTTCATCGCTCCGGCGAAGGATCAGGGCATCGGCATGAGTCTTCGCGAACAGGCGCGCGTCCTCAGCCGCCTTCCCGATTCCTCGCACTCGTCCCTTCTCCAGCACCTGAAAGTACCGATTCACATCCGTCGAAAACTCATCGGCGCGTTCCGGATCCAGAACCGCTTTGAGCATTTCGTCGTGCAGAGCCGTATAGAGCGTTTCATTTTCGCCCAGGGAAACTCGCCCCTGATGCTCCAGCGCGGCCAGCTGAATCTGGAACAGTAACCCGGCTCGATCATTCAGGAACACATCTCGTGTCGTTTCCATCAGCAGCGTTTCGGCTGCGCTGAATCGTTTCTGTCCGATCAGGTGTTGGATCTGGAATTGAATCAGTCCCAGCAGCTCTGCGGATTCGTGATCACCTGCACTCAACGCAGTTCGAATCTCCGCTTCCGCGAGCGTTCCGGCCTTCTCTGGTTCGGATCGTTCCACCAGTCGAGCCATCAGCGTCGCGAGGCTGAGCCGTCCCTTGGTTCCGGGCTTCTCCTGCAGTAACAGACGTTCAAGAGCTGCCCATCGAGCCGCTTCGACCGCCTTTGACTTCAGTGTCAGGTTGTGGAATCGAACAGCAATACGCTGGCGTTCCGAGTCACTCCATTCGACCTTCGCGAGTTCGCTGAAGGCCGCAACGACCGCTCGCTCGTGCGGTTCCGGTTGATTCGTGATACGAGTCGCCGAAGCCGAGGCCTGGAGTTCCAGAACCGTCAGCCCCATCAGGTCCAGTCGCTTCTGCTCTTCATCGCCATCGCGGACAACGGGCTTTTGACGGATGCGAGCTTTCTCCTTGTCGATTGATCGCAGCAGAGCATCGAAGCCCGCTTCCTGATCGATGTCGTTGATCGCCGACTGTGAGTATTCCAGCACGTCAAACAGATGAGCGCGGGATCGACCGGTCACAAATGGCGCCATCGAGTCCATCACGAGCGGATCGTGCGTGGCTTTGTACCACCACGCTACCAGACGGATGGCAGAATCCAGGTTGCTGCTTCCCTGAAGCAAAATCTGCATCCGCAAGCGAACATCCTCTGATGTCTGCGGTGTGCGCGTCTCCGGAGAGTTCTGCCACGTGTGCAGTGCCTGGTTGAGTTCTCCGAGAAGCTGATCGGACGTCTGATGCTTCCACGACTGACGCAAGGAATTCTGCATGTCCTGTCGTCGATCCAGAGCATGCTGCCAGACAGACAACTGCTGCCATTCGGCGGCGTTCAGTTCATCACTCGCACCGGCCGCTTCGTACAGAGCCACCGCATCCTCGAGCCGATCCAGCTCAGCCAGAACATTGCCCAGCTGAATCCGCCACAGGCCCGACAAGTTGCGTCGTGAGTTGCCCGCGGCATTCTTTTCGGCTTTCCTCGCTTCTTCGAAAGTCAGCCACGCACGAAGTCGTTCTTCGAGCATCTTTGGACGATCAAAAGCAATCAGCAATCCAAACTCCGCCGCACGCCAGGCGTCCGGAGCAACGGGATCCGTTTCCTGACCACGACGCACATAGTCCAGCAGCTTCTGACAACGCGCAGGAAGAGGCTTGTCTTCCGGCGTCACTGAGTCGGCCGAGTTCGCCTTACTGCCAGCGGCGGAGAGATTGCCAGCCGGATCATCCAGCTGAATCGTCATCATCAGCCACATGGCAAACGCCGTATGTCGTTCCACAAGATGGAACCATCGCTTGTGAGCCTCTTCTTCGTTCGCCGGTTTTACGGCAGGGTCTGGCGTTGGAAGAGGCTCCGGTCCGCAGAGCGTCTGGCATTCGTCAATGATCGCGTTACGCAGCGTTGTTCGTTCTTCATCGGAAACGCCAAACGCGACTTCGAATTCTGTCAGTTCGCACTTCAGAATCCACTGGTGTATGCGCAGGATACGGAAGACCGCTGGCGGAATCACCTGGGCCGCTGTGACCTGTTCGGAACCCGCACCCGCTGGAGCCACCGGATTCGCGGCCTGTTCCTGCTTGCGAGCCAGCACAGCGATCATTTCTCGCAGAGCCTTCACGCGACATTCCTTGCCGACATGCTGTTTCCGCTTCGCATCCAGATCATCAAAGCCCGGATAGTTCTTCTGGTGATGTGCCGCTCGCTGAGACACCATCGTTTCGATCCATCGCTGCAGAGGCGGGAGAGTCGCCGCAGCTCGCGCTTCGATTTTGTCCGGTTCACCGACAGACAAAACTGGCAACAGCAGCCATGCTTCTTCTTCGATTGCGTCGGACCAGGTCTGTCCCAGCAGAGTCTCAAACAGTCGCGAAGCCGCAGCCGTGCGTTCGTCTTCACGAGCTTCCCGGAACTGCTGACGATGCCATTCCAGCGACCGTGGAGCTTCAAAACCGATGTCGATCACCTGCTGAATCAGCTGCGAAAGTTCAGAACGCACGGTCAGAGAAGTTTCTTTCTGCCATCGCTGAATCAGAACGTCCAGCCATGCCTGTCGTTCTTCTTTTGTCGTCCGAGGATCGCTGCAGACTCGCACGTCCATCAGAATCACTCGTGCCCGGTTTAGGGACATCGCAGCGAGTTCGTCAGTCAGGACTTTTCGAAGACTGACCAGCAATTGCTGATGCTCCGGGCAATCATGTAGTCCCGCCTGCTGCAGCCATGTCATCGTGGCCGTCAGCTGAGCCAGGCTGGCCGTCGACGCCGTTTCCGTCAGCCAGCGAACGTGAGTCTTCACGACTTCGCGACTGGCTGGCCGCGAGGCAATCACGGAGTCATCAAAGACTCTCTTCGCAATGTCGAGGTGACGGTCCGAGCGAGAATACGAGGCCGCCAGTGTCGCCAGCGAATCATACGTGACCCTCTGAGGTCCTCGCAGCTGCAGGCCGGCGACAGAGCCTCGTCCAAAATCCAGAGCCGCATCTCGCCGCGCTTCAATCGCGCCGTCCACCGGCTGATTCAGCGAAGACGGATCGTCGCCAGCCTGCGGCAAGCGGCCTTCGTTGAGCCATCGTTCGACGTCGGCAAGCACCACATCTTTCTGATTCGTCTCAATCAGGGAACGAAGCCGATGCTGCCATGCAGAACTGTTCATTGGACAGCGTGCGGTCCAGCGATCACAAAGCTGCAAACCTGCCTCGAACTCCCCGCGTCGTCGCAGCCAGGCAAGATAGGAGCCGAACAGCGTATCCAATTCCGTTCGAGTCCACGCTTTCTCAGGAGACAACTCGGTTTCATAAAGCGCCCGAATGTCCGCTGCTCGACGCTGTGCCTGAAGCAGACCAGTCTGCCGTGACAGTTCGTCCAGATTCCACGGCCAACGAGTTCGAATCTGCTGCTGAAGTTCCATCACCTCGGCCGTTCGGTGATGCGATTCCAGCAGATCACGCTTCTGCCCAAGAAGTGTGAGCAACAATGTGTTTCCCGCGGCCGCCGGATTTGTTTGTTCAAAGGCCTGAAGGCTCGCGATGAGCTGATTCAATGCCTGTTCCAGCTGCCGTTCGTCCATCGTCGCAGTTGCCTGATTACGAAAAATGTGCGTCAGCTGCCGGAAGATCGTCCACTGCGAGAACACCGACTTCTGAAACTCCAGGCTGATTGGTGAAGTCACAGATTCCACATTCAGCACTTCACTGATGGCCGTCAGAAGACCTGCGGAGTCTGTCTGTTCGAATTCCTTCCGAAGGACTTCAAATCGTCGAGCAGCCTGGAGCAATGATGATCGCAGGAAACGGCCCGCTTCGGTCTGCTGAGTTTCCTTCAGCGTTGTTTCCAGCAGCGTTAGAGCATCATCCCACTGAGCCAGGTTCGCCAGTTCAAACACACGAACGATCTTCTGCTGTGGAGTTGCTGTCCCGCTGATCGCTGCCTGGCGAGATTCCAAAAGGCCCGGCAGTGATGCCGGCAGGAGCAACGTCCTCGTATTGCCGATGCCACCCTCAGCCGACCAACCTTCCATT
>CAZIGZ010000102.1:21611-23675 GCA_964538835.1 uncultured Chitinophaga sp. | reverse complement strand
CATGTGCTCTCTTGTCACAGTGCGGGAGAGTTCTCTCTGGGTAGATCTCTCCAGATAGACGTGCGTTTCGCAATGGCGATTATTCATCAGAACGCAGATGACGAAACAATCAGCACAACAACCCTGCAGACAATTCTGGAGTCAGCCATGCCGGCTCGTGTTCCTGCGCACATCATGGTCCCTGAAAATGGCACTTGGGTCTTCTGTGACGGAATAGACTGCTTCGATGTGCCGTTCAGTGGAATACTCGGCAGACGCGTTGATGGAAACTGGATGCTGGAAAGTCAGAAGTTATTCAAGGCCATTACCCATTGGAGGCCGGTGGCAGAGTCCTGCTTCAGCATCGAAAAAAGCCAGAGTCGCCCGAATAGAGACGTCCGACCTTTCGCTCGAGCACGCTGGCCTCGATAGAACATCAGGGAAGGAGTCGCTGCGCAGGGTGGGGTCTCGCAAACGCTGCCCTGTATTCGGATACTCTCGTCAGTCGTCGTTCATTCCGTCCATAGGCATTTCTTTCCTACCCATTTGAACCGCACGTCACAGCCTCGGCAAACGTTGGGCTTGCCTTTCATGGGTGTCCCGCAATTTTGGTGACGTTGTGTCGCAACGAGGCATGGTGGTGCTGTCAAGCATACCAGTCCCGTGCAGTTTGCAGTGTCATTCATTGAACTCGGACGAGTCTCCTGTCAACCGCCCTGTTGCTGTCGGAGCGTAGCAGCGAGATAGTCCATCGAGGTCTTATGTTTGACATCGGGTGCACCCGGGTAGACGAGTTCACAAGGAACCTTCACGGTATCCATCTTCTCTTTCAGGAGCGCGCCGAAGTTGGCGGAATGAGTAGGATCCTTCTCTTCTTTGCCGCGAGCTGGAGGCGAAGTGTAGATGAGGCAGACCGGCGGGTCATCGGGGGTCACCAGATGGAACGGTGAATATTCCTGGATCCACGGCATGACCTCGTCACGCTTTGCAAGGAACGCTTCAAAGTCTCGTTGCTTCCTGCCGTTCACTTCTCGAAAAATCCCGAACGCATGGCTTCCATAGTTGCTGTTCGGAGTCCACTCTTTCATCTGCACCGGATCCAGCGTTGTCTGTGCACCATTCACCGCTGCGCACAGGAGTCGCGTTGATTCACGAGCCACGGGATCAGTACTGTCCGGGTCAGCCATGTCATCGTGGAATGCCAGCCACAGACTTGTGCAGGCACCGGCCGATCCACCCGATGCTCCGATACGATTTTTGTCGATGTTCCATTCCGTCGACTTGCTGCGAACAAACTGTAACGCCCGCGCCGCATCGTGGAGACATGCTTTCACCGGCGGTTCAACTCCGTCGGCAATGGCTTCTTCAATAAAGCGATACTCGATCGAGACGACGGAAATGCCCTGCTTATGCATCGCGGGAACCCAGGTCGCCATGCTGCCCATGCGATTTCCGCCTTGCCAGCCACCACCATGGATGAAGAACACCAGAGGAGCTGGTTCCGCAGACTCCGCCTTCCAGAACGTCATCACCTGCTTTGGATGAGGACCGTAGGAGATCTTTTCGATCGTAGCCGGAGGAGGAGGCGTCTCCTTCTTCTTTGCGGCATTCCCCTGCCCGTCTTTCTTTCCGGCAGCGCCCTTCTTTGCCGACTGCTTACCGTTGGTCGATTCCTGGACTGGCTGGGACGTTGGTTCGTCCGAAACCGTCTTTGGTTTCGTTTCGTCGGCCAGCAGGCCGGCAGTAGCCAAAATCAACAACAGCAGACCAGTGACGGTTCGATGTGGCATGAAACAAGTCCTGTAGGCGGGAACGGTCCAGTTCGAAGGTCGTAAACCGTGATGGTCCGCAACTTCCACCCGTTTTTCCAGTCAGGCCGCATCAAGCCGACCACGCTCTGCAGGTCATCACTCCCATAATTCACATCATTCCCACGCCTCCCATCCCGCAGCAGAATCGCGCCCGGGCCGGTGCGCGAATAGCAGCTGAGACAGCTGCTCTACAAAAAATGAATTAAGGTGCATGGCACCTTTATGACACGGGCGACACAATGCGAAGGAAATGTTCATTTGAATCAACGCGGAA
>CAZIGZ010000102.1:0-21601 GCA_964538835.1 uncultured Chitinophaga sp. | reverse complement strand
GCGAGCAGGCCAAGTTTGGGAAAAACGAGCGACAGAGCAGCTGAAACAGCTGCTCTGCATTCGGCTAGGCGGCTAGGCGGCGGCTCGGCGGCGGGCGAACTGGGAGCGAATGTCAAGGACGGCCTCGATCACGTCCGCGACGTCCTGATCGGTCATCGACGGTGACAGAGGCAGGCTCAGCATGCTCTGGTACGCGGCATTCGCTACGGGGAAGTCGTCCGGGTGGTAGCCGTACTTGTCGCGATAGAATGAATGCATATGGATCGGAATGAAGTGAACCGACGTTCCGATTTTGCGTGCTGTCATTTCCTGGATGAACTGATCGCGGCCAATCGTCATTTCGCCTGCTCGCAAGCGCAGGACGTAGAGGTGCCATGCATTGGTGACGTGAGACCGTGTCGATGGTGTGAGGAATGCAGCATGCCGCGAGAACGCTTGGTTGTACATTTCGACAATCTGCCGGCGACGATCCTGCATCTTCGGAAAGCGACGAAGCTGCTGCAGGCCAATGGCCGCCTGAATGTCTGTCATATTGTATTTGAAGCCAGGCTCCACAATGTCGTAGGCCCACTTGCCGCCAGCTGCATAACGGCTCCACGCTTCGCGACTCATTCCATGCAGGCTGACGATGCGAGCATGGTCGAGCAGGTCCTGTGAACCCGTCAGCATGCCGCCTTCGCCTGTGGTCAGGTTCTTTGTCGCGTAGAAGCTGAACGCCGTCAGATTCTGGCCCGAACCGATTGGCTGACCTTCGAATTCGGCACCGACCGCGTGTGCGGCGTCTTCGATCAGATGCAGCTGATACTCAGAAGCAATCGAACGCAGCGCATTCAGCTCAACGGGATGTCCCGCATAATGCACGGCGATGATGGCCTTTGTGGAGTTTGTGATTGCTCGCTGCACCGCATCCGGCTGAATATTCAGCGTGTCTGGTTCGACATCAACAAGTACCGGCTTTGCACCAACGTGTTCAATCACGTTGACGGACGCAGCGAAGGTCATTGGCGTCGTGATGACTTCGTCGCCAGGTCCGATGTTCAGAACCTTCAGAGCCACGTGAAGACCCGCGGTGCAGGAATTCAATGCCAGAGCACCAGGCGTCTGGAAGGCCGTCCGAAACTCCTGTTCGAACTGTCGAGTCTTCGGGCCGGCCGTCAGCCAGCCGGATTTCAGAGCATCGATGACTTCGTCAATTTCTTCCTGGCCAACCAGAGGCAGTGAAAATGAAAGAAAATTCTCGCGCACCGGTGACCTCCCTGTCGTGAGTGCTCGTAAATCCTGAAGTTTCCCGCTTCAGAATTGGCCTGGGTGTGGTAGACTCCCGCTCCTGACCAATTCCTTCGCGACTCCCCTCAGACCGCGTTAAAGCCACTGATGGCCCGTACACTGCAGTCCATTGAGTCGGGATCCGTGTTTATCTTTTTGTCCAGAATCCGGCTAGGCCAAGTTCCGGGTGAAAAAAACGGGTCTCATCCTCGGTTCCAGGACCAGATCTGCATGTGCGTTCCAGGGTGCATTTGATGTGTTCTTTGGCATAACCGATTCGTCCTGTGGTGACATCCCGCCCTTTTGGGTTCCAGGGGAAATCCGCACAGGGCTTTGTTCAGAGATGTGGCAGCTTTGGATTCGGTTTCGTCATTCCATTCCGCCCGGATGGCAGACAATAGATGATCGGATTGGTTTATGTTCTCCCAAACGGTCGAATACGCCCTGCGCGCCGTCGTCCATCTCGCGATGCGTCGCGACGAACCTCAAACGACCGCGATGATCGCGGAGTCGACCAAGGTACCAACAGCTTATCTCTCCAAGGTCCTGCAGGGACTGAGAGCCAAAGGCATTGTGAACCTCCAGCGGGGGCTCGGCGGCGGTGTTTCTCTCGCCATTCCTCCTGACAAGCTGACGATTCTGGATGTTGTTACGGCCGTTGACCCGATTCCTCGGATTCGAACCTGCCCGCTGGAATTAAAGAGCCACGGTGTGCGGCTGTGTGCTCTTCATTTTCGAATGGACTCAGCGCTTTCCAAAGTGGAAGATGCATTTCGTTCAACGACGCTTGCTGAACTGCTGACGGATCCGAATCCGAGCGTTCCTCTTTGCAACAATGAAAACGCTGAAGGTCCGGCAGCGCAATAGAAAAGCCGCGTACTTCCTTCGAAGGACACGGCTTGAATTCAGGCACTACAGTTCGAACGCAGCTTCATCGCCAGTGCTGACTCATTCGCTTAGAACCATGATTTCGACTTTGCGGAAGTCAATGGGATGGCTTTCTGACTGAAGCGAGATGGAACCACCTTTGATGATCAGCTGGTCGTCCTTGATCAGCTTTTTCGCATTGCCGTCACGTTTGTCGAGCTGAGGCTGATTGTATTCGAGCACCACTTCACCATCGATCAGATGCTTGATGATCTCGCCGTTGTGCACTTCAATCTCTGCGGTGACCCACTGTTCGCCATGGTAGGTCTTTGAACTGGAATTGATGCAGTGCTGCAGCTTCAGTTCCCCGTTCATCACGACGTTGGTTCCTGGTGTGCAGAGGTTGGATGTCGTTCGAGCATCTTTGCCATTTCCTCCCAGCAACTGCACTTCGATCGACACTGGAAAATCCTGGTCTTTCGACATCGTTCCGGGGTCCTGCCCGTGGACCATCACGCCGCTGTTGCGAATCGCCCAGCCTGGACCGTCAGTACACTGCTGGCCGACAAAACGGTACTCGACTCGGAATCGATAATTGCTGAACTGATCCTTGTAAAAGAGATGTCCAAAGCGCTCTCCGAAGGACTTATATCCATCGCCTTCATAGCGAACCTTGAGCAACCCCTCTTCCACACGGTAAGTGTTTTCAAAGTTCTCACCAAGCTCGCAGTAACGGATCTTCGGTGTCCATCCGGTCAGATCCTTGCCATTGAAGAGTGACACCCACTCATTCTTTGGATACTTGCTGTCTGCAAACTCCGGATCATCCGCACAGACGGAAACCGACGTTGCGATGGCGAACATCAACGTGGGCAGGAAGAGGAGAGATCGATTGCACATGGGTTCTGTCTTTCATCAAACAGCGTGGTCTGAATACCGGGGTGTCCTGGCGTCAGTGCCAATGCCGGAGGGGCGGCTGAGGCCTGGGTTTCAGGCAGCCTTTCGAGGCACGATACAAAGCAGGGTAACAATCAGACAAAGGCCGGCAAACCAGTCGCCATAGCGAACGTAAAGAGATTCACGGGGATCAAGAGGTACTTCGCCGAAGACAATCCCGGAAAACTGCCGACGCCAGTGACCGGTCGTTTCGTCGCGCAGGCCCCGGACTTCCGTGAGCTGAGGAACCAGCCCTTCAAGCGGTTCCTTCATCACCATGATCTTTGCGGGATCACGAATCTCCCCGTTCCCGTCGATAAATGCTGAGATTCCGCCATTCACGGCTCGAACCAGTGGCATGCGAGTTTCAACGCAGCGGAACGCGGAAGTAATCAGATGCTGATCCAGCTCGCTGCTTCCACGGAACCACGCATCATTGGTCAGATTCACAAGGACATCACACGATTGCCCGGACGAATCCTTCTGCGAGGCCATCTGGCGAACCAGGTGCGGAACCGTATCTTCAAAGCAGATCATCGGGACGATGGAGTAGTCACCGTACTCGAACGATCGAAATTCGTTGCCCGCATCAATTCCGAATCCAGCTCCGAACGGAGTCAGCTGGTGCAGCCACGGAAAAACATCTCGCAGCGGGATGTATTCGCCAAAGATGACTCGATGAATCTTGTCGTAACTTCCAATGTATCCGAGGTCCGGCCGGACGAAGGCTGCCGCGTTGAAGATGCGAGTCTTGTCTTTCTCTGCGACCCATGACTCGACCCCGATCACAAGGGCCGCACCGACCCCGTAAGCATGGCTCGCCAGACTCTTTTGAACTTCCTGCGTCCGGAAGGGTTCGACCAGCTGAGCCGATTCGTTTCCGTAGTCTCGCAGAACATCGAGCGGCACCTGAGCCAGGATCTCTTCATCGGTCACATTTTCCCCGGCACTCTGCATCGGCCATGGGAACATGGTTTCCGGCCACACGATAAAGTTCGGTCGCAACTCCACTGTGTGCTGCATCAGCGTATTGTGAACTCGAAATCGGTTGAGCACGAGGTCGCGATCATGCTTCAGTTCCGGTGAGAAATTCCCCTGAATCAGTGCGATGGATGGGCCTGCGGGAAATGCGTCGGCAGGCATCTTTCGCACTGCACCATACCCCAGTACACAGCACAGCAATGCTGTTGCCGCACACCACGGGATGTAAGACAGCCCCGAAGGACAGGAATCCGTATCCAGCCGAAGCCTTACCAGCCATCGTTCGGAAACAAACTGAGCGATGACTCCGGAGTACATCGCGACCAGGAATGAAACTCCGTAACTGCCTACCAGATCACTCACCTGAATCAGTGTGGTCCAGCGGTACTGCGAATGGCCCAGGTAGTACCAGGAGAAGCCTGTCAGCAGATAGGCCCGAGCATACTCGAGCCCCGTCCACACAATCGGCGCAGCAAGCCACAGCGGAATACGCCAGCGGACGGCGCGACGGAGCAACAGGACAAACATCGGAAAGTACAAACCGACATACGCCGCAAGTGCCACCAGCGCGAGGTACATGGCCGGGTGACCAAGCCGCATCCACTGAAGCATCACAAGGTTCGTGAAAAAACCGGCGAACCACAAAGCAAGCCACGAAAATCGAGGCAGGCTGCGGAGCCGACCCAGAACAGCCAGCGGGGCCAGTGCAATCCAGGCCAGCGGCGCACACTCAAGCGGAGTGAAGCTGGCCCAAAGCAAAATGCCGGACAGCAGAGCAAGAAGGAAGACGGAAAACAGCGAACCCGAACTTCGTACCTCGCTGACTCGCCCGGATTGAATAATCTTCTGCACCTCCGGGCGCAAAACTGGTCCGGGGGATGGCGAACTCCCTGCGCGGGGTGCCGAGCCTGTCGAATCATCACCCATAGCTGCATCCGTGCGAAAAAGAACTCAGCCGAATCCAATGATTCGGCTGAGTCAGTTTAAACTACTTCGCGGCCTTCTTGAGGGCCTTGGCCTTGTCGGTTGCTTCCCATGTGAAGCCTGGACCGGTTCGACCAAAGTGGCCGCCTTCCGCAGTCTTCAGGAACACCGGGCGACGCAGCTTCAGGTGTTCGATAATGCCCTTCGGAGTGAGCGGGAAGTTCTCACGAACCAGTTCGGCAATCTTACTTTCTTCAATCTTCGCACTGCCGAACGTGTCAACTCGAATGCTGACCGGGTCCGCAACACCGATCGCGTACGCCAGCTGCACTTCGCACTGATCCGCGAGCCCTGCTGCGACAATGTTCTTGGCCACGTAACGGCCCATGTAAGCGGCCGATCGGTCAACCTTGGTCGCATCCTTGCCGGAGAACGCACCACCACCATGTCGCCCCCATCCGCCGTAGGTATCGACGATGATCTTTCGGCCCGTCAGACCAGTGTCACCATGAGGACCGCCAACCACGAATCGTCCGGTTGGATTGATGTGGTACTTGGTCTTGCTGTCCAGCATCTCCGCTGGAATGACCTTATTGATCACTTCCTTGCGAACGAAGTTCGCGATCTCTTTCTGAGTCACCTTTTCGGCGTGCTGCGTGGAAATCACAATCGCGTCGATGCGGACCGGACGATTTCCTTCGTACTCGACAGTCACCTGGCTCTTGCTGTCCGGACGGAGCCAGTTCACAACTCCGGTCTTTCGCACTTCCGTCAGTCGATTGATCAGACGGTGAGCATACGCGATTGGAACCGGCATCAGTTCTTCGGTCTGATTGCAGGCGTATCCGAACATCAGGCCCTGGTCGCCTGCACCGTCCTTATCGACCCCCTGAGCAATATCGGGGCTCTGGCTGTGCAGAGCGACAAAGATGCGGCATGAATCGGCGTTGAAGCCAATGTCATCAGACGTGTAGCCGATGTCTCGAATGACTTTGCGAGCCACACCGACATAGTCAACCTTGGCCTTGCTGGTGATTTCGCCAGCCAGCACGACCAGGTCCGTCGTGCACAGCGTTTCGCAGGCCACGCGAGACATCGGATCCTGCTCAAGCAGAGCATCCAGAATTCCGTCAGAAACCTGGTCAGACACCTTATCCGGGTGTCCCATACTCACCGATTCACTCGTGAAGAAGAAATTCGACATTGCTACCTGGTCCTGATGGAACCGAAGAACTTGGAGACGGGGGTACCGCCATGCAGGCGGGAACGGAGGGCGAAGTCTAGGGAACCGCTCACGGCCTCACAACGGATTTCGCTTCTGAGATCCGTTCAAATCGAGTTCTTTCACACGTCGGAAAGCCGTCGGCTCGGCGTCGAGAACTCCGATCGTCCACGTTCTGAAACACTGACGCCACAACAAATGCTCGCGGCCCCTGACGGTCCGGCCTGAGGGGCCACGCTGACGGGCCCGCCGACTCCTGGCTCCGGACAACTTCGGACAGTCTCGGCCGTCACAACTCGGTCAGAGCACTGCGAGAGCCAACACAGCCACCATTCGAGAATCGAAACACAGGCGAAGAATATGGGTGTTTTTCCGATGCGGAAACCGTTTCTTTCCAACAGGTTCCATCATTCAGGTGCCTGGCACCTTGAGCGATGATTTCGCATTATGTCGGAGGGCGACTGCATTGCCGAAGTGGAAAAGCGAGCACAAACCGGGTGATCGGGACAAGTTTCCGGAACGGCAGAGCTTCGGGGTTCTGATTCTTCGGTTTATTCCGCAGCTGTTTCCCGATGGGTGTCGTTGCCCACAAGACATTTCGAGTTGCGTTCGGACCGGGAACTTTTTTGTTGTGAACCGGCGGAAAACAGCGATAAACTCCTTGATGATCGTTCGGAATCGCCGTTTCTGAGCGAGCAGCGTCTCGCTCGGCCTTCGTCAACCGACCGCTGAAGTCGTGTCTTTTGTGGGTTCAGGAGTTATTCATGATTCTCTCCCGGTCAGCGTTTCGTCTTGCTGTTAGCGCGTTGGCGCTGACTGCAGTTGCCTTGCTGGTGCCAACTGCCGGGCAGGCAGATTCTCGCTCCAAGAGTCGTAAGCCAGTGATCACGAACCCAAAATTCGATCCGGCTGCAGAGCGTGTTGAACTCTTCCAGGGCATGGAAGACGGCCGACTGGAATCGAAGGTGGTTGCTAATGATGCCACAGGCGGGTTCGTTCTGATTACAAACACAACGGATCAGGCTGTGACTGTTGACCTTCCGGATGCCTTCGTGACCGTTCAGGTCCTGAAGCAGCTGGGTCTCGGCGGCGGTGGTGGTCTTGGTGGTGGCGGCCTCGGCGGTGGTGGTCTCGGCGGCGGCGGTCTGGGCGGCGGTCAGGGCGGCGGCGGCAACCAGAACGGCGGCGGCGGATTCGGTGGTGGCGGTGGTGGTCTCGGCGGTGGCGGTCTGGGCGGCGGTGGCCTTGGTGGCGGCGGTCTGGGCGGTGGCGGTTTTGGTTCAGTTCCTCCGGAAGTGAAGCCAGGCTCAGCCGGATTCTTCTCCATCCCACCAGAACGAACTGTGAAGGTTCCGTTTGTTTCTGCCTGCCTGAATCATGGCAAGGCCGATCCAAACCCTCGTGTTGAATACAAGCTCGTGAAGGTGTCTGATTACACTCAGGACCCGATTCTTGCAGAACTGATCCGCATGGTTGGTACTGGTCGCGTTGATCAGAAGTCAGCTCAGGCTGCTATCTGGACTCGTACGGACAACATGACCTGGGACGAACTTGCCAACAAAAATCACCGTGGTTTGAATGGCGTTGAGTACTTCTTCCAGCCAGGCCAGATTGCTCAGGGCAAGATGCTGGTCACCGTGGCAGAAGCGAATGTTCGCGAAGCATCAAAGGATGCTCCGGCGGAACCAAAGGCTGAGACTCCGGTTCCTCGGATCCGATAACGTCATCGCTCTGCGAAAGACGTCTGACAACACAGGAAGCCGATCCGTTTGGGTCGGCTTCTTTCGTTGTATTGCAGACGAGTATCAGTCTCTGGTCAACCAGCGGATCAGACATTCACTGGACTCGGACGACGCTTCTGCGAAGTAGAGATGCCCACAGTTCTTCATGACCAGCGAAAACGAATCGCGAATCGTGGATGCCATGTGCCTGGCTTCATCAAAGGGCACAACAGGGTCGCGTTCCCCCGACATGATGAGCGTCGGGCACTGAATGGCCGGCAGAAGTGATGTGATATCCCAGCTTCGGATGCAGCCCATTGTCCGGATCAGATCCGAGAGCTGATGGAATCTCATTCCGGCACTTAGTCCACTTGCTTTGGCGAGCCTTCGAACTTCGGGATCCCATTTGTTGCAGCAAATGGCCAGCATGAATGTGTCGAACAACTGAGGGCGAAGCTGAGTCAGTCGCAAGGCCTGTTTCAGCAGCCATCCCCGCAGCATCCCCGTGGCCATCAACTGAAACAAGCCAAGCCCGCCGCGCCATTGGCCGCGTGCAAACCCGCAGATTGAAGCAACAGACTCAACTTTCTCAGGATGCGTAGCGGCCGCATGCAACACGGCTAATCCACCGGTGGACCATCCCACAAGGCGCACCGGTTGCCCTTCGTAGATCTCATCAATGATTCGAATAATCGGCTGGCTGAGATCGGATGGAGTGACCCACGGAGCACTGTTCTCCGCATCATCGCCCGTCGGTTCACGGTTCGTGGCTGCCGGTGAGTCAGGCTCCTGTCGAGAAAACCCTGTCGAATGGTCAGGGAGACTTACCGAGCATCCACCGTATTCGATTAACTCCGCTGGTAATGTCAGCGGCCAGAAATCAACATTGGCCGTAATCCCATGGACATACACGATCGGTCTGTGCCCCGGCATCACACGAAGTCTGATCGTGTGCGTTCGACGACCGCAAACAAAGGCCCCTCCGTTCCAGCCATTGACCGGCTGGCTCAGAAATGGTGGTGGTGCCTGCAGAAAGTTTCTCGCCACAAGGATATTCACAGACAATCGGTTGGGAGATTTGCGTGCCGCTTGACGGCTAACGTAAGACGCAGTCTAAGACACATGGGATGTTTTTATCCAGAACAGTCGGACACGGCGAAATTCGCCAGCTGGGTGCCGACATGCGACTCTGTACCAGGTCGGACAATGGCTGCTGAATCGAACCGAGTGGAATACCTGATCGTAGGCGCGGGGATGAGCGGTCTTTGCATGGCCGCGATGCTGCTGAAGCGTGGCCAAAGGTCTTTTGCCATTCTGGAACGAGCACAGGACGTGGGCGGGACGTGGCTTGAAAACCATTATCCCAATTCCGGATGCGACGTTCCGTCCTACCTCTATTCCTTTTCCTTTGCTCCGAAGCACGATTGGAGTCAAAAGTACGCACGGCAGCCGGAGATTCTGCAGTACTTTCGTGACGTCGCTGACAAGTTTCAGATCCGGCCGTTCATTTCCTTCGGACAGACCGTCCAGGAAGCACGCTTTTCCAGCGACACGCATCTCTGGACCGTCACCACGTTGACCGGGCAAACCTGGCAGTGCCGCTACCTGATCAGTGGCGTAGGACAGCTGAGCACGCCGGCGACTCCTCGGTTTGAAGGCCGCGAGACGTTCCAGGGGCAGTCATGGCATTCCGCACGCTGGCCTGCCCATGCCGATGTCACGGGAAAACGTGTCGCCGTTGTCGGGAACGGTGCCAGCACGATCCAGTTCCTCCCGGAAGTTGTTCGCAAAGCCTCCCACGTGACGTTGTATCAGCGTCATCCCAGCTGGATCCATCCTCTCAGAAACCCGAAATACTCATCACGCTGGCATGCGATGATGAAGCGATTTCCGATCCTGCAGTCGCTGTACCGAGGATCGATCTATCTGGACTGCGAGTATCGCATCATTGCGCTGTGGGACACATACATCGCCCACACAATCTACCGCTGGTGGCTTGAACACAGTATGCGATCCAGGGTTCGAAAGGAACTTCAGCCGGTGTTGATTCCGACTTATCCGCCTGGCTGCAAGCGCATTCTGTTGTCGAGCGATTTTCTGGACGTCGTTCAGCAGCCCAACGTTACGATCGATACCACTTCGATCGAACGAATCACGCAGACAGGAGTTGTCACAAAGAACGGCGAGACCGCTGTGGACTGCATCATCTACGGAACCGGCTTTGAAACTCACCCACTGGTCAGCACACTGAACATCATCAACGGACGCGGAGTTTCATTGAAAGATGCGTGGCAGCAGTTTCCATCCACGTACTACGGACTTGCAACGCCCGATTTCCCAAACCTCTTCTTTCTTTACGGGCCCAACACGAATCTCGGACACAACTCGATTATCTATATGGTCGAGACTCAGGTGCAGCACATCATCAGGCTCCTGGAAAACGGACCCGCGAAAGGCGCACAGAACATTGAAGTTCGCCGAGAGGCTGTTGACGCGTTTGTGAAGCTGTCACAGCGCAAGCTGAAGAAAAGCGCCTGGGGAGCCGGGTGCAGCAGCTGGTACAAGAACGCCGACGGATCCATTCCGAACAACTGGTACACATCAACACTCTGGTATCGCTGGTGTCTGAGAAAGCCGAATGCCGACCACTGGTCAATCCAGTGATCGTAATTGTGCCGACGGGACGCTCAGACGACGCCAAAGGACCGACGCACGTCCGGAAGAACGTGGCCTATCGCTCAACCTCGAGTTCTCTGAATTCCCCGCTGCACTGGCGAGCCAGTTTCTCCAGCCAGCTTGTCGCGGTCGTGGTAACCCGCCCATCACCAAACTTGATGACATGAATGGTCGTGCTCCCTGCCAGAGCCTGAATCTCGCGAAGTTCAGCCGGTGACAGCGACGGCTCTTCACCATCAGTCAGGAAGTAGATGACATCCGGCTTCAATGCCAGGGCTTCCTGCAGTGCCGGGAAATGATCCGTGCCATGATCCGGAGTCACGGTTTCAATCTGCTGTAACGCCAGCTGTTTGTTGACGTCACTGGCGAAGTACATCGGCTGCTCAGCAACTCGTCGCAGCTTCAGCTTTTCGATGTATTCGTTATAGAACAGCACCGCGAATTTCTGATTCGGCTGCAGCAGGCGCAGGCTGGCCTTTAGCTGCCCTTTGGCCATTCGAATGCGACCACCGTCCATGCTGCTGCTGGTATCGATCACATAAACGAACGACTTGCCGACTCCCACGATGTTCATGAAAGTCGTTTCACCAGTTCCGCCGAAGCCACCAAGCTTCTTCGCACCTCCAGCCTCAGCTGGCTGGATCAGCGACGAACCTCCCGAAGCACCGCTGGACGATCCACCGGCCTGAAGCCCAGGGCCGATCAGTCGCGGAACATCCTGAGTACTCTGGCTGTTGTCCGTTCCGGAGCCGGTTCCCAGGAGGTCCCCGACATCTGGAGCATCGGTCGGAACTGCGGAGCTGTCCGGAGTCATCGACTCCCGCGGATTTTCTGATGGTTCCGAATCTGTCGTCTGCGTCGGCTCCGGAACATCGCGAGTTTCCTGATCGGCCCCCGCACCATTCTGCATGCCGGATTCCGCAGCACCGTGTTCAGCGCCGTCAACCACAAAGAGTCCGACTTCTCTGAACGCTTCACCGCCAGGCTGGCCGCTGCTGGCCTTCTGGCATCCTCGCACAACCATGGTCATGCAAAGAAACAACAGCCCGTGTACCAGCAAAGAAACAGCGCTCCCTGTCGCAAAGCTGCGCCAGGAAGGTCGCTGTTCTGCAAGTGGTACGGACATAATCAACCTTTGGTCGGATCGAATCCTTCAGCCACGTTGGCCGGCTTTTCTTCGGCGGGCTTGTCTTCCATGGCAGCTCGGATCTCTTTCGCTTTGGCCATATCCGCTTCGGCAGCGTCTGTTTCGCCGGCTTCACGTCGCTTGCCAGCGCGAGTTTCGTAGGCCACTGCGACCTGTTCATCAAATCGACGTGCAGCTTCGAAATCGGAAATGGCCTGATCGAGATTCTCCAGCTTCATCCAGATGTCGCCACGGGTAGAATACGCTTCAGGGCTGGGACGAACAACGATGGATTCATCACAATCCAGCATCGCCTTCTGATAATCACCGGTACCGATCCACGCCTTGGCTCGGGCAGCCAGTGCATCCGGATTTCCCGGGCTCACAACAAGTGCCCGAGTAAAGTCCTGAATGGCAGCTCCGTATTCGTTGCCGTTCATCAGATGATTGCCGCGGTTCAGCCACACTTTGGGGTTACGTGCGTTTCGTGCGGCATCTTCGGTCAGCTGGGCAAGTCCCGCCAGCCAATCGATTCGGCTGGCATCGTTCTGGGCTTCAGCAAAACGATTCAGCTTGATGAGAGCAGCTCGGCGGTGATTCAGCCAGCGAGCATCCATCGGATCGAGTTCGACGGCTCGTGAGAATGCCTTCACAGCCTCATCAAACTTCTTCTGTTCCAGTGCAATCAGGCCGCAGTTGTTCCAGGCTGTGACGTACTTCTCGTTCAGCTGAACAGCCATCTGAATATCGCTCATGGCAGAATCAAGCTGCTTCTGTTTCATTCGAACGAAGCCACGATTGTTCCATGCATCGGCAAACTTCCGATCAGCTTCAATCGCCTTGGCAAAGTCGGCTTCTGCCGCGGCATAATCTTCGCCAGCGAGTTTCATCAGGCCTCGATTATTGAGAGAAGCGGCGTGCTTGGGATTCAGCTCAATGGCCTTATTGAAATCCTCCAGGGCCTCCTTGCCGAGTCCCATGGACATCAGAAAATAGCCGCGATAGTTGTAGAGATCCGGGTTGTCCGGAGCGAGTCGGATCGCAGTGCTGAAGTCGGCTCGAGCATTCGCATTCTCCTTCTGCAGAGCGTAAATGTCTGCACGAATTCGAAACAGCCGAGCATCCTCTGGAGTGATTCCGATGGCCTGACTCATCGCTTCGATACCGGTCGGGTACTTTCCGGCAACGACTGCGGCATTCGCTTTCTGAAGCAGTTGTCGGACAGCAGGCGCAAAGTCCTCGATCTTGCCACTCTTTGGTGGCGCTGCATCCGGAGTGCTCTGCTTGGTCGGGCTGATGGCCAGCGGAACTCCCGCAGCGCCTTCGCCGGCTGGCTTCGACTCTGAACCGCCACAACCGGCCATCATCATGGCCGCCAGACCAACGATCGTCATCTTTCGCATTGCATCGCTCCGTCGATCGCTGGCCATCGAGAATTTCCGTGAAATGGCTGGTCAGAACCAGACCGCCTCAAAAGAAATCTCTCACATTGGCCAGCGGCAAAGTATTCGCGCAGGCAGCCTCCAGCCGCCCAACACGGGTTCTTGTAGCCCGAATTGCCAAATCAAGTCAATTCGACTTTGCAGCGGAGCTTTTACGATGAGACGTCGGCCTGCTCAGGCGACTGAGCCAGCGGTCTGGACCAGATGATCAATCTTGTCCAGAAGTGTGTGAATTTCCTTCTGCAGCTGAGGCACTACGGAATCAAGATCGTCCTGGCAGGAATTCGCAGCCTGGTGCTCCACGGTCTTCGCGATTGCCGCCAGCCGCTTTCCTCCAAGATTTCCGGCACTTCCTTTGATCGTGTGTGCAGCGCGTCGAGCGGACGGGAAGTCCCAGATGTCAATGGCGGTCTGCAAGTTCGTCAGATACTGCCCCACATCGCCTCGGAAGGCATCCGCCAGAAGTTCGACCAGAGTAATGTCGCCGCCAATTCGGTCCATCAGATCTGTTTCATCGAGCACTTCGACGCTGGTGAACTCGTCTTTCTCCCAGCGAGTCTGAACGGGGACTGGAGCTGCCGGAACAGATCGAACGGGTTCTTCTTTCTGACGAATCTCCAGATTCTGAGCGTCTTCCTTTTTCGTACTGACTGAATCAGAAGCACCGTCATCGTCATGGTGTTCAAAGTGCAGAGTCGCATCGTTAGCTGCCTGACCTGGCTTTGGCAGCTTAATGTACTGTCGCAGAGTTTCGTAAAGAGCAGAGAACTGGATCGGCTTGGTCACGAAGTCGTCCATGCCCACTTCCAGACATCGCTCGCGGTCACCGGCCAGAGCATTCGCAGTCAGTGCAATGATCGGAATTCTTTCACCGACTCGCGAAACACAGCCAGCCTGACGCAGTAGCCGAGTCGCTTCGTACCCATCGACGACAGGCATCTGACAGTCCATCAGAATCGCATCGACCTTCTCAGAAACCAGAGTCTGTACGGCCTCGTTCCCGTCGCCGGCGAGCAGCACTTCATAGCCGTCCTTCGTCAAAACGCGAAGCATCAACTGCTGATTCACGAAGTTGTCTTCGACAACCAGCACGCGAGGAACAACCTTCACTTCTCCTTCTTCAGCCGACTCAACGATCACAGGTGCAGGCTCATGTGTCTCATCCGGAACCGCGTTCAGGGTGAGAATCGTCTCGAGCAGTTCTGACTGCATGACTGGCTTGGTCAGGAATGCCGCGATCTTCGTTTCCTGCAGCTGCGCGCGATGGTGGGCGGCTTCGGAAGAACTGAGCATGATAATGTCGATGCCCGCCCCGCAAGGCAGACGTTCAACCAGCTTTGCAACGCCAAAGCCATCCATGTCGGGCATATGAAGATCAAGCAGCATCATGTTGAAAGGTCGACCACTGGTCGCAGCCTGTTCAAGCACCGATCGCACTTCGGACCCATGCTGCACGCCCACGGCCTTGATGTTCCATGAATGCAGAATCTCCTCCAGAATCAACCGGTTTGTAGAGTTGTCGTCGACAATCAGAACTCTCTGACCAGGGATCGTCGAAGACAGCGCTGCCGGATGCGATCCTTCAATGTCTTCACTGATTTCGCACGGGACCGTGAAGCTGAAAGTGCTGCCAGCGCCGGGTTCGCTCTCCAGTCCGATCTGGCCTCCCATCAGCTGAACCAGTCGACGGCAAATGGTCAGTCCCAGTCCGGTGCCGCCGTAATGTCGAGTGGTGCTGCCATCGGCCTGAACAAAGGGTTCAAAGACCGAGGCCTGACGCTCTTTAGTAATGCCAATGCCTGTGTCTCGGACGGAGAACAGAATGTCCACAGCATGTCCGCGAGTCGCAACCTTTGACACGGTCACGGCCACTTCGCCGTCGTGAGTGAACTTGATCGCATTGCCGACAAGGTTGACCAGAATCTGACGAATTCGGCCCGCATCGCCCACAAGAACATGGGGAACGTCGGGCAGAATGCGACAGGTCAGTTCGATACCGCGCTGTTCCGCGCGAAGTCCCAGCAGCTTCATCGCATTGCCGACAACCTCACGAGGTTCGAACGCACAAGGGTCGAAGTGAAGCATGTTGGCTTCGATCTTGCTGAAGTCCAGAATGTCATTCAGCACGGTCAGCAAAGCTTCGCCGGAGGAGACAACCAGTTCCAGATTTCGTCGCTGTTCCGCATTGACCGGAGTATCCAGCAGGAGTTTTGACAGTCCGAGAATTCCGTTCATTGGTGTCCGAATCTCATGGCTCATATTGGCCAGGAATTCCGACTTCACTCGGTTGGCTCGCTCTGCCGCAGATTTCGCAGCATCCAGTTCACGGTTCTTCGCTTCCAGTGAACTCTGCTGATGATGCAGTTCCTGAGTCAGCCTGGCACGCTCATCCAGCTCAGCATTCAGACGAGCCACGACAAAACAGCCGGCCAGCACCGTCCCGTTGATCACAAGGGTAAATCCCAGGACCCAGAGCCTTGCGGAGGCCAATTTGGTCACCCATTCATTCGCGGAAAAGTCGACTCCCAGAATTCCGTCCAGACGACCATCGTTCGTGTAGATGGGAGCATACGCGCTGACCCAAGTGCCCCATCGGTCGGTGTATGGCTGCTCGTCGAACGACTCAACCCCGGAAAACGCTGCTTCCATCGACGAAGTCAGATCTTCGTAAGGTTCGCCAACGGGCGTACGCTGTTCTCTTTCGCCTTCAATTCTTCCGTCATAGTTGTAGTCGGTTTCTGCGTCAACAACGAGGTAGACTGACCCATCTTCTGTCTTGCGCATCGTGTAAACGTCATGCACCGACTTGTTCAGGATTTGGAAGGCTCGCTGCTTCTCCAGCAGGTGCTGATAGACCGGATCTTCCGGCGACGTTTTCGTGTCCACGGTCTCATGCAGATGTTCCCGCATTTCACCGGCATATGTCGATATCAGTGCGCTGATTGAGGTGCGCAGTTCATCCTTGGTTTCTTCGCCATGCCGGATCGACAGCATTGAACCGGAAGCCACGATACAGAACACCAGGAGAGACCATAAGAAGCGTGTGCGAAACGCAAAGACTCTCCGCATCGCAAGTCGGTCTACCACCGAAAACGTCAAGACCATGCATGCGATCGATGCAACAATATCGAGATACCATTCAAGAATCGTTGGCAACATCGGGAGATCCACTTCAGGCGAATTTCCTGAAGGAAACAATCCTTCAGCATTTGCAGCCTGGCTCATTTTCATGTGCGATGTTGCGGTTTCGTCACAAAGGAGTGATTTCCCCCGTAGCAAAGTTTGCCACTTTGCCAGAACAAAAACAGCCTCGGTGAAGACCGAGGCTGTTCTGGATGGATCATGATCGGCGGAACCTGACCAAAGTCAGTTGCTTGTGCGGGTTTTCGTTACCATTCGTAATTGGCTCGAGCAGTTCGGCTCTCTGCTTTAGGAACCGAGGCTTTCGCACTGGTCGTTTCTCCGACGAGGGATTCACCGGGAACTTCCGACGCTGAAGCCTGTTCGTTGCCAGCTTCACCCGTCAGCATCTCCAGCAGCCACAGCGAAGCCTGTGGAATCACGATCACCTTTCTCTGACTTCCCGGCTTTACATCGTCAATAATGATGGTCACTTTCGGGCCAGTCGGGGCAGAGGTTGGTACAACGTCGGTAGTTACCGGCGGTGCTTTCGCGACGGGATTCAGGGCCTCAGGCTGTGAGTTGATGAACGGATCTGGCTCGGTCACTGCGTCTGCCCCGTTCGCTGCACCAGGCCCGGTGCTCGCCACGGACTCTGGTTCAAAAAAAGCTGACGCGTCATTCTGAGTCGCTGGTGCTGGATTTGCCTGGGCCAGATCTCCGCCTGGTGTTCGGCTGGACGGCGGAGCCTGAGTCTTTCCTTCCAGCTGATCGCGGAACGCGCTGGCCGCATCTTCGCCGTTGCCTGGCACTTCGCTGCGACTGCAGACGTATTGCAGATTCAGCTGCTGGACCAGAGTCTGGATGGGTTCGAAGGACATGTAGAGCCCTTCATGGCTCTTTCGATCGGCACAGCTGCAGACACCCACAAGAACGCCGTCCTCGCGAAACAGCCCGCCGCCTGAACGACCGCCTTTCGGGTCCACGGAACAGGAGAGATTTCCCGGGCCATTATACTTGTTCACGGCGAGCAGTGTTGTGGACAGGCGACTTGGGTCACTACCGTCGTCACAGCCAAAACTCACCAGGGCCTGCCCGGTCTTCAGCTCCGGCATTGATGAAGTGAGACCAACGCAGGGAAACGTCTTCGCAGAGCGAATTCGCAGAAACGCAAGATCCGAATCGTGATCGCCGCCAATGATCTCTGCCGGAAACTTTGTCGGCTTTCCGTTTTCAAAGATCTCAACTTCGATCTTTTTGCCCTGCCGAGCCATCTTCAAAAAGAAGTGCGCACAGGTCAGGATCACCGTCTCGCCTGTTTCGCTGTAGACAATCGTGCCGGTACCAACATCCTGAATGAGCTTGCTGTCTTCGGCGGAACGTCCTTCCACGCGAATTCTGACCGTTGCCGCAGCAGCCGTCTCAAGCGGAGTTGACGTCGGCACCGGATCAGGACTCTGAGCACGCACTGACGGATGTTCCACATCTTCAGACCCGCCAAGGATTCCTCGAAACATCTCCCCGATGGACTTGCGCTTTGGTTTGTCGTCCGCCGCTTTGCTCTCTTCCTGAACAAGTGGTGTGCCCTCGGTAAGAACTGGCTGTGCTGCGCGAGGTAATGCGGCTTCACGAGCTTCTCGCAGCTTTCGAGCAGCCACGTTCATTTCCTGCCGCAGTTCATCTTCGCTGCGAAGTCCCACAAAACGCTTCGCTTCTTTGCCTTCAACCAGCAGGACCAGTGTTGGCACCCGGTCCACTTGATACCGTCGAGCAAGCTCATGTTCTTCAGTAATGTCGATCCGGCGGATCGGATAATTGTCCTGCTCCATTCGCTGCAGGATAGGCAGCATCTGCTTACAGGGCTGACAATAGCTTGCGGTAAAGTCCAGCAGAATCACATCAGGAGTCTCAGAGGCTGGCTGATCAGAAACCAGCGCCATCAGCATCATGAACATCTTCATACGCGGCGTCCCTGCCAGAAGAAAATTCAAAAGCTCAAGTGACACAGCACAGACCGCCAATCCCGTTTCATACGCTCATGCTGACTCAGCCAGCATTTCAGTATTGCCCGAGCCTGTTCCGGCAGGTCACAGCTTCCTTACTGTGGTCCAACCTTCGTTCTCGAACGGATTGTCAGTCTTACAAGGTTGTGTTGCCAAAACTTTCAATGTCCGAAGCAAACCTCAGAGTACCAGGTTCCCGAAAACACTTGAAAAACACGTGGTTCTTCGTCTTCTGAGGACTTCCGCTCTGAACTTCGCTCACCAACCGGCAACACAGCCTTTGACTGTGCAGAGGGCATGCCAAACGCAGATCTCGCCGGTCATGACCTCAATGCGGCAGATTCTGCCGCAGGGCGGGGAGAATAGGAGGACAGCGAATTTGGGAAAAGACCAATTCCGGATTCAGGCGTTTCGGCTGTCGAAGATCCGTCCAAATCGATTGGAAATGAAGTCTTCAAAGGCCATGTCTTCCTGCCGGACAAATCCGCGAGACGGCAGTTTTCCAGCCAAATGAAGATCAACAGCCGAACAGACACCGGCCGCCGTGGTCAGCTGTATGGCACTCCAGTGACGGTCGCCGGAATGCTGATGGTAGATCTTTCTTGCGTCGTTCAGCTGTACAAACTGTCCGTTCATCATCCCGGACACATTGACGAATGTGATAACCACATCCTGCCATGTCACCGGAATGGCGCTTTCCAGAATATCTTTCAGCACCGACCGACGTTCGGAAAGTCTCAGGCCTCTCAGCAGAAACTCCATGAGATCGCGGTGTCCGACATATCGGACCGTACGATAGTTCAGTTCCCGGACCTTGCCCTGCATCGTTTCGCAAAGCGTGCCCAGTCCCCCGGATGTGTTAAAGGCTTCGTATCGAACGCCGTCCAGGGAAAATTCTTCAAGCCCTTCCAGAGGAAGAACCTCCCGAAGCTCACCATCATGAATGGCTTCGCAGGGATTGCAGTATTCATTGATCAGCCCGTCGGTCGACCAGGTCAGATTGTATTTCAGGCTGTTGCTTGGAAACTGCGGCAACGCGCCGACTCGCATGTGAACTGAGTCCAGGCTGTCGAACTGCCTGATCAGATGTCCGGCAATGACGGAAATAAATCCCGGAGCAAGCCCGCACTGCGGCATCAGAATGCAGTCATCGGCACAGCGATCTGCAAGCTGTCGGACGGCTCGCGTTGTGGCCACGTCTTCCGTCAGATCGAAGTAGCTGGTGTTCGTTTCCACGGCAGCCGCTGCAACCAGGGGATTGGCCGAATAGACCAGTGCCGAGATGACGACGCGACGGTCTTTCATCAGGCTCCGAAGGTTTTCAAGGTCACTGGCATCGGCCAGCTGAGTCTGCACCGGAACCATCGTCCGGAGCTTTTCCAGCGCTGCGGAGTCATTGTCGGCCACGAGGATGTTGTAGCTGCCGCTGTGATGCAGCAGGCTGGCAATCGCACGTCCGATCTTTCCCGCCCCAAGCAGAAGTACAGGAGTCATGGGTTCTCCTTTGTCGGCCAGTATCTTCGGGCAATGAACCGGCAGACGTTCTGCGTCGAGACCTTTCAGCCCCCCGTCAGCTCTGCCGTGTGTGGTAAATATACGTCGTGTATTCGTAGAGACCATAGTCGTTTCGCATGACAAAATGGCGACTCAGGTCTTTGCAGAGGAATTGAGCAAACAGGTCCATCGGAAGGTGAAACAGGTCATCGCGTTCCCAGTCGACATGCTTGCTCATTGTGTTCACAGCCAGCCCACAACGAACGGATGCGAAAACGATTCTGAGAATGCGCTGAACCGTCTGCCACATGGTTTCAAAGGACATCGTGCATTTCGACGTAAATGCACCGTTGATGATGGCATAGTCGAACTGGCCCAGGTTTTCAGGATGCTCAAAGATATCAAGGACTCGAAAGTCCGCATTCGGGTGCTTGGATTTCGCGATCCCGATGAACGTTTCGGACAGGTCGACACCGGAATACTGAATGTCCGAACGGCCATGCTGCTGAAGGTATTCCAGAAGATGCCCGGTCCCGCAGCCAAAGTCCAGAAGACGAACCGGCTGAGACTCAGCGGGAGGGTCTGCTGCCGGGAGCTGTTTGCGAGCAGCGCTGTCAGGCCTCATCACGTCCAGCATCACTTCAAATCGACGGATGGCATCGGGGGCATTCGGCCAGCCCAGGCCTTCCGGGCAATCACCTCGCCGATGAAAGTACTGCTCCGTGGCTTCCGTGATCGCATAGTATTCGGGACGACTTGTGCAACTCGCGGACATCATCCGTTCTCCGAAACCACCAGGTCCGAACAGGCCGTCAGACAACAAAGAAACTCTCATCCGCCGACCATAGACTGCGCATTAGCCGAATATTCTCCAGCCCCAGAACCTCACGCACGGCCAGCGTTTCCCCGGGGAACTTTCCATGGTTCAGTTCATCAAATCCGACGATCGAACCCTGAGTCAGTCGTCCCTTCAGCAGTCGCAGACACTGAGCCGTTGGTTCGTACAGGTCCATGTCAAAGTACGCGAGAGCGACAATTGTCTCCGGATGGTCCGCCAGCCATTTCTCAAATTCCGCCGGCGCGTCACCCTTGATCACATGGAACTTTCGAACATCCGGCAGCGGCGACTGCCTTTCTCGCAATGCCAGTAAATCGACAAGCTTCTGTTCATAGTCAGGCGAAACCGAATAGGCTCCCGTGCTGATCACTTCCGAGGAACCGTCATGCTTTGAGACACTCGGGAATCCTTCAAACGTGTCGAAACCGACAATCAACCGACGATGATGGTAAGGCTCCAGAATAGACCGCAGCGACTGGAAGTGAGCCAGGTTCTGGCCCCAGCGACATCCGAATTCCACAATGATCCCGGGCACACTCATGATGCGCTGGTACAGATCCGCAAAGAACAGCAGACGTTTGACCTCCATGGGCAACAAATACAGTCCGAGATTGCGGATCAGTTCATTCGGCGGCAATGGCGATGCCAAAAGGTTCCTGCACAGCATCGTTCGTTCATCAACGATCTGAGACGGCATCACTGAGGAATCTGTCCGATGATCTGTCATCGCTGCACGTCCGATTCGTGATCGTGCCGAATCCGGCTGGCGAGGACCGAACTTGCGATCGTGTGAGGCTCCGGGACCATCTTCGTATGCGCCTGGTGCTGACCAGGAATCTCGATGGTCGCCGCCTGCTGCATTCCAAAGAAGACCGGGTCGGCGTCATGATGTCCAAGGGTCGGACGAGTCAGCATTTCTTCAAGAATGCCGCGTGCATTGCGCTGAACGAACTGCAGCAGTTCGCCGGCTTTCCGGATGGTTGAA